>CAIMOW010000047.1 GCA_903843235.1 uncultured beta proteobacterium | reverse complement strand
TCTTGCACCCTCGCAACCATAGTGACTACAAAACCTTGCGCGAGAAACTGCACTGGAATGAGTACCCATCGACATTCTGATGTCGAGTTCTTTGCTACGCTAAGACATGCTTCAAACTCTTGCACTCCGTGACTTTGTCATTGTTGATCAACTTGAACTTGATTTTGCTGCCGGCTTTACCGTCTTAACTGGTGAAACAGGTGCTGGCAAATCCATCCTCCTCGATGCCCTAGGTCTGGTACTGGGTGAACGTGCAGATAGCAGCCAAATTCGAGAGGGTAGTAACCGCGCGGAAATCAGCGCCCTCTTCCGTATTGACTCCCAACAAATAGCGCACTTCAGTCAATGGTTAGATGATCAAGGTTTCCCTGCTGAAGATGCAGGCCAAAGTCTGCTCCTCAAAAGAATAGTGGAAAGTAATGGACGTAGTCGCGCTTTCATTAACGGCAGCGTGGCAACACTCGTGCAATTGCGCGAAGCTGGTGATCAATTGGTCGATATTCATGGTCAACACGCTCATCAACTACTACTCAAGGGCGGTGCACAGCGTGAACTACTGGATCGTCATGCTGGACTATTGCCAACTGCTGTTGAAGTAGCGCAAGCATTTAAGATCGTCAGCGACTCGCGTCGTCTTTTGGCACAGGCTGAAAATGCTGGTCAAGACATTGAGCGTGAACGTGAAAGGCTTGAATGGCAACTCGAAGAATTGACAGAGCTCTCACCACAAGAAAGCGAATGGGATCACATTCAAACCGAGCATGCGCGACTTGCCAATGGCGCCAAGATTATGAGTGGCTGCCAAGAAGCCATTGACGTCTTGTCTGATTCTGACAGCTCAGTGGAATCTGCCCTCTCCAAAGCCAGCTCAAATATGAGCGCTTTAGCCCAACATGATGCTGCGCTAACTGAAGTGAGCCAATCCCTAGAATCAGCACAAATTCAAATTGATGAGGCTGTGCATAGCCTTAATCGCTACCTGCAAAAACTTGACCTTGACCCAGAACGCTTGAGTCAAGTTGAAGAACGGATGCAAGCTTTACATACGGCTGCTAGAAAATACCGTACCGAGGCCAATGCGTTGCCACACTTATTATTGGAAACTGCTGACCGTCTTGAGGCTCTGACTGCCTCCCAAAATATTGAAGCCTTGCGTGAAAAAGTACAGCAAGAAGAAGCTGCTTACCTCAAGTTGGCAAAGCAACTATCCCAAAAACGTAGCGAGGCAGCCATCGATCTTGGCAAGCTCGTTACTGAAGCGATGCAAGACTTATCAATGGCTGGCGGCCAATTAGAAATTGCGCTAATCCCATTGAGCGAAGGTGGTTCGAATGGCTTGGAACAAATTGAGTTCTTGGTTGCCGGCCATGCAGGCAGTACGCCTCGTGCGTTAGCCAAGGTCGCATCTGGTGGAGAGTTAGCACGTATTAGTCTTGCCATTAGCGTGATCACCAGCAAAGCCTCATTTACCCCTACGCTCATTTTTGATGAAGTCGATGCCGGCATTGGTGGTGCTGTTGCCGAAACCGTTGGCAAATTGTTACGTCAGTTGGGCGAGTCACATCAGATCTTGTGTGTCACCCACTTGCCACAAGTAGCCGCACAAGGCAATCACCATCTCAAGGTCAGCAAATCCCAAAGTGGCGAAAAGACGCTTTCCGAAGTCAGCCTTCTGGCTAGGGCAGATCGCGTTGAAGAAGTCGCGCGCATGCTTGGTGGGGCCACTATTACAGACACAACCCGTCGCCACGCGCGTGAACTCCTAGAACAAAACTAAATATCAGATGGTGATTTAAAAATCTGCTGCCATAAATGGAGGACGGCATTTCTGGCGCCAACTAGAGCCAACTCTGATTGAATATTCACCCGAGTTTTTTCTGCGCCATCAAGACGTAAACGATGCTGACGAGATCTGAACAAACGGTAAGCATCAGCCACCTCCTGAGCAGCAGACCGCTCTATCAAGCCAGCTTCTGCAGCCATTCTCAGAAGTGCAATATTTCCTAAATTACCAATCAATTGATGGTGTTGATGTGAGTACGCCAAGACCAAGAACTGCACAATAAATTCAATATCCACCATTCCACCAGCGTCATGCTTTAAGTCGAACTCGCCAGCGGGATTAGGGTGGCCAGCATGCACCTTGCGACGCATTTCTAAAATCTCATTACGCAATACATCAATATTGCGTTTCTGACTCAAAACCTCAAAGCGCACCCCATCAAAAAATTGACCTACTGTTGGGTTACCTGCGGAGAACCTAGCCCTCGTCAAAGCCTGATGCTCCCAGACCCAGGCTGCGTTGTCGCCCTCTCGCATCTGATACTTTTTAAAAGCATCAGCATTCGTCACCAAAAATCCAGCCGACCCGTTAGGACGCAAGCGGGTATCAATCTCAAACAGGCTACCAGTCGAGGTATAGGACGTCAGCCAGTTGATCATGCGCTTCGCTAGGAGGCCATAGATTTCTTGTGCGGCGTAATCTGACTCTGGCGCCTGATACAAAAATACCAAATCCAGATCAGATGCATAGCCCAACTCTTTTCCACCCAACTTCCCATAAGAAATCACTGCGAAGGGCACATCAATAGGAGGATGTTGACCCTCAGGCAAATCAAACTTCTTGGCAACTGACGGCCACACACGCTCAAAAGTCGTTTGCAAAATTAAATCAGCCAATGCGGATAGGTGATCACTGACTTTTTCGACAGGCAGGGCTTGATCAACGCCAATACCAAGATCAGCCAATAAGGTAATAAAAGTTTCATTGTGATGAGTAACGCGCAAGATATCCATGGCTTGCTCTGAGCCATCACCATCGGCCATGACATCATCTAAGCGCATGTTTAAGGTCGTTTTAACCTCGCGCCAGTAATCCTCTGGGTACTCTACTAGCAGGGCCTCAGCACGAGGGTGAAGTAAATGATCCAATAGGTGTGGATGCCTAGTCAAATACTGCGCACCCCACTGTGATGCCTTTAGCAAAGCGAGCACATTAGATAGCGCCTTTGGATACTCCGACAAGATGGAGAGATAGGCACTCCTTCTGGCAATGGCTTCCAACAAATCAAAAAAGCGTAGCAAAGTGATGTCGGCACTAGCCTGCATGGACTGTTCCGCCTGCAAACTCTCAGCCGCCTTGCGAATCAGATTGTGAAAAATTAGGCGACTTTTTTCTGGCAACTGCCTTTCCTTTGGACCGCCATTCCATGCTTGCCAGCGAACCAGCGACTCGGGGAAATGCTGGACATCTGGCTCCCAATCAATCGATAAGGGAGCAAGATCCAAGCGCTCACTATCTTTTAATACGAAAGCCCTCTCAAAGAGTTGGGCAACCTTGTTTTGATGCCCCTCTAACTCAGCCAGGAATTGAGTGGTCGTCTCCGTCACATCTGGACCCCCCATACTCTGAGCAAGACGTGTTCGAGCAGATTCATCATCGGGCAAATAATGCGTTTGCTGATCCTCCCAAATCTGAATGCGATGTTCTAAGCGCCTCAGAAATACATATGCATCCATTAATGCCCGCACCTCGCTAGCCAGCAAGATGCCTTTTTTCTCGATCAAGCTCAATATTTCTAATGTTGGTCGAGCGCGAAAACGAGGATCAGTCCCACCCCGCATGAGTTGAAACATTTGCGCCAAAAACTCAATTTCCCGAATGCCCCCACGGCCCAATTTAATATCGCGGGAACGGCCTTGCCGGCCTGAAGACCTTTTATCTGCCTCGTGCTGAATCTGTGCATGTAAGTCGCGAATGGCTGCAATCACGCCGTAATCCAAATGTCGACGATAAACAAAAGGTCGAATGATTTGATCTAACTCCTTTTCGCAAACAGCAAAAGAAGGTGAGCTAGGCATTGGCGCAATCAATCTACCCTTAATCCAAGCGTAACGCTCCCACTCACGACCCTGTACCAAAAGATATTCTTCTAGCATGTCTAGGCTACATACCAATGGACCGGAATCGCCATTAGGACGTAAACGCATATCCACCCGGAATACAAATCCATTAGCGTCATGCTCGGACAGCAACTTGATAAGGCGCTTACCCATCCGCGTAAACCACTCATGGTTGGAAAGACTTTTCGAGCCACCCTGAGTCTCACCTTCATGCTCATAAAGGAAGATCAGATCAATATCGGAAGAAAGATTGAGTTCGCATCCGCCAAGCTTACCCATGCCTACAACCATTAAAGGCATTTCCGTATTACTAGAGGTGCTCCAAGGCACCCCAAAGCGCCTTTGAAGATCCTCGCGAATATATGCAATCGATAGCGAGACTGCCAACTCAGCAAATGAGCTCAAGCTATGCGTGACCTCATCTAAATCTGCCAGTCCGTTGAGATCACGAAATCCCAAATACAGCATTAAACGCTGACGAGCAAGCCGCAAATCCGCCATGAATTGCGCCTCATCTTGCTCCTCATTGTTAATTGCAGCTTCGCAAGGGATCAAGAGATTTTGAATGAATTCTAAATCGATTTTTTGGGGGGTCTGGGAGCCCAGCCACCCCTCCCACTCTGGTTGCGCATTTAGCCAACGCTGGGCATAAGTGGAATGCCCCTTCAAAAAGTCTATTTGCGCGGAAAAATTCGTCATACCCTCATCTTAATCCGAGCCTTGAAAGACTCTTGGCGATCCCCTCGAGGCTGACGGATAATAGAGGTCATGCTTCGCAACCTCATCCCACCTCGCCTCCGGAGCGTGCTTCAAAAACGTCCTCCAGGCGGAAGCGGACGCTGGGGTAGGCGCGCTCTCATCCTGGGGGGCTTTATTTTTGTAGTGTTTGTGCTCGGTCATCTTGGGGTTCGTTTCTTGCTATGGCCTCAAATTGAGAAGTCAAAACCAGCCTTAGAGAAACTTATCAGTGCACGGATTGGTGCAGATGTCTCGATGGATGATGTGCAAGTTTCATGGACAGGAATTCGACCCATCTTTGAAATCACCGGCTTGCGTTTTAATTCCTCTTTAAAAGCTAAACCCTTATTGGAAATTCAAAAAATTAGCGGTGAATTAAGCTGGATTTCTTTCTATCATCTTCAACCCTACTTTAATGAACTTCAATTTGATGGCGCTCAAATTTATGCTCAAAGAGATGCTAGGGGCATCATCTCTATTGCAGGCATACCGATTGGCGCAAAGTCAGATGATTTTTCAGCTGAGAACTGGCTATTCGCACAAAACACAATCAAAGTAAGTCACGCTCAATTCTTTTGGGAAGATTTTCAAAATAAGAAACTGAATACTTCGGTTGAGATTCAAGAACTTAGTCTGAGCAACGGACTACGCAATCACCGTGGCACTTTGATTGCAAGCACACCTTGGCATAAAGGCCAGTTCCAAATCAATGCAGACTTTGCACATCACCTTGGAGGTCAGGCTGGGAACTGGAAGGATTGGGTTGGTGAGTTCTCCTGGGATTTTGCCGACCTCAATCTAAACAAAATTACACAAGACTTCAAAGTGCCCCTTTATGCATTGAAGGGCAGCATTAGCTCAAAAGGAAAACTCAATCTTGACAGCGGCAAACCTGATGGGGGCGCCCTCACCATTGTGGCCGACCACCTGAAAATTCAATTGGCTAAGGATGAAGATCCCATTGAGTTTGGCAGATTGGAAACTGATCTCATTCAATCAACTGAAAAGCAGATACTTTCAGTAAGCACCAAGTCGCTAGCATGGCGGGACATTGATAGCTTAAGCACGACACCCCTCGAGCACTTGAGTCCCATGACCTTCCGATGGAAGCCGCCTGGAGATGGTGGTGAAATCAAAGAATTTGGATTTTCATCTCCCCAGATATTGGTCGAAGATGTTGCCCTATTTGCCCTCAACCTTCCCCTGCCTAAAAAAGTCCGTCAATGGATCAAGGCATCGGAAGCAGATGGTGAATTACAAAACCTAGAAATCAACTGGTCAGAAAGGCGATCTGCACTAGCAGCACTACCCATTCCTGGCACTTGGTTTAATGCCGATAAATTAGATTTTACTGTTAGCGCCAAACTCATTGACTTGAGCTTTATCGGCATCAACAAATCTATGCCTAGCGTTTCTCATTTAACGGGGATCATTACAACCGACCAAAAACATGGGAGCCTGAGCCTTGCGTCTTCCAAATTAGAGGTAGAAATAAATGACTTCCTAGTTGAGCCAAAAATTAAATTGGATAAAGCTAGCGGGCAAGTCAACTGGGAAAAATATAAAAGCGGCTGGATCATTAATGCGAAGCAAGTAGCCCTTAGCAATCCTGAGATTAATATCACACTCAATAGCAGTTATATTCTTAGTGGACCGAAGCAAGCCGATCAACTGACCCTAGACATGAACTTTGTACAAGCAAAACTTGCTAGTGCATATCGCTACCTTCCTACTGGGATGGATAGCGATAGCAAGCAGTTTCTTGGAAAAGCATTTGATACTGGCCTCATTCGCAACGGTACTCTACACATTAAAGGTGACCCGAATCAGATACCCTTCCCTAGGGGGCAATCCGATGAATTTACACTAAACCTACCGATCACTGATGCTACCTTCAAACCCGCTCCTCTCATGCCTAAGTCGCAGGGCGAGTGGCCTGCATTTACCAAGCTCAGCGGTGAAATCAGCATGAAACAGTCCGCATTAAACGTGGATATCAGCAAAGCAAATTATCAAAGTGTTGTGATAAGCAACGTTCATGCCCAGATACCTAATGTCAGCGCCAAGCAATTAATGCTCTCCGTTAATGGTAGCGCGCAAGGAGAAGCGCAACAAATGCTCCAGTATCTCTTCGCATCTCCTGTAGGCAAAAATCAAGAGAGTCTAGAAAAAAATCTAAAAGTTTATGGTTTCACAAGCTTAAATTTGGGCTTAAGCATTCCACTATCAGGGAAAGCGGATACCCATATTGATGCGAAGTTAGATCTCCCAGGTAATCGTGCTCAGTGGGGTAGCTTTCCACCTCTAGAGAATCTCAAAGGGAATATTCGGATTACTGAGCTTAATCCCGAGTTTGAAAATGTCACCGCTAATTTCTTAGGAGGTGACATCAATATTACTAGCGCCCCTTCTGCAACTGAAAACCCTAGCTTCAGTATTAATGGCAATATTGATGGCAACTTTATTAAGAAGTATTTTTCCAAAGATCTCAGTCCTGCAGTCAGCTCGATTCTGAATGGCATGAGTGGTTCGGCAAAATATGAGGGCTTACTCAACTTCAGTAAAGCTGGTAGCGAAACCAACTTAAGATTAGATTTAAGAAATTGGGCCAGTATCGCCCCCACCCCGGCTAAAAAATCCGCAGGTACTCCGATGCTAGGCCAACTCAATCTTCGTACCTACGTTAATAGCAAAGCAAATCTCGCTCGCGCAACTTGGTCTGGCAAAATTGGTGAACAAATTTCTCTACAAGGCAGCCTCGGGCTAGACAATGAGATTCGTCATGCACTAGGCGTTGGCGCCCCCGCCAATCTTCCCCAACAGGGATTTGATCTGAATCTACAAACTAGCGAACTGAATATAGATGCATGGCAAGAATTTTTAAGTGCAGGACAACGGAACAAAACCGTCAAACAGAATTCTACTGGCGAGAGCAATGTTCAAGTAAATGCTCAAATCAAAAAACTAATTCTGTTGGATCGCGTATGGACTGATGTTGGCTTGATTGGAAATAATAAAAACGATATCTGGCAATTGCGCCTTAATTCGACACAAGCTGCAGGACAGATTCGCTGGCAGGAAGAAACCCCCACCAATCCAAGCGGATTAATTACTGGTCGCTTCACACGCCTCAGAATTCCAGAGCCCCTTGCTAATGCCAGCGCTTTGCCGGAGTCTCAATATAAAAATAGCAATAATCCAAAGGCGAACCCCAACTCTATTCCAAGCCTAAATATCACCATTGATGACTTTTCTTGGTCTAAAGCGCAACTCGGCACACTCAAGATTAAGTCGCGCACCAGCAAAAATCTCTTAAGCATCGAGTCCGTTCAGATAGCCAACCCTCAAGGTAGATCATCTCTCTCGGGACAATGGAGTAGTGGCATTGGAAATGGAAAAGACCACAGCACACTAAACATTGATATGGATGTAAAGGACGCTGGACAAATTATTGCTCATTGGAGTAATGCTAAATCTGTAGAAGGCGGTCAAGGCAAGCTCACTGGAAAACTAGAGTGGGATAACAACTTATTGAATCCAGACTACGAAACGCTCTCAGGGAAGATCAATCTTAATCTCGACAAAGGGCGCCTGTTGGAGGTCAACTCAGATGCCGCCAAACTCCTCAATGTATTGAGTCTACAAAGTCTCTTTAGATTCGCTACCCTTGATCTCCAAGGCAGTCTAGGCAATATTGTGACCAAAGGAACACCTTTTAATTCTATCGAGAGTAGCTTTGATATTAGCAATGGTCTTGCCCAAACTAATCAATTCACCATGGAGTTGGATCAAGCGCGTGTCGCCATTAATGGTCAAATCAATATTCCCAAAGAGACACAGGACCTTCGTATAACGGTATTTCCAACGATTGATGCTGCTGTAGGATCTGTAGTGGCGGCATTTGTTATTAATCCTATCGTCGGTCTCAGTGCGCTTGTGGGTCAATATCTGATCACCAATCAAATTAATCGCGCCATGCAAACCGATTATTTAGTACAAGGCTCATGGACTGACCCAGAAGTTATTCCGCTTGATCAAAAAGGCCAGCCAATTGATGAAAAAACTTTGAATAGCATTCGTAGCAAGGGCTTACTGAAAGAGCAGACCAAGCCAAATGCACCAAATACCCAAAACTCTTCGTCCTCAACAAGCCCTCAAAACTAACTTATCTCTTTATTGCGAATACCTATGAGCGCTTCAGCTATGCCTTCTGAATTAAATATCGCTTCTATTCAGATGATCTCTACCCCAGCGCTTCAAGAGAATCTGGATACAGCCAAAAAATTGATCGGGCAGGCAGCCAAAACGGGTGCTCAGCTCGTAGTTTTGCCCGAATACTTTTGCCTCATGGGATTAAAAGATACCGACAAAGTTCTCGCTAGAGAAAAATTGGGGGGTGGACCCATTCAAGAACAGTTGGCCGCTATGGCAAAAACAAACGGCATCTATCTAGTTGCTGGAACCATTCCACTTGAGGCACAGGCAACTAATAAAGTATTGAACACCACCTTAGTTTTTGATCCTCAAGGCCAGCGTATTGGGCGATACGACAAGATTCATTTATTTGGCTTTCAGACAGCAACCGAGCGCTATGAAGAATCCGAAACGATCGAGGCAGGCAATACTCCGAGTGTACTTTCTATCAAGATCGATAATGAAGAATGGCGCTTTGGCTTAAGCATTTGTTACGACCTGCGATTTCCGGAGTTATATAGATCTCTAGGAGAGGTGGATTGCCACATCATTCCAGCGGCCTTTACTTACACCACCGGCAAGGACCATTGGGAAATTCTGCTACGCGCCCGTGCGATTGAAAACCAATGCTATGTCCTATCTTCAGCACAGGGCGGAACGCATATTAATCAACGCCGTACGTGGGGCAATAGTATGCTCATAGACCCCTGGGGTACGGTATTAGCAAACCTTCCAGAAGGCGAAGGCTTTATTTCCGGGGTTCTAAGCAAAGATAAATTAAACGAGGTACGCTCTAAGCTCCCAGCACTGAAACACCGCAAGCTATAAAGCGAAAGACTTACCAAAATAATATGAATGCACCAGAAGCGCTATTTCCAACTGATTGGACCAAACCCAAAAAACAGGCGGATCTTCTTAAGTTAGCTAAATCGATTCTGCTTGAGCCAACTGGTTTATCCGAACAAGACTTGCATCGCACGTTCGGTAGTATGTTTGCCCACCGCCTTGATGATGCTGATTTGTATTTTCAGCACACTCGCAGTGAAAGCTGGAGTCTTGAAGAAGGCATCGTTAAATCTGGTAGCTTCAACATCGACCAAGGTGTCGGTGTGCGCGCGATCTATGGAGATAAAACGGCCTTTGCCTATTCAGATGAAATTAATTTAGAAGCCTTAAATAAGGCGGCCAAGGCAACCCGTGTAATTGGCCCAGAAGGTGGCAAGCAAGCAGTTGCTAGCAAAATCTTTAACCCTATTTCTAATGAGCTTTACTCCGATTTAAATCCCTTGGACTCACTTCAACCTAAAGAAAAAATTGCTCTACTTGAAAGTATCGAGCGCCGCGCTAAGGCACGCGATCCCCGCATCATTCAAGTGATGGCAAGCCTTGCCGGAGAGTTTGATGTAGTCTTAGTGCTGCGTGCAGATGGCCTGCTGGCTGCAGATATTCGTCCGCTAGTGCGCATCTCAGTCCATGTGATCGCAGAACATAATGGACGTCGCGAGTCTGGATCATCTGGTGGCGGTGCAAGACATGACTACGGGTACTTCAATACGGGACTCATCAATCAATATGTAGATGAAGCGGTCGATGGCGCCCTCGTGAATCTCGACTCACGCGCCGCACCTGCTGGCCCAATGACAGTAGTCATGGGGCCAGGCTGGCCTGGAGTGTTACTTCATGAAGCAGTAGGTCACGGCCTTGAGGGTGACTTCAATCGCAAAGGCTCTTCAGCATTTGCAGGTCGCATTGGTCAACGGGTAGCCGCTAAAGGCGTTACGGTTGTCGATGATGGCGCCCTCTCTGGTCGCCGAGGCTCGCTCAATATTGATGACGAAGGTACGCCAACCCAATGCACAACACTTATAGAAGATGGCATTTTGAAGGGTTACATTCAAGACAGTCTGAATGCCCGCCTGATGAAAATGCCGCTCACTGGCAATGGCCGGCGTGAAAGCTTTGCTTCACTACCAATGCCGCGTATGACTAATACCTACATGTTGGCTGGGAAAGATGATCCCCAAGAAATTGTCGCCAGCATTAAACGTGGGCTCTATGCAGTCAATTTTGGTGGTGGGCAGGTGGACATCACTAGTGGCAAATTTGTGTTTTCCGCATCCGAAGCCTATTGGGTGGAAAACGGCAAAATCCAATACCCCGTTAAAGGTGCAACGATTATTGGTAGTGGTCCCGAGTCCCTAAAACAGGTTTCCATGATCGGAAATGACCTCAAATTGGATGGCGGCGTTGGGGTCTGTGGCAAAGAAGGGCAAAGTGTTCCCGTAGGGGTTGGGCAGCCAACTTTACGGATTGATAGCCTGACTGTGGGTGGAACAGCCTGATACGGCTTAAAATAGCCGTATGAGCCAACAAAATACTAATCCAGCCAATTGGTACGCTGCCGTTGATAAAACGTCAGATACCGACGATCAACGCATTCATAACATCACTGTTCTACCTCCGCCAGAGCATTTGATTCGCTTCTTCCCCATCTCGGGAACACCAACTGAATCATTGATCAGTAATACTCGTGGCAAGATTCGCGACATTATTCACGGCAAAGACGACCGCTTATTGGTCATTATTGGACCTTGTTCCATTCATGATCCAAGAGCAGCGTTGGAATATTGCCAACGTCTCTTAGTCGAACGTAAACGCTTCTCTAGTGAACTCGAAATTGTGATGCGGGTGTATTTTGAAAAGCCACGTACTACTATTGGATGGAAAGGTCTGATCAATGACCCCTATCTTGATGAAAGCTATCGCATCGAAGAAGGCTTGCGTATTGCACGTCAAGTACTCATGGAAATTAATCGACTTGGCATGCCAGCAGGAAGCGAATTCCTTGACGTCATTTCTCCGCAATATATTGCTGATCTGATTTCTTGGGGTGCCATCGGCGCTCGCACAACCGAGAGCCAAGTTCATCGTGAACTCGCTTCTGGCTTATCCGCTCCCATTGGCTTTAAGAACGGTACTGATGGCAATATCAAAATTGCTACTGATGCTATTCAAGCAGCAAGCCGACCACATCACTTCTTATCTGTTCACAAGAATGGTCAAGTGTCGATCGTGGAAACGAAGGGCAATAAAGATTGCCATGTCATTTTACGCGGCGGTAAAGAGCCAAATTACGAAGCCAGATTTGTCGATGCAGCATGCGCTGAACTAGCAGCAGCAAAGCTTCCAGCCAGCCTGATGGTTGATCTATCCCACGCAAACTCAAGCAAGAAGCATGAGCGTCAAATTGTGGTTGCTGAAAATATTGCCGAACAAATTGAATCTGGCTCACGCAAAGTGTTTGGTGTCATGATTGAAAGCCATCTTAATGATGGCGCTCAAAAATTTACGCCAGGCAAGGATGATCCAAACAAATTGGAATACGGCACGAGCATTACGGATGCCTGCATTAACTGGGAAAATTCAGTCAATGTATTACAACGCTTGGCTACAGCTGTAAAAACTCGTCGCAAATCTAAAAAATAAGTTCAGAAATAAAATTGACGCCTCTGGGGCGCTAATTCTGTATCAAATAAATGAGGCTCAATTACTTGACCTCATTTATTTGTCAACTTTTTCATGATTCCAAAGAATGTCCGTACCACCAGCTGCCCGGTTAAAGACTCGAGACAATACAAATAGCAAGTCGGATAGGCGATTGACGTATTGACGTGGGGCATCATACAAAGGCTCAGCCCAGCCAAGTCGCACAATAGAGCGCTCTGCTCTTCTACAGACGGTTCGACACACATGAGCTTGTGCAGCAGCACGAGTTCCTCCAGGAAGGATAAATTCGGTGAGAGGAGGCAAAGTCTTGTTGTATTGCTCGAGCCAAACATCTAATTGGGCAACATGCTCTGGTTTAAGCAAGGTGTAATTCGGGATGCAAAGCTCGCCGCCCAAGTCAAAAAGATCATGCTGCACTTGCAAAAATAATGTTCGTAACTCTGCGGAAATGCTTTCAGGCAGGGTTTCAGTCATCAGAACGCCAATTTCAGAGTTCAGCTCATCCACGTCACCCATAGCGCAGATTCGCAAATGATCCTTCTCCACGCGACTGCCGTCACCCAATCCGGTCATTCCGGCGTCACCGGTTCTGGTAGCAATTTTTGAAAGTCGATTTCCCATAAACTCATTATAGGTAAATGACTAAAATGATCTACATGAATATGGTGACCACACTCCCGGACCAAGCCGCTATCAGCGCCCTGCAATCTAAGCTCGTATTCGCTCTTAAGCCCATCCTGCCTGAGCATGCCTTACTTTGGGAGCCTGAAGACACCATTCCCTATGAATGCGATGGCTTGGCGGCCTATCGTCGAATGCCTTTAGCTGTCGCCCTGCCTGAAACCGAAGAACAGGCAGCCCAGATTCTGAAGATTTGTTATGCCATGCGAGTTCCGGTAGTTCCACGCGGATCTGGCACAGGTTTATCCGGCGGCGCGATGCCCATTGCACAAGGACTTGTACTCTCACTTGCTAAGCTCAAAAAAATTATCAGTATTGACTCCTTCACTAGAACTGCGGTGGTGCAGCCTGGCGTTAGAAATTTAGCCATCTCAGAGGCAGTTGCCCATCTCGGTCTATATTACGCTCCAGATCCTTCGTCGCAAATTGCCTGCTCTATTGGCGGCAATGTGAATGAAAACTCTGGTGGTGTTCACTGTCTCAAATATGGTCTCACCCTGCACAACGTTTTAAAAGTACGCGGTCTCCTGATGAATGGCGAGATTGTAGAATTTGGTAGCTTAGCGCCAGACTCTCCAGGTTTAGATTTATTGGCCATCATGGTTGGCAGTGAAGGCATGCTAGCAGTTGTCACCGAAGTTACTGTGAAGTTGGTTGCTAAACCCAAACTTGCTCGGGTGATTATGGCGAGTTTTGATGATATTGAAAAAGGTGGCAATGCAGTAGCTGACATCATTGCTGCGGGCATAATTCCAGCTGGGCTAGAAATGATGGATAAAGCCACCACTCATGCCGTCGAAGAATTTGTGCACGCTGGTTACGACTTAGATGCATCAGCGATCTTGTTATGCGAGTCTGATGGCACCCCCGAAGAGGTCGCTGAAGAGATAGAACGCATGACGGCGGTCCTTGAAAAATCGGGCGCTAGTGGCATTCAAATTTCCAAAGATGAAACTGAACGTCTCAAATTTTGGAGTGGGCGTAAGAACGCCTTTCCTGCTGCTGGTCGTATTGCTGCAGACTACTACTGCATGGATGGCACTATTCCTCGCAGACATATTGCAACTTTGCTTAAGCGCATCCAGGTAATGGAAAAGAAATATGGTCTTAGCTGTTTAAACGTATTTCATGCGGGTGACGGCAATATGCATCCACTGATTCTCTTTAATGGTGCCGATCAAGATGAATGGCACCGTGCTGAAGATTTTGGTACCGAAATTTTAGAGGCTTGTGTTGAGCTAGGTGGCACAATTACTGGTGAGCACGGCGTTGGTATTGAAAAAATTAATTCAATGTGCGTGCAATTTGGAGAAGGTGAGCGTGAGGCATTCTGGGGTGTAAAAGACGCCTTTGATCCAGAGCGATTACTCAACCCTGATAAAGCAATTCCTTCATTACATCGCTGCGCCGAATATGGCCGAATGCGGATTAGTGGTGGCGCTCTGCCTTTTCCAGAATTGGAGCGCTTCTAATGATTCATCTACCAAATCCAAATATTGATTTATTCCGCGATCAAATTCTGCAAGCAGCTAAAACTGGTGCACCTCTCTCTATTGAAGGCGGTGGAACAAAATCTTGGTATGGCAATCCTAATAGCTTTGCAAAGCTAAACACTCGTGCCTACTCTGGAATTTTGGAGTACCAACCTGAAGAGTTGGTCATTACCGCTTGCGCTGGAACACCTCTGAAAGAAATTGAAGCCGCTTTAGCGAAAAAAAATCAGACCCTGCCTTTTGAACCTCCGCACTTTGGCGATGCAGCTACTTTTGGTGGTGCCGTTGCCGCTGGTCTTGCTGGACCAGGACGGATCAGTGTCGGCAACCTCAGAGACTTTGTTTTAGGCACGCGCGTCATGGATGGTAAAGGCCAAGATTTATCTTTTGGAGGCCAGGTCATTAAGAATGTTGCTGGATATGACGTCTCTCGTTTAATGCCGGGCTCTCTGGGTACTCTTGCTCTCCTGCTTGAAGCCTCAGTTAAGGTCTTACCGAAGCCAGCTGCGACAGCTACCCTGCGTTGTCACATATCTCAAGCTCATGCGCATCAGCTCTTGAATGAATGGGCTGGGCAGCCATTACCTTTATCTGCAAGCTGTTGGATTGGTGCAGCAGATTCTGAAGAGCATGGTGAGTTAAGCGTTCGACTGTCTGGAGCAACTGCTGCAGTTCATGCAGCAATCCCTTTGGTGAACGCATCAATCAATGCAAAAGAACTTGACCCAATAACAGCCCAAGAGTTTTGGAGTAATTTACGTGAACAACAACTCAATCCATTTACTAATTTGGGTGCAGATGAAACGCTTTATCGCCTAGCGCTTCCCGCAGCTTGTGGTCCGATTCGTCTGCCAGATATGTCTAATGAAATTGTCATGGAATGGCATGGGCAACAGCGTTGGTGGAAAGGTTCTAGTGGTGACTCCACTTTTGCTGCGATTAAAGCATTGGCTGGCGCCAATGGTGGACACGCAATACGTTTTCGACAGGGAAGTAATATCGATCCAGCAAAAGAGCGTTTTACAAAATTGAGTGAGCAAGCCCACTCGCAAGCCTTAGAAACAGTACAAGCGCGTCTCCGAGCAGCCTTTGATCCAGCAGGCGTTTTTGCCACTAACCGCCTCCCTTAAGCCTCCATATGCAAACTCAACTTGCCCCTCAATTTGCCAACACACCTGAAGGCATAGAAGCTGTGCGTATTTTAGAAAAATGCGTTCACTGCGGCTTCTGCACAGCAACCTGTCCAACCTACCAACTCCTGGGCGATGAATTGGATGGCCCTCGCGGACGTATTTACCTCATCAAACAAATTGCTGAAGGCCAAAGACCGACAGAAAAAACACGTACTCACTTAGATCGCTGTCTGACTTGCCGCAATTGCGAGAGCACCTGTCCTAGCGGCGTGCAATATGGCAATCTTGTAGATATCGGTCGCAAATGGACAGAAGACAATACCCCAGCCCGTCCATTAGCTGAGCGCATTACTCGTTGGGCACTTAAAGAAGGTTTAACTAAGCCGGCATTATTTAATTCGGCGATGGCATTAGGGCGCTTTGTGCGACCCATCATGCCATCTGGAATCAAACGCAAGATTCCAGAAGCGAAAAGTAAAGCTTTAGCAAAAACTACTGACCCTTATGGACGACCTCAAGCAAGCCACGCTCGCAAGATGCTCTTACTAGAGGGTTGCGTACAACCTGGCATGCTTCCCAACATCAACTCTGCAACTGCGCGTGTACTTGATGCTTTGAAAATTCAGTTGACTAGCGCGCCCAATGCAACTTGTTGTGGTGCTTTACGTTACCACCTGAATGATCAAGATGGTGGCCTTCGGAATGCCAAGCAAAATATTGATGCTTGGTGGCCGCTAGTTGAGCAAGGTGTAGAAGCGATTGTCATGACGGCATCTGGGTGTGGTGTGATGGTGAAAGACTATGGCCATCTCTTTGCTCATGACACAAACTACTCGATCAAGGCAAAGAAGATTTCTGAATTAACCAAAGATATTTCAGAAATACTTCCCACCCTCCAAAGCGAACTTACAAGCCTCATCGGTACAGCTCCTAAGCCAGGCGTGGTGTATCACCCACCATGCACTTTGCAACACGGTCAGCAAATCCGCGGCAAGGTTGAAGGGCTATTGAGTAGTATTGGTGTTGGCGTCAATCTCTGTACCGACAGCCATCTCTGCTGCGGGTCTGCAGGTACCTACTCGGTTACCCAACCTGAATTATCCGAACAACTACGAAAAAATAAATTAGCACATTTGCAAACTGCTTGTGAAGAGTCCGGGGCTGAAACGATTGTCTCTGGCAATATTGGCTGCATTACACACTTACAACAAGACGACACTCCAGTTTTACATTGGATTGAAATCGTAGATAAACTTATCACCCAGAAAAATTTAGCTACTCAATGAGTCAGATTACAAATAACTTAATGCGGGTAAAGCAGCGTCTTGAATTAGCTGCTGAAGCTAGTAAACGTGAACCAGAAGATATTGAGTTACTCGCCGTCAGTAAAGCCTTCCCTGCGCAAGATATTGAAGAAGCGATGCACGCAGGACAAACAGCTTTTGGTGAAAACTATGTTCAAGAGGCAGTTGAAAAGATTACCTTGCTTGCTAAGCTACGCCCATGGCTTGTTTGGCATTTCATCGGACCACTTCAGAGTAACAAGACTAAAGAAGTGGCGGAACACTTTGACTGGGTTCATAGCGTCGACCGCCTCAAAATTGCAGAACGACTGTCTACTCAGCGTGGCGAGTTCCCTGATTTGGCGGACTTACAAGTGTGCATACAAGTCAACGTGAGTGGGGAAAACAGCAAGAGTGGTATCCCCCTGAATGAAGCCGAAGATTTGTGTAGCTCAATTACCAAATTTCCGCATCTCACCCTGAGGGGATTGATGGCCATTCCAGCACCAAACCAAGATCCCACTTTACAGCGCCGGGCTTTTGCTACCGTCCGGGAATGCTTTAATCAGATCAAAGCAAAACATCTGAATGATGTCGGATATGAATTTTTTGACACTCTATCGATGGGTATGTCCGAGGATATGGAGTCGGCCATTGCCGAGGGCAGTACTATGGTTCGAGTAGGAACGGCGATATTTGGGAAGCGCGATAAGATAAGCGTATGAGCACAAAACAGTTAAATCAAAATGCCCACATCACTTTTATTGGTGGTGGAAATATGGGTCGGGCTTTAATTAGCGGCCTTTTAGCCAATGGGTTTGAAGCCAATCAAATTACCGTGGTAGAGGCTAATGCCGAAACCGCCATTGGCTTACATCGAGATTTTGGTATTCAAGTGATTGGCGCATTGGATCAAATTTCTTTGGGCTTCACCAAGAACAATGTTGTGGTTATGGCCATCAAGCCCCAAGACTTTAATGTAGTTGCTAAAGGTTTGAGTGCCAAACTAAAACATGCGACCGCACCCGGCCCGCTAATTCTGAGTATTGCTGCTGGAATTCGTCTAAAGGATATGAGTCGCTGGCTTGATCATGCGCGTTGCGTGCGTGCGATGCCTAATACCCCCGCCCTCATTGGCAAAGGGATTACCGGCCTCTTTGCAGATGCCGCCGTAAATCAAGATGATCGTGCGCTCGCAGAAACCATTTGCCATGCCGTTGGCAAAGCAGTTTGGGTGGCTGAAGAAAAATTAATGGATGCCGTGACTGCAGTTTCAGGCAGTGGTCCAGCTTATGTCTTTGCCTTTTTAGAGGCAATGCAATCCGCTGGTGAAAAGTTAGGCTTAGATCCCGCTACTGCACGTCAACTTGCTTATGCAACGCTAGAAGGTGCAACTCAGCTGGCACATAACTCAGATGAACACGCTGGCGTATTACGCGAACGCGTGACATCCAAAGGTGGAACAACTGCTGCTGCACTTGAAGTCATGAAACAACATGGTTGGCATGGCATTCTAGAAAAAGCCATCGATGCCGCAAGTCAGCGTGGCAAAGCCATGGGTGATGAGCTAGGTAAAAGCTAATTCAGCACTAGACCCAGGACGATTCCCAAAAAGAGGAGTCCGCCTAACCAGTTGTTGTGACGAAATGCCTTAAAGCACTCAGCCCTTCCACGATTCGAAACCAATTTAAGGTGATAAATGACGCATGCCAAAGCGCCCAACCAGCCCAACCAGAAATACGCACTCAAGTGGGCGAGCTGAGCTACCCAGACTTGACTCAGTAACAACACGCAGTAGCAAACCCCAATAGCCAAAATATCAAAGCTACCAAAGGTAATGGCTGAGGTCCGCAAACCCAAACGAATATCGTCATCCCGATCTACCATGGCATAGGCAGTGTCATAGGCTATCGCCCAGAAGATATTACCTACAAAAAGAATCCATGCCTCTGGTGGAATGAAATCCAGCACGGCCGCATAAGCCATCGGAATTCCGAATCCAAATGCAATTCCAAGAATGGCTTGAGGAATCGCAAAGAATCGCTTAGTAAACGGATAAATAATTGCGACTAACAAAGCTAAGACCGAGAGCGCTTTAGTAAAAGCATTGAGTGGCTGAATCAGTAAAAAAGCCAACAGCGCCAAGATTGTTGCAACTCCGAGAGCTTCCTTGCCAGTGATCTTGCCACTCGTCACTGGGCGCCCTTGCGTTCTTTGCACATGGCGATCAAAATCTCGATCTGCGTAATCATTCACAGCACAACCTGCGCTACGCATTAAAAACGTGCCGAGCGTAAAAATAATCAAAATACTCCACTCAGGGAAGCCGCCACTAGCAAGCCATAATGCCCACCAAGTTGGCCATAAGAGTAACAAAGTACCAATCGGCTTATCGAGGCGAATCAGATAGGCATATGAAACAAGGCGGGCAGTGGCACGATGCTGCATCAAATAAAGCTCACACCCGGCAAATCACATTTGCGAATAATTTGAGCAAGCTTTTGCATCACCTCAGCACGAGGGTAACTCTTACGCCACACCACACAGACTTTACGAGTTGGCACAGGCTCATCTAGTGGAATATAGCGAATCAAACCCTCATGGGTTTTTGGATCAAGCACTGAGGTTCTGGGTAGGACGGAGATGCCAATGCCGCCTGCCACCATTTGACGAATCGTCTCTAAAGAAGAGCCCTCGAAACTGCGCTGCTCGCCAATCGTAGAGCCGGAACCAAAACGATTTAACTCAGGACACACTCCCAAAACATGGTCACGGAAGCAATGTCCAGCGCCAAGCAATAAGGTGTTTTGCTCTCTTAATTCTTGATGGGCAATCGACTTACGTTGCTCCCACATATGCCCTTTAGGAACCGCAACCAAAAAGGGTTCTTCATACAAATCCACCACATCTAAACCCGCACTTGGAAATGGGTCTGCTAAGACAGCGCAATCCAATACACCTTGACGCAACATTTCTAATAAGCGAACAGTAAAGTTTTCTTCCAAAAATAAGGGTGCATTTGGAATGTCTTCTCTCGCAACCCTCACCAAACTAGGTAATAGATATGGGGCAATCGTGTAAATCGCACCCAAACGAATGGGACCGGATAAAGGATCCTGTCCATGCTTAGCTAAATGCTTTAAGGAATTAGCCTCTTCTAACACCCGTTGGGCTTGCTCAACAATCAGCACGCCCAAGCTAGTCATCGCTACTTCAGAACTGGTTCTCTCGAAGATCTGTGTGCCAAGTTCTTCTTCTAACTTTTTAATCGCTACAGATAGGGTCGGCTGAGATACGTGACAGGCCTCAGCTGCACGCCCAAAGTGGCGCTCGCGAGCAACAGCAACAATGTAACGAAGTTCTGTAAGTGTCATAGTTTAATTATCACGCCTTTAGAAATTCTGTGCGAGACCCGAGCCAGCGCTCAAGATGGCGCTCCACTAACTCAGCATGATCGGCTAATAAGCGTTCAGCCACCTGCTGGGCCAGCTCAATCAACCAAGCATCGCGCTGCAAATCTACAAAACGCAACATGGCATCGCCAGACTGCTTAGCACCTAATAACTCACCTGGACCTCGTAGCGATAAGTCACGCTCAGCAATCACAAAGCCGTCAGAAGTTTCTCGCAAGGTTTGTAAGCGCTCTTTTGCCGCCATAGAAAGTGGCTCGGCGTACATTAAAATACAGACTGAATCAGCTGAACCGCGCCCCACCCGTCCTCGTAATTGATGAATCTGCGCATAACCAAAGCGCTCTGCATGCTCGATCACCATCAATGCAGCATTAGGTACATCCACTCCGACTTCAATTACCGTAGTAGCAACTAAAAGCTTAATCTCATTCGCCTTAAAGGCAGCCATCACTGCCGCTTTCTCGTCAGACTTTAGACGGCCATGGACTAGACCCACTTTAAAGTCGGGCAAAGCGACTGTCAGTTGCTCAAAACTTTCTACGGCAGTTTGCAATTGCAGTACTTCTGATTCTTCAATCAATGGGCATACCCAATAGGCCTGCAATCCTTTGCCCAACCAATCGCGCAATCCACCAATGACTTCGTCACGCCGCGCAGCCTTCACCACTTTAGTCACGATGGGCTTGCGCCCCGGAGGTAACTCGTCAATTACCGACACATCTAAGTCGGCGTAGTAAGTCATTGCTAGCGTACGTGGAATAGGAGTGGCTGACATCATGAGTTGATGGCAGTAGAACAATTCAGATCCAACACGTTGCTGAATTTCTAAACGCTGTCTCACGCCAAAGCGATGTTGCTCATCGATCACTGCCAATCCTAGTTTGGCAAAACTTACTGCTTCCTGAATCAGTGCATGCGTACCAATAATGAGTTGTGCTGTACCGTTCTCAATGATTTCTTGAGCCAGTCTTTTATCTTTTGCTTTCAAGCTACCAGATAACCAAGCCACTCTGATGTCTAAAGGCTCAAACCACTCTTTCATTTTGAGGTAGTGCTGCTCTGCCAATATTTCGGTAGGAGCCATCACTGCAGCTTGATAACCGTGATCCATGACACGTGCGGCTGCGAGGGCTGCAACTACTGTCTTGCCACTACCGACATCACCTTGCAATAAGCGATTCATCGGAAAATCATTTGAGAGATCATGACCGATTTCAGTCCATACACGCGCTTGTGCATCTGTTAATTTGAAAGGGAGCGCCTGTAGTAAGCCATCTTCAATCTTTGAGTCTGCTTTGGATTGAGATTTTGCAAAACTAGGAGCACTTCTTTGTCTGCGAATCGAATGAGCTCGCTTCAAAGAAATTTGTTGTGCTAGCAATTCTTCAAACTGCACACGGCGCCATGCGGGATGAGTGCGTTCTAACAAAGCCTGTGTATCGGCATCGGCAGGTGGTTGATGGAGATAAGTGATTGCTGCTTGTAAATGAGGCCAATCATGGCTAGGCAATAGTTGCACTAGCAACTCTGCAGGCAAAAACTCCGCCAAGCTCTCTTTCAAACTTGGCTCACGCAATGCCTGAGCCACAGCCTTACGAATAATGGTTTGTGAAATGCCCGCGCTGGCCGGATAGACCGGGGTCAAACTACTAGGTAATGGGGCATCCGGTGCAACAGCGCGGACTGTTGGATGCACCATCTCAGCACCCTGAAATCCCTCGCGCACATCACCCCGCACTCGCACATGGGCGCCAACGGCCATTTGCTTTTGCTGACTGGGGTAGAAATTCAAAAACCGGAGTTGTAATACCGCCGTGTCATCCTGAATCGTCACTAATAGCTGCCTTCTAGGTCTAAATAGGACTTGATTGCGAATGACGACGCCTTGGGTTTGCACAGAGGAAAATCGCCCTTGGCTAAGCGCATCTTCAACAGTAAAGAGCTTAGTCTCATCTTCATAGCGGGATGGCAGATGCAAAGCAAGGGCCATAGGGCTATTCAAACCTATCTTTTCTAGTGCTGTTGGCGGTCGCTTAGTCATCATCGTTAAAATCCAATACCTGATGGTAATGCTATGCAACTCTCTGACTTTAATTACGACCTCCCGCCCAATCTAATCGCCCAGCATCCCTTGGCGAATAGAACTGACAGCCGCCTCCTAGAGGTGCGATCTGCAGGGCTAGAGGCCGCCCAGTTGATCGATCGGCAGTTTAAGGAAATTCTTGACCTTATCAAGCCTGGAGATTTAATGGTCTTCAATGACACCAAGGTGATTCCCGCTCGACTTCATGGCAAAAAAGAGACTGGTGGCAATGTAGAACTATTAATTGAGCGTATTAGTGGCGATAAACAAGCTTGGGTACAAATCAGAGCCTCCAAGGTTCCGAAAACCAGCTCCATCGTTCATGTTTACAACCAAACAGGGGAAACCTTCCCTGTCGAAATAATTGGCCACGACGGTCGCTTTTATGAGGTGCGCTTTCCAGAAAATGTCTTTGCTCTGCTAGAGCGTTTTGGTGAACTACCACTACCACCCTACATCGAACACCAGCCAGACGGTGAGGATGCGCTGCGCTATCAAACAGTCCTTGCAAAAAACCCCGGTGCAGTAGCAGCGCCAACTGCAGGGCTCCATTTTGATGAAGGCATTCTGCAACAATTCAGTGATTTAGGCGTGCAGCAAGCGACGGTTACTCTGCACGTTGGCGCTGGCACTTTCACTCCGGTTCGCGAGGAAGATTTAAGCAAACACAAGATGCATCACGAATGGTTCTCCATTCCATCAGAAACTCTGGCGGCGATTGCAAAGATTAAAAACCAAGGTGGCAGAGTCATTGCAGTAGGCACGACCAGCCTACGAGCCTTGGAGAGTCAAGCTCTAACCCAAAAAACCAGTGGCGAGACCAACCTCTTCATTACCCCTGGATTTCAATTTAAAACCGTAGATTGCCTACTCACCAATTTCCATCTGCCAAAATCTACCCTATTGATGTTAGTGAGTGCTTTTGCAGGAATGGATAACATCCGCGCCGCCTACCAACATGCTATTCAAGAGAAATATCGCTTCTTCAGTTATGGTGATGCGATGTTCTTAAGTCGACTCGAAAATACACCCTCATGACCCAGCCTATTCACTTCAATATTTTGGCACGCGATTCCGCAAGCCCAGCACGATTAGGTCAGCTCGATCTTCCACACGGTAGTGTGCAGACGCCCATCTTCATGCCTGTAGGCACCTACGGCACTGTGAAGGCAATGACACCGCGCGATCTTGAAGAAGCAAAGGCGCAAATTGTTTTAGGCAACACCTTTCATCTTTGGCTAAGGCCAGGTTTAGATGTTATTAAAAAGCATGGTGGCCTACATCGCTTTATGGCTTGGGATAAACCAATCCTGACTGACTCAGGCGGTTTTCAGGTATTTAGCTTAGGGGCTCTACGAAAAATTTCTGAAGAAGGCGTCATCTTTGCATCGCCCATTAATGGCGATAAGTTATTTATGTCCCCAGAGGTTTCCATGGAAATTCAAGCGGTACTTAATAGCGATATCGCGATGCAGTTTGATGAGTGCACCCCTTATGAGGTGAAGGGTCAACCCACGACAGAAAAAGCAGCGCGCCAATCTCTGGAGCTTTCTTGGCGCTGGGGTGAGCGTTCGCTCAAGCGTTTTCGCGAACTGGAAACTGGCAATGGTCTCTTTGGCATCGTGCAAGGCGGCATGTTTGAGAACTTACGTGAATTCTCCTTAGAGGCAGTTAGCCAACAGGGTTTTGATGGCATCGCTATCGGCGGCCTCTCCGTAGGCGAACCCAAGCCTGAGTTTGAGCGCATTCTGAGCTTTACAGCGCCTAAGCTGCCAGAGCACCTGCCCCACTACCTCATGGGCGTAGGCACCCCAGAAGACCTTATCCTTGGCGTGAGCATGGGCATCGATATGTTTGATTGCGTCATGCCTACCCGCAATGCCCGCAATGGCTGGCTCTTTACTCGCTTTGGCGACCTCAAGCTACGTAATGCGGGGTACAAGGACGATGACCGCCCTGTAGATCCTACTTGCGCCTGCTATACCTGCCAAAACTTCACTAGATCCTATTTAAATCACCTCCAAAAGGCGAATGAAATCCTCGGATCTCAGCTCAATACGATCCACAACCTCTCCTACTATCTGCAGTTAATGGCAGAAGTCAGGGAATCTTTGAGCAAAGATCACTTTAGCGCCTATCGCGAGGAATTTCATCGGGATCGCCAACGTGGTGTCAAGCCAGGGCAGGATTAATAGCCCTAGAGGAGGCTAGACCCCCTCAAATCACCCCCAAAACCCCATACAGTTTAGAATTGCGGGTTTACGGCTTTGCTTTCAAAGCCTAAAACTAAAGCAGTTTCCAATTGGTCATTAACGGAGGTTTTGTATGTGGATTAGTAACGCTTTTGCCCAGGCTTCAGTCGGCGGCACAGATGCAGGTGGCTTGATGAGCTTCCTCCCCCTTATTTTGATGTTTGCTGTTTTGTATTTCATTATGATTCGCCCACAAATGAAGCGCGCTAAAGAAACCAAAGCCATGCTTTCAGCATTGTCAGTTGGCGATGAAGTAGTCACTGTTGGCGGCATTGTTGGCAAAGTCACCGCATTGAAAGAAGATTTTGTTAGCGTAGAAATTGCTGCTGGCACAGAAGTGCAAATGCAAAAAGGCGCCATCACTACCGTGCTGCCTAAAGGCACTTTGAAGTCCGCTTAATACGTTTGCTTAAAAGTATCTCAATATGAACCGCTACCCTCTCTGGAAATATATAGTCATTGCTGCTGCATTGCTGATCGGTGGACTATATTCATTGCCCAATTTCTTCGGTGAGGCGCCTGCAGTTCAAGTCTCGTCCGCCAAACCAACCATCAAGGTTGATTTGGCGACACAGGCTCGCGTTGAAAAGATTCTGAGTGAAGACAGCATTAGCAATACCGGAATGTTCTTTGAAGCTACAGGTCATGTAGGTTCCATCAAGATTCGTTTTAACAATACTGATATTCAGTTGCGTGCTCGCGATCTCTTGCAGCAAAAGTTAAATTCAGACCAAGCCGACCCTAATTACACGGTTGCTTTAAACCTCCTCTCGAATACGCCAGGATGGCTCAATACAATCAATGCCCTGCCAATGCCTCTTGGCCTTGACTTGCGTGGTGGCGTCTACTTCTTACTTCAAGTGGATATGAAGGGCGCCGTACAAAAGAAAGTCACTTCTTTAGCTGGCGATATCCGTAGTCAATTGCGTGATAAATCGATTCGACATCAAGGCATTGATCGCAGCGCTGACTCCCTCACCATTAATTTTGGTAGCACTGATGAAGCGGAACAGGCTCGCACCCTTCTGAATACCAGCCAGCCCGAACTGATTTGGCAAGTGCAGTCTACTGGCGGTTCTGCGAAGTTGTTTGGTGAATTTAAGCCAGCCGCCTTAAAAGCAATTCAAGATAACGCAGTTAAACAAAATATTATTACTCTTAATAAGCGTGTGAATGAGTTAGCCGTGAAAGAACCCGTGATTCAACAGCAAGGTGCCGAGCGTATCGTTGTTCAGTTGCCAGGTGTTCAAGATACCGCTCGTGCCAAAGACATTATTGGTCGTACTGCCACCCTAGAATCTAGACTCGCCGACCCTTTGGTATCAACCATTGGCGTAGGTGAAGCTCCTCCTCCAGGCATGGATACGTTCCGCTTTGGTGAAAACCGTTTAGGCGTATTCAAGAAGTCTGTGATTTTCAGCGGTGATCGCATTACCGATGCGAGCGCAGGTTTTGATCAGAACCAACGTCCCGCAGTCAATATTTCTCTTGACGCTGCTGGTGGCCGCGTCATGCAAGAAGTTACCCGCGAAAACATTGGTAAGCCGATGGGGATGATCTTGTTTGAAAAAGGCAAAGGTGAAGTGTTGACCATTGCAACTATTCAAGGTGAGTTTGGCTCCAAGTTCCAGATCACTGGCCAACCTACTACCGAGAGCGCGAATGACTTGGCGCTCTTATTGCGCGCAGGCTCATTAGCGGCGCCAATGGAAATCATTGAAGAACGTACGATTGGGCCAAGTTTAGGCGCAGAAAATATTGAGAAAGGTTTTAAGTCACTCTTAATTGGCTTTGCCTGCATCGCTATCTTCATGATGGCCTATTACCTCTTGTTTGGCACATTCTCTGTGATTGCACTAGCAGTGAACTTGCTCTTATTGATTTCAGTCTTGTCGATGTTGCAAGCCACCCTCACCCTTCCAGGTATTGCTGCGATGGCTTTGGCTTTGGGTATGGCGATTGACTCCAACGTATTAATCAACGAACGTATTCGTGAGGAGCTGCGTAATGGCGCTGCGCCACATACTGCAATTTCCGTTGGCTTTGATAAAGCGTGGGCAACTATTTTGGATTCCAATGTCACTACCTTAATTGCTGGCCTTGCATTGCTAGCCTTTGGATCAGGTCCAATTAAAGGTTTTGCTGTAGTGCATTGCCTCGGTATTTTGACTTCAATGTTCTCCGCTGTCTTTTTCTCACGCGGTCTCGTCAACCTTTGGTATGGCAGACAGAAGAAGATTCACAAACTCGCTATTGGCCAAGTTTGGCGCCCACAGGAGAAATAAGTCATGGAATTTTTCCGAATTAAAAAAGATATTCCATTCATGCGCCATGCATTGGTGCTCAATGCGATTTCCTTTATTACCTTCTTAGCGGCGGTTTTCTTCCTCTGGCATAACGGCTTACATCTTTCCATCGAGTTTACTGGCGGCACGGTAATGGAAGTGACTTATCCACAGACTGCACCTCTAGACTCAATCAGAGTCAATGTAGAAAAACTGGGCTACTCAGATACACAGATCCAGAACTTTGGTAGCTCGCGGGACATTATGATTCGCCTTCCTTTGCAAAAAGATGCTGAAGGTAAACTCATTTCTTCTGCCGATCAAAGTGCTGCAGTCATGCGAGCCCTCGAACCTGCCTCTTCTGGCGCCAAACTACAGCGTGTAGAGTTTGTCGGGCCTCAGGTAGGTCAAGAATTGGCTCTCGATGGCTTGAAGGCTTTAGTGTTCGTGATCATCGGCATCGTGGTTTATCTCTCATTCCGCTTTGAGTGGAAATTTGCGCTTGCCGGCATCATTGCGAACTTGCATGACGTCGTGATCATCCTAGGCTTCTTCGCATTCTTTCAATGGGAGTTTTCACTCTCAGTATTGGCAGCAGTACTGGCTGTACTTGGATACTCTGTAAACGAGTCTGTGGTGATCTTTGACCGTATTCGTGAGAACTTCCGCAAATACCGCAAGATGAGCACCCGCGAAATTATTGATAATGCGATTACCAGCACTATCAGCCGGACTGTCATTACTCACGGCAGCACTGAAATGATGGTCTTGGCAATGCTGATCTTTGGTGGTGCAACACTCTTCTACTTTGCGCTAGCCCTCACCATCGGTATTTTGTTTGGTATTTACTCTTCTGTGTTCGTTGCGGCTGCCTTAGCTATGTGGCTAGGCGTTAAACGCGAAGATTTAGTCAAGGGTGATAAAAAGCCTGAAGATAATACCCGCAATGACGACCCAAACTTTGGGGCGCAAGTCTAGCTTTTAGTCAGACTAAAGTTTTGACGATCAAGGGCTGCTAATAACTTTTTAGTCGCACCTTGATGCTCTAGTGTGTATTTTTTTGCAGCAAGCGCCATCCTAGCCAACTCATCCGTGTTGAGCAATAAAGATTTCAAATCCTCAATCAGAGCAATTGACTCTCCTAAGAGTAAATCTCCATGAATGCGTTTTGCTGCGCCCATCTCCAGTGCATCTAAGGCTGCCTGTTGAAAGTTATAAGTATGTTTACCCAATAAAACTGGACAACCAGCAGCGCAGGCCTCAATCAGATTCTGACCACCAAATGGCAAAAGGCTACCGCCCATCACAACGAGATCGGCAGCGCTGTAATACATCGGCATCTCACCCATCGAGTCACCCAAAATCACTTCCAAGTCACTAGTCTCTTTTGGAGTTCCAGCCCACTCGCTTCGACGACAAAAATTCAATCCAGCACCATGAATTTGATCTGCTACTTCGGAAAAACGTTCCGGATGACGTGGTACTAGACACAGCAAAGGTGCAACAGCAAATGTATTGCTTAGGAGCAGATCTTTCCAGGCCTCCAGGATGATTGCCTCCTCGCCATCGCGTGTACTGGCTGCGCAAACCATGAGGCGTTGAGCTACATGGAGCTCCTGCTTCCAGGCTTGTCCTTGTTGAACTAGGCTCTGGTCAAGAGGCACATCAAACTTAAGATTACCAATAATCTCAACGCTCTTCACGCCAAGACTTTGATAACGCTCGGCATCGAATACGGTCTGAGCCAAGATGCCGGCGAATCCCTGGAATAAGGCTCGCCCCGCTTTACCGAAACGATTAATACGACGTGCGCTTCTTTCAGAAAGGCGTGCATTAACCAAAAACAGGGGTAGGTCAATCTCGGCACAACGAAACACCACCGTCGGCCACGCCTCTGTCTCCATAAACAAGCCAAGCTTAGGCTGAAATGCTTTTAAAAATCGATCTACTGACCAACACAAGTCATAAGGTAAATACACCTGACATATTTGTCGGCTCGCAATCGCCTTGGCAAATAATTGTGCACCAGTGCGGCGACCATTCAGAGTCATGTGAGTTAATAGAATGGATTCACCGCGGGCCAGATAGGCTTCGATCAATGGTTGAGCTGCACGTGTCTCGCCTACTGACACCGCATGTACCCAAACTGCTTTTTGCGAAAAAGGTTTCTTATAGCCAAAGCCCAAGCGTTCAGGCAGATAACTTAAATACTGAATCGAGTGGCGTGCGCGCCAAGCAAGGCGCACAAAAGCCAAGGGCAACAAGAGGTGCCAAAGTATTTGGTATGCAGCAAACCAGACTCGGGGACGTACCCCGTATTCTGAATTCGGAGTCAAGCTCACTTTTTGAGACGTTCGGTCAATTCGACCGCCTTACCTAAATAAGAAGAAGGTGTCATTTCCAACAAACGCGCTTTGGCATCTTCTGGGATCTTCAAGCCACGAATAAATGCTTGTAAGTCAGCTTGGTTAATGGCCTTGCCACGAGTGAGTTCTTTCAACTGCTCATAGGGATTCTCGATGCCATAACGGCGCATGACGGTTTGCACTGGCTCTGCCAATACCTCCCAGCAATCGTCGAGATCTGCAGCAATCGCCGCACGATTCACCTCAAGCTTACCAATCCCGCGCAATGCACTGTCATAAGCTAATACGCTATGGCCAAATGCTGGACCGAGATTACGTAATACAGTTGAATCGGTAAGATCGCGTTGCCAACGGGAAATAGGCAGTTTCTCAGCCAAGTGGCGCAACAGCGCATTTGCAACACCCAAGTTACCTTCAGAGTTTTCAAAGTCAATCGGATTCACTTTGTGCGGCATGGTGGAAGAACCAATCTCGCCAGCCTTGGTGCGTTGCTTGAAGTAACCAATTGAAATATAGGCCCAGAAGTCACGATCCATATCCAACAAGATCGTATTAGCACGGGCAATCGCATCAAACAACTCAGCCATACCATCGTGTGGCTCAATTTGAATGGTGTAGGGATTAAATGTCAGACCTAAGCGCTTCTCAACCACATTCTTAGAAAAGGTCTCCCAATCGAAATCAGGATAAGCGGAGATGTGAGCGTTGTAGTTACCAACAGCGCCATTCATTTTCCCTAAGAGTGGTACAGCAGCTATTGCTGCAATCGCACGCTCTAATCGTTTAGCAATATTAGCCAACTCTTTACCTAGGGTGCTTGGGGAAGCAGGCTGTCCATGGGTACGGGAAAGCAAAGGCACTTTAGCGTGCTCAATAGCCAAGTCGGTTAACACCGTCAGAATCTTTTTCAACTGTGGCAATAGCACTTCGTCACGTGCACCACGTAACATCAAGCCATGTGAAGTGTTATTGATATCTTCAGAGGTACAAGCAAAGTGAATAAACTCGCTCGCCTTCAAAAGATCTGGGCGGCCTGAGACTTTCTCTTTTAAGAAATACTCAACCGCTTTAACATCATGATTGGTAACAGCTTCAATATCTTTAATGCGCTGAGCGTCAACATCCGAAAAATTTTCAGGGAGCGATAAGAGAAAGGTTTCATCCGCAGCGCTAATTTTTGGTACGTCTGGCAAGCCTGCTGCGGCCAAAGCTAATAGCCAATGAATCTCAACAAAAACCCGTTGGCGCATAAAAGCGGCTTCAGATAACCAAGGTCTCAGTGTGTCGAGTTTGCCGGCATAGCGCCCATCCAAAGGGGAAAGCGCATTAAGAGTAGAAAGGGGCTGACTCACGGATATTGCCTTTACATTGAATATGTCAATAATCTCTGATTTTAATGCGTTCTGGGACTAGATCTATGGCCTTAAGCATGGCTATACTGACGCCTATGAAAATAATCGGATCCCTTACCAGCCCCTACGTACGTAAAGTACGCATCGTTTTCTCTGAAAAAAAAGTGGAAGCTACCCATGAACTAGAGAATGTATGGGCCTCAGACACCAAAATGAGCGCCATAAACCCTCTTGGGAAGGTGCCATGCCTACTTTTAGACGATGGTGAGGCTATTTATGACTCTCGCGTCATCGTCGAATATGCGGATACCTTGAGCCCTGTGGGCAAGTTAATTCCAGCTGGTAGCCGTGAACGTGCCACAGTCAAGACTTGGGAAGCTCTAGCGGATGGCGTTATGGATGCAGGCATTTTGGCTCGCCTGGAAGCTACCTGGCGCCCTACAGAACAGCAAAGCCAAGCTTGGATTGATCGCCAAATGGGCAAAACTGGTACAGCACTACGTGAGATGTCTGAAAAACTCGGTGGCAATGCCTGGTGCCATAGCAATCAAATGACTTTGGCAGATATTGCTGTTGGATGCGCTCTTGGATATTTGCTGCTGCGTTTTCCAACAGTCCAGTGGCAAGAACAATATCCCAATCTTGATCGCCTATATCAAAAATTGATGCAACGCACTTCGTTTATTGAGACAGCGCCGCCAACTGCTTAATTAAGCGAAAAATTTAGGCGGCTTGGTTAATGAGAAATAATGCCGCCGCCTAAGCAAATATCTCCGTCATACAAGACGGCAGACTGCCCAGGCGTCACTGCCCACTGAGCCTCTGGGAAGGTTAACTCAAAACTCAGTGGACCTTCAGAACCCACATAGATTTCACAAGCAGAATCCATTTGACGATAGCGTGTCTTAGCTAAATATTTACCGGGCACCGGTGCGACACCGTCAACCCAACTTGCATCCATTGCAGAGAGGTGATTCGCTAAAAGCCAATGGTGCTCATGGCCTTGCACCACATATAAGGTGTTATTCGCCAGATCCTTTCGAGCCACATACCAGGCGTCCCCATTGCCATCTTGGCTGCCACCCAAACCTATACCCTTGCGCTGCCCAAGGGTAAAGAAAGCAAGTCCCATATGCTCGCCGACGGTCTTACCCTCAGGGGTTTTAATGGGTCCTGGGGTACGCGGTAAATAGCGGTTCAAAAACTCTCTGAATGGACGCTCACCGATGAAGCAAATTCCGGTGGAGTCTTTTTTGCGTGCATTATGCAAACCAATTTCTTCAGCAATTTTACGAACTTCCGTCTTTGGAATTTCACCCAAAGGAAAAAGAACCTTTGCCAACTGATCCTGAGTTAGGCGATGTAAAAAATAACTTTGGTCTTTGTTAGCATCGACTGCTTTTAATAGTTGCACTCTGCCACCTGCATGACGAACCCGCGCATAGTGCCCAGTTGCAATCGCATCAGCACCTAAACTCATGGCGTGATCTAAAAAAGCTTTGAATTTAATTTCAGCATTACAGAGGACATCTGGATTTGGGGTTCTACCTGCGGCATATTCCCGCAAAAAATCCGCGAATACGCGCTCTCGGTACTCCTCGGCAAAATTGACAGCTTCCACGTCAATTCCAATCATATCTGCCACCGAAACGACATCCAACCAATCTTGGCGGGCCGAGCAATACTCGTCGTTATCGTCATCTTCCCAGTTTTTCATAAAAAGGCCAATCACTTCATAGCCTTGTTGCTTCAACATCCAAGCTGCAACCGACGAATCTACACCCCCAGACATCCCAACGACGACTTTGGTAGGTTTTGATGCAGAAAGCTGCGTAGATTTGAGGTAGATCATTAAATAATGCGAGAATTCAATATAAGCTGACACGTCATATTGTAGAAGTCTTAGCCTGATTCCACTGAGAAAAGGCCGAAACTACTTAAATGACAGCAAGAGGGAGTTAATAGGCGCTATTTTGCCTATTAACTAAAATAGATTTTTTGTAAATTTCGCTTTTGGAGACATGCCATGCGCATAGGAGTGCCGCTGGAAACAAGGCCCGGGGAAACTCGAGTAGCCGCTACACCTGAGACTGTTAAAAAGCTGGTTGGACAAGGTCATCAAGTCGTCATCCAGAAGGATGCCGGCGTTCAAGCCAGTCAACCTGATTCTGCCTATGAAGCTGTAGGCGCCACCATTGGAAGTGCTACAGATGCATTTGGTGCTGAGGTCGTACTAAAAGTGCGGGCGCCAGAAGCTGGCGAACTCAAACAGATTAAATCGGGCAGCGTACTCCTTGGCATGCTCGACCCATTTGATAACGACAATATCGCTGCAATGGCAGCCCAAGGGATTACCGCCTTCTCTCTAGAGGCTGCGCCTAGAACGACCCGCGCCCAAAGCATGGACGTTCTCTCCTCCCAGGCCAATATTGCTGGCTATAAGGCTGTGATGGTTGCAGCTAATGAGTACCAACGCTTTATGCCAATGCTCATGACTGCTGCTGGCACTGTTAAAGCTGCGCGCGTCCTGATTCTGGGCGTCGGTGTTGCTGGATTGCAAGCGATTGCGACGGCTAAACGTCTGGGTGCTGTGATTGAAGCTTCCGATGTCCGTCCAGCCGTAAAAGAACAAATCGAGTCACTAGGTGGCAAGTTTGTGGATGTTCCATTTGAATCAGATGAAGAACGTGAAATCGCTCAAGGCGTTGGTGGTTATGCCCGCCCAATGCCTGAGGCTTGGATGAAGCGTCAGGCCGCCTTAGTTTCTGAACGCGCCCAACAGGCAGACATCGTGATCACTACTGCGTTGATTCCAGGCCGTAAACCGCCGGTGCTCTTGCATAGTGATACTGTTGCCAATATGAAACCGGGTTCCATCGTGATCGACTTGGCTGCTGGTCGTGGGGATAACGGTTCTGGAAACTGCCCGCTGACTCAAGCAGACAAAATTGTTGAAGTGAATGGTGTGAAGATTATTGGTTACACCAATCTTGCCAGCATGGTCGCTGCCGATGCTTCTGCGCTCTATGCCCGCAACTTGCTCGACTTTATGAAGCTGATCGTTGATGCAGAGGCAAAGTTGATCATCCCAGCTGATGACGACATTGTTACCGCTTGCTTAATGTGTCGTGATGGCCAAGCCGTCCGTAAAAACTAACAAATTCTAATACGAAGGAATCATCATGGATCTCGCTGCTTTTCAAAGCATCCTCACAGTCCAAAACATTACCGTGTTTGTATTGGCCATTTTTGTTGGCTACCACGTTGTTTGGAACGTTACTCCCGCACTCCATACGCCATTGATGGCGGTTACGAATGCGATTTCTGGAATCATTATTGTTGGCGCCCTCTTGCAAACTGAAGTCATTGGTGGCGATGAAATCACCCTCACCAGCGTCATCGGTGCGGTCGCTGTGTTTCTAGCTTCCATCAATATTTTTGGCGGCTTCATGGTTACCCGTCGCATGCTTGAGATGTTCAAGAAAAAAGCCCCAAAGGCTGATGCGGCCGCAACTAAATAACACCAGCAAAAGACCAATACAGAGACCAAACTCATGTTAAACATAACCGCTATTTCTTATCTTATTTCATCAGTGTTGTTCATCCTCGCTTTGCGTGGACTGTCTTCACCAACCACCTCACGCCAAGGCAATACCTTCGGCATGATTGGTATGTTGCTAGCAGTAGTCACTACCTTCTTAATTCCTGATTTCAAGCCAGTCATCTCATTAATTGCTACCGCAATTGTTGGGGGCGCGATTATTGGAACCATTGCTGCTAAGCGCGTGCAAATGACCAAGATGCCTGAGCTCGTAGCACTGATGCATTCCTTTGTTGGTTTGTCAGCAGTATTAATCGCCATTGCTGCAGTATTTAATCCGGCTCATGACCACACCGGTGCCCAGAAGATTGAACTCTTTATTGGCGCATTCATCGGCGCAATTACCTTCACTGCTTCTGTAATTGCTTTTGGTAAGTTGTCAGGCAAGGTTAGCGGTAAGCCAGTGACTTTTTCAGGACAGCATTTACTCAATCTGATTTTGGCTGTTGCCATGGTTGCTGGTGGCATCGCTTACTTCATGACAGGTAGTCACGCAGCTTTCTTGGCGATGTGTGCAGTAGCTTTGGTTTTAGGTATCACTTTGATCATCCCCATCGGCGGCGCAGATATGCCCGTGGTTGTTTCCATGCTCAACAGCTACTCTGGTTGGGCCGCTGCTGGTATTGGTTTCACACTAAGCAATCCAGTATTGATTATTGCTGGTGCTTGCGTAGGCTCCTCAGGTGCAATTCTGTCTTACATCATGTGTAAGGCCATGAACCGTTCCATCATAGCGGTATTACTCGGCGGTTTCGGCGCTGAAGCCTCCGCAGGTGGCGCTGATGATGGTGGTCCAAAGAACTATAAAACTGGTTCACCAGAAGATGCTGCTTTCCTCATGGAAAATGCTGACACTGTCATCATCGTTCCTGGTTACGGTCTTGCTGTTGCGCGTGCTCAGCATGCTCTCAAAGAATTGACAGAAAAGTTAACTCACCATGGCGTTACCGTGAAGTACGCCATTCACCCAGTAGCAGGTCGTATGCCTGGCCATATGAACGTACTCTTAGCTGAAGCTGAAGTGCCATACGATCAAGTATTCGAAATGGAAGATATCAATGGCGAATTCGGACAAGCTGACGTGGTATTGGTTCTTGGCGCCAACGACGTTGTGAACCCTGCAGCACGTACACCTGGTAGCCCAATCTTCGGCATGCCAATCTTGGAAGCCTTCAAAGCCAAAACCATCATCGTTAACAAACGTTCGATGGCTGCTGGTTACGCAGGCTTAGATAACGAGCTTTTCTACATGGATAAAACCATGATGGTCTTCGGTGATGCGAAGAAAGTCGTGGAAGATATGGTCAAATCGGTATCTTAAAATCAAGTACTATGTGCATGATTTACTAACCGCCTCCGGGCGGTTTTTTATTGCGCTAAGATAGCGTTAAGCATCAATAGAATGCTGTCCAATAACTTGAATCGAGACATCATGAATTTCAAACTATTATCACTTTCTGCGCTTCTGCTTGGTTTAGCAGGTTTACTTTGTATTGCCTCTGTAAATGCGCAAAGCCCTTACCCTAACCGCACCATCCAAACCATCATGCCCTTACAAGCGGGCAGTGGTGTCGATCTGTTGATCCGCCCAATTGCCCAGAAGATGGGTGAGAATTTAGGTCAAGCGATCACCATTGAAAATATTCCTGGCGGTGCTGGATTAATTGGTGCAGGCAAGGTTGCACAAAGCGCCCCCGATGGCTATGTCTTAGGTGCCTTCAATGACAGCATCCTGACAATGCTACCTAATCTCTACAAAAAAGTAGATTACGATCCTGTCCAAAGTTTTACACCGATCTCAGAAGTTGCTGCTATCACCTTTGTGATGGTTGCGAACCCATCCTTCCCTGGAAATACCGCCGCTGATCTAGTGCGTATTGCCAAAGAACATCCGGGCAAGATTGATTACGCCTCTGGTGGCAATGGATCACCCCAGCACATCGGCATGGAAATCTTTCGCCAATACACTGGTTCACCTATTGTTCATATCCCCTATCGTGGCGCAGCAGCGGCAGTTACAGATGTCATGGCAGGCCAAGTCCCCATCATGATTAGCGCCCTATCCGTAGTCTTGCCACATATCCGTGCTGGCAAGTTGAAAGTGCTTGGCATCACCAGCAAGACAAGATCCCCCTTGCTACCAAACTCACCAACAGTAAGTGAGAGCGTTAAAGGTTATGAGTTCTCTACTTGGGGTGCGCTGGTTGCACCTAAAGGCACCCCACCAGCCGTGGTGAGCAAGCTCAATGAATCTTTAGCTACTACACTAAAAGACCCTAAGCTACGAGAACAACTGATTCAGCAAGGCTTTGAATTTGTACCTTTAGGCCCAGAAAATCTAAAGGACATGATTAGCCAAGGGCTAGTGAAAATGAAAAAAGTCATAAAAGATGGCGGTATTCAGCCAGACTAATTTTTGAGACAACTTGCTACTCTTTAGGGGAAAAGAAAAAGGCTAGCAGAGCCAGCCTTTTTACTTCATATGCTGATGTATTGCGTGAATATCGCGTTACACAGCTTGCGCTTTTAAATACTTTGCACGCATTGGGCGTAATACAAAGAAGGCTAGTAATGCAGCGCTTGCATCTAAGGCAATCATGATGGCAAACACAGGCATCCAACTATCTGTCACACCATGGATGTAGGCTGCAATTGGACCACCAATAATGGAACCTACGCCTTGAGCCATGTACAAGAAGCCATAGTTGGTTGTTGCATGCTTTTGACCAAATGTATCTGTCAAGGTTGATGGGAATAAAGAGAAGATCTCACCCCAACCAAAGAACACAACACCTGACATCAGAACGAATAGAACTGGATCAGAACGAGTCATTACCCAAACAAACATCGCAATTGCCTCAAGACCAAAAGCAATCGTCATCGTGTATTCACGGCCAATTTTGTCTGATACCCAACCAAATAATGGGCGGGTTAAGCCATTCGTAATGCGGTCAATTGTTAGCGCCAAAGGCAAGGCAGCCATACCAAAGACCATTGCAGTTGTAATACCAAAGTCTTTAGCAAAAGCACCCATCTGTGAGATCACCATCAAACCAGATGTGGACATCATGGACATCATCAAGAACATCAACCAAAAAACCGGTGTCTTTAACATTGTTTTTGGGGCGACTCCAGATGCAGCTGCTTCAACCTGACTAGCAGTCTGAATACGATCTGCATGAGGCACACGAATACCTTGCGCAGCCAATAGGCCAACCGCACCAATGACATAGCCGAAGAATGTCAAAGTACCCTGCAAACCAGTCTCTGCCAAGCTAGCAGCAATCGGGAAAGTGGTCAGTAAGGCGCCAATACCATAACCAGCTGCAACCATTCCCACTGCAAAGCCACGATTATTCGGGAACCAACGCACCATCAAGCCAACAACGCCGATATAGACAATACCGGTACCTAAGCCACCCAATACACCATAGGTGATATAGAGATTCGAAACGGTAGTCAGGTTTGCAGAAAGCACCCAACTCAATCCTGTCAATGCTGTACCAATTGATAGCAAGAGACGAGGGCCGAATTTTTCCACCAAGAAGCCTTGGAATGGTGAAAAGAAAGTTTGTAACACAATCAAAATCGAGAATGTCACCTGTAACTCAGTAAGCGTGACCCCAAGTTGACCCATGATGGGTTTAGTGAATAAAGCCCAAACATATTGCGGACTGGAAATCGACATCATGCAAATAACACCGAGGGCCAATTGAACCCACTTTGACTTTAAGGGGTTGCTGCTCGTTGGCGCCCCACTCATTGATGCTGAACTCATGTAAGTCTCCTGATTTTTCTGAATGCAAATGCCAAATTAAATCTTGATGTTTTATTGTCACTTCAGGATATCGGGTAAATACTAATAAGATCACCTCTTTGGTGCAGGGTGCCATCACATAGTGCACTAATTTAAAATAAAAAAACGCCTGGTCTTTTGAACCAGGCGTCTTGCTTTCTACAGCTTGATAGCTGATGAAATATCCGGCTATTACATCATGCCACCCATACCACCCATGCCGCCCATGCCGCCCATATCAGGCATACCACCAGTAGAGTCATCCTTTGGTGCTTCGCAGATAGCGCAATCTGTGGTCAACAACAAGGCTGCAACAGAAGCCGCATTAACTAATGCAGTTTTTGTAACCTTAGTTGGGTCGATCACACCTTGAGCTACGAGGTCGCCGTATTCGCCCGTAGCAGCGTTGTAACCGTTATTGCCCTTACTAGCCAATACCGCATTAACAACTACGCTTGCCTCATCACCAGCGTTAGAAACAATGATGCGAAGTGGCTCTTCCATAGCGCGCAAGACGATGCTAATACCAGCGTCTTGATCTGCATTATCACCTTTCAAGCCCTTGATACCTTGCAAAGCACGAATCAACGCTACGCCGCCGCCAGGAACAATACCTTCTTCAACTGCAGCGCGAGTTGCATGCAATGCATCATCAACACGGGCTTTCTTTTCTTTCATTTCAACTTCAGTAGCAGCGCCAACACGGATTACCGCAACACCACCTGCCAACTTAGCAACGCGCTCTTGCAATTTCTCTTTGTCGTAGTCACTAGTTGCCTCTTCGATCTGAACGCGAACGTTCTTCACCCGAGCTTCGATCCCTTTAGCATCGCCAGCACCGTCAATAATGATGGTGTTTTCTTTGCCAATTTCAATACGCTTAGCTTGGCCTAAGTGCTCAAGAGTTGTTTTCTCAAGTGTGAGGCCAATCTCTTCGGCGATAACTGTACCACCAGTCAAAATCGCGATGTCTTCCAACATTGCTTTACGACGATCACCAAAGCCTGGAGCCTTCACAGCACAAGTTTTGATGATGCCGCGGATGTTATTCACAACCAAAGTTGCCAAGGCTTCGCCTTCAACATCTTCAGCAATGATTAGCAAAGGACGGCCAGATTTTGCTACTTGCTCGAGCACTGGGAGCAAATCGCGAATGTTGCTAACTTTCTTATCGAACAAAAGAACGTATGGGCTTTCCAATACGGCAACTTGTTTTTCAGGTTGGTTAATGAAGTAAGGAGAGAGGTAGCCACGATCAAACTGCATACCTTCAACTACTTCGAGCTCGTCTTCTAATGACTTGCCATCTTCAACAGTGATAACACCTTCTTTACCTACTTTTTCCATTGCTTCAGCAATACGCTGACCAATGCTGTAGTCGCTGTTAGCTGAAATAGAACCAACTTGAGCGATTTCTTTAGTAGTTGTGCAAGGTTTGCTGATTTTCTTGAGCTCTTCGAGTGCGGCTGTAACAGCTTTGTCGATGCCGCGCTTCAGGTCCATTGGGTTATGGCCTGAAACTACATATTTCATGCCTTCACGTACGATGGATTGAGCCAAAACAGTAGCGGTAGTTGTACCGTCACCAGCGATGTCAGCAGTTTTCGAAGCAACTTCCTTCACCATCTGAGCACCCATGTTTTGGAGCTTATCTTTGAGTTCGATTTCTTTTGCTACGGAAACACCATCTTTAGTGATCGTTGGACCACCAAATGAACGCTCGATCACAACGTTACGACCCTTAGGTCCTAAAGTTACTTTTACTGCGTTCGCGAGAATGTTGACGCCCTCTACCATCTTGGTACGAGCGCTATCTCCAAATACGACGTCTTTTGCTGCCATGATTGAATTCCTTTCTTAGATGCCGAATTACTTCTGTACAACAGCCATGATGTCTTCTTCACGCATCACGAGTAGCTCGTCAGCGCCGACTTTGACTGTCTGACCTGCATATTTGCCAAACAGCACGCGATCGCCAACTTTGACGTCAGGTGCATTCAACTTACCGCTGTCATCACGTTTGCCTGGACCTACTGCCAAAACTTCACCTTGATCAGGTTTTTCAGCGGCAGCATCAGGAATGATGATTCCAGAGGCAGTTGTTGATTCTTGATCTAAACGTTTAATGATTACGCGATCATGTAAAGGACGCAGATTCATTCCTTCTCCTATGTAAGTAAGTGTTAACTAATTAAAATACCAATATAAATCAATGCTTTACAATCTCTTCACACAAAAGCTAGCTGGAATTGCTATTTGGCAACCCGTTTTAGCACTCGCGTGTAGAGAGTGCTGATTATATAGGTCTGATTCCTGGAATTTCAAGGGCAGCTGTTGGAGTTTCTTAAGGATTGA
>CAIMOW010000046.1 GCA_903843235.1 uncultured beta proteobacterium | reverse complement strand
TCACGACCAGCGATTTCACTAGAAACAAAGATGCCCAAATGACCGATGGAGTCATGCAGCATATAGACAATGCGTTGACCACGCGCTTTAACTTCTTCAACGCTGGCGTACAAGTCAGGAATCCAATTTAAAGCTTGTTGAGGGGGCGTAATATTGTCGCCATGGGAAGCAAAAACAATAATAGGTGATTTAATCGCCTTCAAATCTACGCGATCCAGACCTAGGACAGCTTCACCGGTCGCTAATTTATTACCAATAAATAAATTATCTAGAATCCAGCGCATTTCAGCTTCAGTCATAAAGCAATAGCCGCCCCACCATTTTTCAAAATCAAGGAAGCGCTTAGCTTCGGAATCAACGTTTGAATACAGCTTGTAATATTTTCCAAAAAAGCTGTTGGCCGGATTTAAGGATTCAAAATTGGCCACTAAATTAGCGCCATCAAATAAGCCATTACCCATATCTGACAGCATCAATGCAGCCATTGCTCCTCCGCGCATACCACCGGTATAGCGCATTGGATTGTCACCTACTTTGCCTGCCCAATAGGACATGGGAGAACCATTGAGTACGATTGGACCCATCAAATCAGGAACTGCCGCGGCCACTAACATTGCCGCCCAGCCACCCTGACAATTACCAATCACAATTGGTTTAGGAGAATGCGGGTGCAGCTCAATAATATGTTTTAAAAAAATGATCTCCGCATCACGTACATCTGCAATTGTCTGAGTTGGCTCAGGCATCGGCCTAAATGCTACAAAGTAAACTTGGTGACTATCTGCAAAAGCTTCGCCCACTTGGCTATCTGGTTTAAATCCTCCGATACCTGCGCCATGACCAGCTCTCGGATCAATGATCATAACCGGAGCGCGCTTCTCATCGATGAGCACACCTGGAGGAGGCGTTATTTTGAGTAATAAATAATTTACCGGTGAGCTTAAATCATGCCCGTCAACAATAACCTCATAAGCAAAATCTAAAACTGGAGGCATGCCTGACTCTACGTGATCAAGATATACATTGCCACGCTTGCGCAAGGTCTCAAAAACCATAGCACTGCGCTGCGTAGAGTCCGTTAAATACTCTTGCCACATAGCCCAAAGGGCACGTGGTTCTGAAGACATGAGCGAGTTGACCTTTTCTTTTGTGTCCTCCAATAACTTCTCTATTTTTTTAGACTCTGAGAGGGCAACTTGCTGAAGCTTTTGACTATGAATTGAAGTCAACTCTGAAATTTTATGCAAAGATTGCTTTTGACCTTGACGAGATAATTCAGCGGCATGCATATTCTTTTGCAGAATATTTCTATAGGAATTGATGGGGTTGTATTGGCTAAAATCAAACATAACTGCCTCTCATGGGTTCGGAAAATTCGAAGTAGACTCTTAACTCTAGGATTCAAAAGTGTCAGATTCATGTAGCTTTTATGACACTTTGGCTTGGTACTGCTCAATTAGTTTGATTTGTGGCAATGTACATCTTTGCATCATTCTTATCGGTATGTAATTCATATCCTAGATGACGCATGAGCACCAACATATCGTGATTTTCTTTAATGACGTATCCATATATTTCAGATAAACCATTCAGCTTTGCGCAATCTAAGATCCCCTGCATTAAATGAGAACCAATACCCTCATGGTGATAATCATCACTTACAGATAAGGAAAATTCCGCTCTCGTACTATTCGCATCACGCACGTATCTAGAGATACCCACCAAGCTCTCCTCTAATGAGTCAATATTCTGGATGTACGCCCCTAATGCAAAGTCATCAGGAGTAGACGCATGGATGATTTGATCCAACAACAACTCAGGTAAAGTCGACATAGCATGTGCATATCTAAAGTATCGACTTTGAGCAGATAAATGCTCAAATAAATCTAGCACTGCATTACGATCATTGATTGACATAGGTCTGATCTCATAGTTACCGCCATGGACAAGCGACCATTTTTTAATAAAACGTGAATTTAAAGCTTCGTTGTAGGTGATTGCATTCATTGATTTACATGCCTGGAAAATTCATCTCATGGAGATCTTCAGAAATAATTAATGGTGCCCCAGTTGCTGCAATAACTTCATCTACTGTTACACCCGGAGCTAACTCCTTTAGAACTAAGCCCGCCGGTGTTGGCTCAATCACAGCCAATTCAGTAACAATCAAACTAACTGAGCGTGTTGCAGTCAGAGGCAAGCTGCATTGCTCAACAATTTTGTGAGCGCCCTTGGCAGTGTGTTGCATAGCGACAATCACTTTTTTTGCACCAGAAACTAAATCCATTGCACCCCCCATACCTGGAGCCATCTTGCCCGGAATCATCCAGTTCGCCAACTTTCCCCATGCGTCAACCTGTAATCCACCGAGCACTGTTATATCTAAATGCCCTCCGCGAATCAGTCCAAAGGAAAAAACGGAGTCGATTCTCGCTGCGCCGGGTATTGCCATCACTGGAGTACCACCAGCATCAGTTAAGTCATCATCTTCCATCCCCTCTGGCGGCCTCGCACCAAGACCAATGAGTCCGTTTTCTGACTGCAAAAAAACGGTTATATTTTTAGGAAGATAATTCGCCACTTGAGTTGGCAATCCAATCCCAAGATTTACGAGCATGCCCTCAGAAAACTCTTGGGCTACGCGCCGCGCAATGACTTCATTCGGAGTGAGAGTGCTTTTCATGGGTAGATTTCTTAGTGGTGCTTGTGAGGCATAGAAATGAGCTCAGTCACAATTGCTCCTGGCGTAATGACATCATTAGGAGTAATCATTCCCACCGGAACAATTTCGTTGGCCTCACATAACACCACTTTTGCGGCCATCGCCATTACTGGATTAAAATTCGTTGCAGTAAGTTGGTAAGCAAGATTACCTAGATAGTCCGCTTGATGAGCATGGATGAGCGCAAAATCAGCAAAAATGGGTAGCTCTAAGAGCCAATTTTCACCATTGATCTCGATGACTCTCTTGCCCTCCTCAACTAAGGTGCCAATGCCCGTCTGAACTAATGCGCCACCAAGACCAAATCCTGCGGCACGTATACGTTCTGCTAAATTCCCTTGAGGGACCAGATCTACCGTGATGTCATTGCTAAACATTTTGGCTTGGGTTTCTGGATTTAAGCCAATATGACTAGCAATAACATGCTTAACTTGCCCACTAGAGATGAGCTTTCCAATTCCGTAGTTTGGCTTGCCGGTATCGTTAGCAATGATAGTTAAATCGGAAGTGCCCGCTGCAACTAACGCGTCAATCATGCGATGTGGAGATCCTATTCCCATAAATCCGCCAATCATTAAAGATGCGCCTTGAGGAATCATCCCGATTGCCGCTTCAACTGCTATTGCTTTTTTCATAATGAATTAGCACTCTTTTCGTAATGACCTAAATTCAGCCTCTGAAAAATCTCTTCTTCTAAAGGGCTTTTGCCATCTGGAACGCCATGCTCTAGCCTTAATTGGTGAATATGGCCCCTCAGCATAATGAGGCCTTTGAGGGTTGCCAATTTGTAGAAATGTTCATGATCATTTGGCAAATTATTTTCTAGTAGCTGCTCAACTACCGCTGCTTGCTTAATATCTACATTTAAAAAGTATGCCAATCTCACAATCTCCATGTTCAGTTGGTGAATATCATCATCAAGCCGAGCATCCTCTAGCGCATTTTCGGGAAGCATATTTATGCCACCGCATGGCAACCGCCATCCACATAAATTGTTTGCCCAGTCATACCACTTGAACCGTCATCACACAAGAAGGCGGTCAAATTGGCAACCTCATCTGTAGTAACTAGCCGGGCTAAAGGGGCCCTCTCAATTGCACGCTTCATTAGGATGTCGAACTCCTCGATACCAGAAGCAGCGCGGGTCATGATTGGACCAGGAGATACTGCATGGACGCGAATATTTTGTGGGCCTAATTCGAGCGCCATATATCTAACCAATGATTCTAGAGCTGCCTTGACGGGACCCATTAGACCGTAGTGAGGAACGGCCTCATCAGCGCCGATGTAAGTCATAGTCACCATACTGCCGCCATCAGTCATATACGGTACACAAAGATGAGCAATTTCAGCAAACGAATGGCACGAGACGGCCATTGCCCTAGAGAATCCTGAGCTAGAGCTATCAATCACTTTGCCATGTAAATCCTCTAATGGTGCCCATGCAATTGAGTGCACAATAAAATCAAAATTTCCAAAACGTTCGGCAGCAGTACCGACAAATTCTTTTAACTGCTCATGGTCTTCAACATTACAAGGCTGAACAGGAATATCAAGATTCAATAATTCTGGGGAAACTAACTCATAGGCCTTTAGGTTGAGGCAAGATGCAATAACAGATGCGCCGTCCTCACGTAGTTTTTTAGCAATGGCATACGCAATACTCTTATTATTTGCCACACCAAACACAATCCCTTTTTTACCTTTAAGCATCATCATTTCCAGAAAATTAAGGATGTTTCATATTCCTGTTTTAATATGACAATTTAAAGGCCGAGGAAATTGATACACTATGTTTTGGTGTGGATTTACTGGAAAATAGTAATAAAATCCATCAGAATTTGGTGTCTAGCCTTTACTTTAATTTTTTATAAAGTACAAAGGTCCCTTATTGGCCGTTCTCCGCCACCCAAATACCGCCAATCACCCAAATTGAACGTCAGCAAGCCACCCCATACGAACCACCTGACCGTTGCGTCGAGTGACACTCGATAGTCGGGTTAAACCGACACTAAATCGCCAGGGTCAAAACT
>CAIMOW010000045.1 GCA_903843235.1 uncultured beta proteobacterium | reverse complement strand
TTTATTCCGGGACAGATGTTTGTAGAGCCCGGAGATATTGAATTGAATGTTGGTCGAAAAACACTTTCAATTGAAGTCTCTAATAGCGGAGATCGTCCTATTCAAATCGGTTCCCATTTTCACTTCTTTGAAGTGAACGATGCCCTATTGTTTGATCGCGATAAGACGAAGGGGATGCGATTAAATATCGTTGCAGGTACTGCTGTTCGTTTTGAGCCTGGACAAAAGCGCACCGTCGAACTGGTTGAGATAGCTGGCGATAAGAAAATTTATGGCTTTGCTGGTCGTGTGATGGGAGGCGTGTAATGGCTAAGATTGGTCGTCAAGCCTATGCTGAGATGTTTGGTCCTACCGTGGGTGATCGCTTGCGGCTGGCAGATACTGGCCTCATGATTGAGGTCGAGAAAGACTTCACGATCTATGGTGAAGAGGTGAAGTTTGGCGGTGGCAAAGTCATTCGTGATGGCATGGGGCAGAGTCAGCGAGAGTCAAAAGATTGCGCTGATACTGTCATCACTAATGCAGTAATCATTGATCACTGGGGAATTGTCAAGGCTGATATCTCTATTAAAAATGGTCGTATTTCCAATATTGGTAAAGCAGGCAATCCTGATATTCAACCTGGTATTACTTCTGTCATTGGCCCTGGAACAGAGATTATTGCTGGCGAAGGAATGATTGTCACTGCAGGTGGAATAGATACCCATATCCACTTTATTTGCCCGCAGCAAATTGAAGAAGCTTTGATGTCTGGTGTAACCACGATGATTGGTGGCGGTACGGGTCCTGCAACTGGAACTTTTGCGACTACCTGTACTCCTGGGCCTTGGCATATCCAAAGAATGTTGCAGTCGATTGATGCTTACCCCATGAATATCGGATTATTGGGTAAAGGCAATGCTAGTTTGCCAGCAGGCTTGCGAGAGCAAGTGGATGCAGGTGCGATCGGTTTGAAATTGCACGAAGACTGGGGAACTACTCCTGCTGCGATTGATTGTTGTTTAGGCGTGGCGGATGAGACAGATACTCAGGTCGCCATTCATACCGATACTTTGAATGAATCTGGATTTGTAGAGACTACCTTGGCTGCATTCAAAGGCCGAGCGATTCACACCTATCACACTGAAGGTGCTGGCGGCGGTCATGCTCCAGACATTATTCGTGCCTGCGGTGAGTCAAATGTATTGCCATCCTCAACCAATCCTACGCGACCGTTTACTGTGAATACTCTGGATGAGCATTTGGACATGTTGATGGTATGTCACCATCTTGATGCATCTATTGCTGAAGATATTGCGTTTGCAGAGTCTCGTATTCGTCGCGAAACGATTGCCGCAGAAGATATCTTGCATGATCTTGGCGCGTTTTCGATGCTCTCATCTGACTCTCAGGCAATGGGGCGCGTTGGCGAGGTCATTATTCGGACCTGGCAAACTGCTGACAAGATGAAAGCACAGCGTGGTTTATTGCCTGGCGATACTAATCGGAACGATAATTTCCGCGTAAAGCGTTATATCTCTAAGTACACTATCAATCCTGCGATTACCCATGGGATCTCACATGTTGTGGGCTCTGTTGAGGTAGGCAAGTATGCAGATTTAGTATTTTGGAAGCCGGCTTTCTTTGGGGTAAAGCCTTCATTGATATTGAAGGGCGGCTCTATTGCGGCTGCGGCGATGGGTGATCCTAATGCATCTATTCCAACACCTCAACCTGTTCATTACCGCAATATGTTTGCAGGCATTGGACAAGGAATTCGCCACAGTTCATTAACCTTTATTTCGCAATCGGCGATGAAAGCCAATATTCGCGATACTTATGGTTTGGAGAAACAAGTTGAAGTAGTAAAGAATTGTCGGTCTATTACTAAAGCAGACATGATTCACAACAATTGGCAACCGAATATCACTGTTGATCCAGAGACCTATCAAGTGATCGCTAATGGTGAATTGTTGACCTGTGAGCCTGCCAAGGTATTGCCAATGGCCCAACGTTATTTCTTGTTCTAGGGAAAGCAATGTTAGAACCTATCCGAATTGAGAAGATTATCCCCAAAGGACAGGGCTTAGCCAAAGCAGTCTTGGCTAGAGCGCTCGAACTAAAGTTGCCATTTGAGGTGCGTAACAAAAGCCGTTTTTCAGAAAAACTTTCTGATGGTCGCGAGGCGCACTTTTTCTTGCCAAGAGGAAATGTGTTGGCAGCTAACGATATTTTGATTGCCGATGATGGATCGATGATTCGCATTTCTGCGGCAGACCAGGAGGTACTAACAATTGCCTCTAGCGATGCACATCAGTTGATGAGGGCTGTTTATCACTTGGGTAATCGACATATCCCAGTGCAGATAGGTCAAGGATTTTTAAGGATTGAGCCCGATTCAGTACTTGAGGGAATGATTCATCAATTGGGCCTAGAGACTAAACATGAATCTGCTCCCTTTGAGCCTGAAACGGGTGCGTATGGAGGTGGGCATCGCCATAGTCATGCGGAGACATTCGATAGTGACTATGCATTAGCGCAGAAGGTGTATGCCGAGCATGAGAAGCCACATGTTCACGGACCTGGCTGCTCTCACCATCATCATGATGATCGCGACCATTCATATGAGCATTGATCTAAACGAAATCACTGCATTAATGCAGTTGGCTTCCCCGGCATTGCCAATTGGTGGATATAGCTATTCTCAGGGTTTAGAAGCTGCCATTGATTCTGGCTTGGTGAAGGATGCTTCAACTGCAGAGGCATGGATCAAAGATGTATTTTTAGGTGTGTTTGCTAGATCTGAAGCGCCGCTTTGGCTTCTAAGTTATGAGGCATGGGCCAGCAAGGATGTCGACGCAGTAAACAAGCTCAATGAGTATTTCTTGGTAAGTCGCGAAACCTCAGAACTCAGATCTGAAACAGAGCAGATGGGCTGGTCTTTATTTCAAATCGCCCAATCACTGGGCTGGGGTGGCGAAAGCCTTATTCAATTAGCCACAATCAAACCCCTATCCCTATTAACTGCACACAGCTATGCATGCTTTCATTTGAATGTTCAAGCAAAGAATGGGCTTGCTGCGTATGCATTCTCTTGGACTGAAAATCAAGTGGCAGCTTCACTAAAGGCGATACCACTGGGTCAAGTAGCAGGGCAGCGGGCGCTGACAAAGATTCGCTTGCTTGTCCCTGAAATGGTTGAAGAAGCCGAACATCGAGCTAAATCTGGATTATCGATGATTGATAATTTTTCACCGATGTTGGCCATCCTTTCTTCAAGGCACGAGACTCAGTATTCCCGATTATTCCGTTCATAAATGAAATCAAATGATGAGAACTAAAAAGAATCCCCCGTTACGGGTTGGCATTGGTGGTCCTGTCGGATCAGGCAAGACAACTTTGCTTGAGATGCTTTGTAAAGCAATGCGTCACAGGTATGACTTAGTGGTCATTACTAATGATATCTACACGAAAGAAGATCAGCGCCTACTTACTGTTGCAGGAGCGCTAGATCCCGAGAGGATTATGGGGGTGGAGACAGGGGGTTGTCCGCATACCGCTATTAGAGAAGATGCCTCTATCAATTTAGAGGCGGTTGATCGGATGCAAAAACAGTTTCCTGATGTGGACATTATTTTTATTGAATCAGGCGGGGATAACTTAGCTGCAACCTTTAGCCCTGAGCTTTCCGATCTAACGATTTATGTGATCGATGTTGCTGGAGGGGAGAAGATTCCTCGTAAAGGTGGGCCAGGCATTACGAGGTCTGATCTACTAGTCATCAATAAAACTGACCTTGCTCCTTATGTGGGAGCATCTTTACCCATCATGGAATCAGACGCCAAAAAGATGCGCGGTGATAGACCCTTCATTATGGGTAGCGTTAAGTCGGGTGATGGACTACAAGGCATTATTGAGTTTATTGAGGAAAAGGGATTGCTGGTAAGTTGATTCACTACACATAACACTGTGCGCTGATACTCACCACCTGTAGGCCTATTGCTTATACAGTTCTATATCGGGCTTCTGCTCTCATAATTCTTTGGTCGCAGATTCAAGTCCTAGTGGGTCCACTAGAAATGAAAATACCAGCCTTTGGACTGGTATTTTTTGAGCATTACTTTAAGTAACGCTTAGCTGGAGGCGGAAACCTAGAATCGAACCAGGGTAGTGAGATTTGCAATCTCACGCATAACCACTCTGCCATTCCGCCATAACTGGAAAAAAGCTAATTAACTAAGGCTATTCATATCTATCACAAAGCGATATTTAACATCACTTTTGAGCATGCGTTCATAGGCATAATTAATTTCTTCCATCTTAATCACTTCAATTTCAGAAACAATATTGTGTTTTGCGCAAAACTCCAGCATCTCTTGCGTTTCGTTGATGCCGCCCACCAATGAGTCAGCAACACTCTTGCGACCAAAAATCAATGGTCCAGTATTGAGTTCAGCAGTAGGCCCAACAGAACCTACGATACACATCGTGCCATCGACTTTTAGCAAGGGCATGTAGTAGTTAAAATCATGTGGTACTGGAATGGTGTTGAGTAAAAAATCAAATTGATTAGTCATTGCATTCATTGCAACGGCATCGGTAGAGATCAGTACTTCGTCAGCGCCAAGCTTCATTGCATCAGCAGCTTTATTTTTGGAAGTTGTGATCATGACAGTTTTAGCGCCCATCGCATGGGATAACTTAACACCCATATGTCCAAGGCCACCTAAGCCGATGATGCCAACCGTCATGCCAGACTTAATATCCCAATGACGCAAAGGAGAGTAAGTTGTAATGCCTGCGCACAACAGTGGAGCTGCACCAGCAGGATCCAATCCATCGGGAATAGTTAGAACAAAATGCGTGTCGACCACAATACTTTTCGAGTATCCGCCGTAAGTAAAGCCGCCTGGGTCTTTAGTAGTGCTGTTATAGGTTGCCGTGAAACCATTGAGGCAATATTGCTCAAGATCAGCCTTGCAAGAAGAGCAGGTATGGCAGGAGTCTACAAAACAACCCACAGCAACGCGCTGTCCGATCTTCAGATATTTGACCTCTGATCCTAGTGTGATTACTTTACCAACGATTTCATGTCCAGGAACTACAGGGTAATTGCTTGCACCCCAATCATTTTTAGATTGATGAATATCGGTATGGCAAACGCCGCAATATTCAATATCGATTTGCACATCCGTGGGGCCTACCTCTCGACGAGTGATCTCGTATGGTGCCAGCGGTGATGTGGCAGATTGGGCTGCAAAACTGGATGTTAATGGCATGCGCTTCTCCTAAATAGTTGTGCAGATGGTATACCAGTAATGTGAACTTTGTTTTGCAAGAGCTGGGAAAAGAATCACAACTATGGTTATGTTTAATACTATTTATTTGCTCAGCATATATTCATCAAAAGACGATGTCTTGGTATAAACGGCCCTCTTAGTTCAGATTTAGGTTTGGGTTCTATGGGAATATCAGACTTCTATGGCTCTGCTGATCGCAACGACAGCAAATCCTGGTGGATCAATCAATTAAATCAACAACTTAGGGAGAAATTTCTAAGTCGTTTTTATTTTTTTGCCACTAAGTGTCTAAGCAATCTCCATACATCTTCAACAACAACCCCAATAGATGTATGGGTCTACTAGCGAACCAATGAGCTGTTTGTTTGTGGTTGTTGTGCGCAAACACGTATTAATTATTTTTTGTCATGAAATCTCTATACAGTGAGTATCTGAGGACTCATAAGTCTGCTTACTGGTGTTGAGAATGGGTATAGATTTAAATGAAGAAAAATATTTTTGATCTATTGATGGAAATAAAGGCTGAGGTTATCAAATCTCTAAAGCCTTCTGGGCCAAAGATTATCTTTAGTGAGGAACAAGCTAACCTAAGCCCTGAAATGCCTATAGTTGATGATGTCGTGTTTTCGCCCCTTGAAGAGGTGCCACCGAAAGCGATATCGTTTGATACTAAGACACAAAGCGTTACCCCTGAGACAAGATATTTTCAAATTCAGGATGGTGAGCGCTATCGAAAAATTGCCTATACAGTTTCTGGAGATATGGATGTGGACAATCTTCTTCTATGTTTGCCGGGCTTACTTGAAACAAAAGCCTCCTTTTTGGTGATCCATGCCTACTTTTTAAAATTTGATAATTGCAAAGTAATCAGTATTGATTTCTCTGGTAGGGGGGAGTCTGACTATATTGATGATCATGGTGTTTATAAGATGTCGCTTTACTTATCCGATATTAGCCAGCTAGTTCGGAGCACTATCTTGATTGATGGAAAGATGTCACAAAAACTGACCATTCTCGGAACAAGTATGGGTGGCGTATTGGCCATGTACCTTACTCAAATATTTGGAAAAAGAATTTATGGAATCATATTGAATGACATCGCTCTAACAGTTAATTGGACCTCTTTGTACGCTCTGTATAAATCAATGAAAAATGACCTTGGTTTTAAGAAAGTGCGAGAGCTTGCTAAAGATTTAAGCGTAGATGAGAAGGCAATTTCTGACGTGCAACTTCCGGGCCATTTTGATCTTTCTTATCAGGCAGATGTTTGGGGTATGAATTTTCATGAGGCCTTAGAAGGCTATAAAGGTCACGTAGGGCTAATCTATGGAGGTAAATCCAAGATATGTACCAAGCAGAGGGTTGTGGAGGCTAAAAGCTTTATTCCTCATATACAAACGCTGGAGGTGGCTAATGCAGGGCATCCAGCCCCATTTAATCTTGCAGTTTGCGACTTTATTCAGACGGAGATGGGGGTCTAGGACAACGGCTTCTTGTTTGGCTTGATCTTCAGGGAGGCACTCTATTTGATAGACGCCATTTTTTTATTCCGCTACCGATTTACCTAATTCAGAAAACATTCTATTTTACTTTTTCTCAATTACCAGCTTCTTAGGTTTTAATTCTTCACTGCATGCAAACTCCCTAATGAAGTATTTGTGACAGGTAAATGCAAGAAAAAGGGGCTTAGTTTTTTCTATAAAGGCTGTTAGATTTCAGAATCAGTGGATTGAAAGTAAATGGTTGCTCACTGCTTGGATAAACGCCTACCTCAACAGCTTGCACTTGATCTTCGCCCATGACTTGCAAGCGAATGACATTTTCAAGAACAAATCCTTTATCGATTGTTTTTAATGGCTGGTCAATTTTGAGTCGATGACTGTCACCATGGATTAATAGCACTGGTTTCTCAAAAGCCTCAGCATGTCTAGTAAGACTATTTAAGGTGTCTCTGTAGCCACTACTTAATTCAGTTGCCTGCAAAGGACTGTAGAACATATCCGCCTGATAAAAAAATATGATGCCATGTAAATTATTTTTACCTGCGAATTTGAATGCGTAATCTATCCACGCTAAATTTGCTTCATTACGATGGCGGTACTCATTTATCGCCTCATTATTACGCTCAAAATTGTTGTTTGACCCTGGAATATGAACGTTGATAAATATAAAGTCATTTTTAACCCAGTAAGCATTCTCTACATATTGAGAATATTGAGGCATGACGTCTGCTTGACGGTGCAATGTAATAGGCTGCTTACCTTGACTTTTATTATTTGAGAAGAAAGTGACTCTAAGATTTTCCAGTCTCTCCAGCGGATCATAAGACCCGGCCAGAGTGCGATGGCAGTCAGTCCATTCGTTATCCCCAATGCTATAGATCAAGGGCATATTGAATTGCTTAAAGTAATTCTTAACAATCAAGTTGTACTCATCTGAGCATGGTGTAGAGCCTGATTTGGTATCGCCGATAAACAGCGCAAAACTAGGCTTTGTCCGATTGACTGCACTAATTAATCGCTCATAGCGGCTATAGTCGTCTGGGATCGAATAGGGCATATCTCCCAAGGCTACAAACTTAAATGCCTGAGCAATGCAGGCTTGCGAAAAGATTGTTACAAGGCAGGTCAACAATATTTTTTGTAATTTCATAGCCCACATCTTACCTAAATTCACTGTAAAAAAAGATCTAGCAATGAAAATGAAAAAATTCAATGAGAAGTGGCAACCTTAGATTTGCTTGATATTCCTGAGAAAATAAATTTTTATATAATAATTAGTCTTTATTGACGATTCAATAACAATACCTACTAACTTTTGCAGAGTTGTCATAAAAGGTTCATCAAGCTGTCATTAACCCTATCTAATTTTTTTAGGAGGGACTATGAAAAAATTTAATTAAATCTCTATCACTGTGGTGATTCTTTGTTTTGCTGGAGCGGTTAGTGCGTCTAGCTTGCCTTTTAAGGATGCTATTCCCACGGCGGGGCAGGTTATTTCATATTTTAATCAAGCGAGGCTTACTGATTTCAAAGGTGTAAAGATGGTGAAGCTTGATCCTTGTGGTTTTTCGTTGACGCTTGGAGTGAAGAGCTAGGACAAGCGCTATGAATCCGACAACAATAAGTTGTTTTTGCCTCAAATGGTCTTGGCACTGGAGTAACATTATCAAATGGGTACTAAGTCACTCTTTCTCTTGCGCCATGCAAAGGCGGTTACAGGGGGAGTTCTTATATCCGATAAAGATAGGCCTCTATCTGAAAGAGGCGTTAAAGATGTTAATAAGCTTGCCCACAAATTATCAAAAAAAGAACTGTCTTTCGATTTAATTTTGATGAGTCCATCAGTGCGTACGATTACTACGGGGCAGATTATTTCGAATGGTTTGCGTACCCCGCACTCTCATTTGGTTGTAAATGATGGTCTATATGCAGCCGAAGCCATGGTCTTACTGAAAATCATTGCTTCAGTTTCCAAAAAAATTGATAAGCTAATGATCGTTGGACATAATCCAGGCATTATGAATTTGGCATCTCTTATTGCTGGTGAGCCCATATCAATGCCTACTTGCTCATTAATAAAGTTCTCTTTTGATTTCAAAGATTGGCATGATATTCTTACAAAAAGAGCATCAAAATTTAGCTTATTAAATTAGCTATAAATTTGGTTACTCGAAATAATGCCTACAAACAGCAGTGAATTTGAAATTAAACTACTCTTTCCAAAGAATAGACTTGAGGCAATCGAAAAGTTCATTGTCTCTAAGGGCGGGATCCGTAGACAACATTTGCAAGCGGCATACATAGATACCTCTGATTTTTTGCTGACTCAAGCTGGTATTGCTTTTCGGTTAAGGAAAGAAGGTCGTCAATGGGTGCAAACACTTAAAGTTTCTACCCCTAACCCATTGGAGCGACTTGAGCACAATGTCACATTGAGTGCCGCTGGCAATGCTATTCCGAGTTGGTCTTTTGAACTACATCAAAATCACGATTCTGGAAAATATTTATACAAGAGGTTTCCGAAACTGCGAGTCGAAGATCTGAAAATTTGTTATCAAACAGATATTTGGCGAAGGAAGGCGGTGGTGAATACACGTCAGGGATCGATCGAATATGCCTTGGATATAGGGTCTATATATTCAAATCTAAGTACTGGTGTGATTGCATCCTCGGTTCAGGAGTTAGAAATAGAACTAAAACAAGGGGATTTCCGTGATGTTCTGCATCATGCGCAAAATATCATCAAGGTTCATAAGGCGTATATCGACACGCGCAGTAAATCAGAGCGTGGCTTCCTATTAGCTAGTGGATTAAAAGCCAGTCCTGCGCTTAGGGCTAAATCTATATCGCTCAAGAATGCGGAAAATATGCATGAAATTATTGAGTTACTCATTCATTCTTGCTTGGCACAAGTGCTTGCTAATCAGAGTGTATTAAGCGCTGAATATGAAAATTATTCTGAATATCTTCATCAGCTGCGGGTTGGCCTGCGTCGTCTGAAGGTGTTGTTTAAATATCTAGCAAGGCATGATATTTTTATTAGTGATGAAGGGGCTGATACCTTTAAAAAAGCCTTTGATAGACTTGGTCAGTATCGCGATAATGATTACGTTACAGGCGTCTTAAATCCCATTCTTTCATCCCTGGGTGGTCCTGAAATTAAATTGAGTAGCATTAAAGACTTGCCCAGTCCATCCCATATCACTCGAGATAAAGAGTTCCAATTGTTATTACTAGAGCTGATGTCGGTTGGGCTTTCTCCTGTTAAGCCCATTGCCGAACCTGGGGATAGTAAAAGAACCAAAGAAGAGTTGATCGCATTTAGAAAAATGGCGACTAAATTGATTGACGGAGGATTTCATTTTGTATCCGATCGAGTGAGTATATTTTCTACTTTACGGGATGAGGAAATTCATTCGCTACGAAAAAAAATGAAGTTTATGCGCTACTCTTTAGAATTTTTTAAAGACTATTGCAACAAAAATAAGTACTCTAATTTCTTTAAAGCAATATCAGTCGCGCTGGAGTGTTTCGGTTTATTTAATGATATTTGCGTAGCAATTACTCGAATTGAAGGGCTTACACAAGATGACCCTAATTTATTATTTGCTCTTGGTTGGCTTAAAGCCGAGCGTCAGCGCATACGGTCGTTATGTGAGAAAAGCGCAAAAAAGTTTGTCCAAACAGAGATAGCCTGGGGTACTTAGCTACCAATGATTTAATCGATGTTGGTTTAGTAGCTTCCTCCATCAAAACTTACTTCACATAGCACCCATACTGCTACACACCACCCGCAGACTCCTTGTTTATTGAGCTCTATTCCATGTTTTGCTCTTATAGCCCTTTAGCTCCAGCCTGAACTCTTGCTAGGCGCACTAGAAAGCAAGCCCTCATCAGAAATAGTGGGAGTTTTGTCTTTTGTGACTTATGATTAACTTATAAAACATAAGCTAGATAACTGTCAAAATAAAAGATTGCGACCAGACCATTTCTTATGCTTAGGAGATACAGTTAATGCACCTTAAATTAAAAGAAATCATTTCATAAAGGAGAAAGCATGCAATTTGACTTTCATTCTACCCGCTCCATCTCTGTAGAAAGAGGTGGCTCTGCGAATTTAGCAAAAAGAATCCAAGAGCGTGGTGGTAAATCAGTACTTATCGTCACCGATCCAGGCGTTTTGTCAGCAGGGCTTTTGAATAAAGCAATTCATCAGTTCAAGGAACTAAATCTTCCCGTTCAAATCTTTTCAGATGTTCAAGCCGACCCTCCGGTATCGGTAATCAATAGCGCCATCAAAGCAGCTCAAGAATGCAAAGCTGACTACATTGTTGGCTTTGGCGGCGGTAGTTCAATGGATGTGGCTAAGCTTGTAGCACTTTTGGCGCCTGGCAAAGAAAAATTAGTAGATGTATATGGTGTAGGCATGGCCAAAGGGCTGCGGCTTCCCCTCATCCTTGTTCCTACGACCGCAGGAACAGGCTCTGAAGTCACGACGATTTCGATCGTTACGGTTAGTGAGAATGAGAAAAAAGGCGTTGTTTCCCCTCAGCTATTACCTGACATTGCTTTGCTAGATGCCGAACTCACCCTGGGATTGCCAGCTCATGTCACTGCAGCTACTGGTATTGATGCCATGGTGCATGCTATTGAGGCATTTACTACGAAACGCCTCAAGAATCCTGTATCAGATTGTTTGGCAAAAGAAGCATTGCGATTGTTGGCGGCCAATCTTCATAAAGCAGTGGCCTCTGGCAGTGACATCGTCGCCCGTGAAAATATGTTGCTAGGAGCTTGCCTTGCGGGCATGTCATTTACGAATGCCCCAGTAGCAGGTGTACATGCCTTAGCTTATCCCATTGGCGCAAGATTTCATGTCCCGCATGGACTCTCTAACTCATTAATGCTTGGGTCGGTAGTGCGCTTTAACTTAGATGCGGCACATGTGATGTATGCAGAATTGGGCCAAATTATTAAACCCGGATTACTGGGATCCACAAAGGAGCAGGCTGCACAACTAGCCGACTACTTGGGTGGCTTGGCTGGCGAACTTGGCTTGCCCCAGCGTTTAGTGGAGGTTGGTATCACGGCAAATGACATTGATCAGCTTGCTACTGATGCCATGTTACAAACCCGTTTATTGCAAAACAGCCCGCGTGAAATTACTTTGGCTGATGCTGCAGCTTTATATAGAGAAGCTTTATGAGTAATCAGAAGCACTCCCCACCAACACGCGCTGATTTTGTTGCGTTTGAAGATGTTCATTCTAGATGGATGGACAACGATGCATATGGCCATATTAATAATGTGGTGTATTACTCATTCTTTGATACAGCGGTCAATCGCTATTTAATAGAGCGTAATGTTTTAGATATTGCCAAAAGCGAAACGATTGGCCTAGTAATTGAAACCCAATGCAAATATTTTGCGCCGATTGTGTATCCAGATCTGATCCATGTAGGTTTGAAAGTGGCGCATTTGGGCAATAGCAGCGTTAAATATGAGGTTGCCATTTTCAGGAATGATGAGAATGTTGCCTCTGCACTTGGCTATTTTGTGCACGTCTATGTTGACCGCGCAAGCAATAAGCCAACTCCTATACCGCAGAACGTGCGAGCCGTGTTACAAGAACTTGTAATAGCACATTTGAACTAACCTAATATTAAGCACTTCCTCACTGCGAAGTTGTCAGCTCGCTGATAATAAGACGAGTTAAGCTCATATAATCTTCATAATTTCCATCAAAAAGGAGCTCAAGTGCCCACACATTTAGGAACCATCTTACGTAGACTGGTCAATGAAAAGCGTGGGCTTTTAGTTCCTGGTGCTGGCAATGCGCTGGCTGCACGTTTGATTGAAGATTTAGGATTCGAGGCTGTTTATCTCAGTGGCGCAGGATTAACAAACCAGTTTTATGGAATCCCAGATTTAGGATTTATTAATCTAAATGATGTGGCAGTGAACACTTCAGCAATATGCGATGTTGTGCAGATACCTTTGATAGTCGACATTGATACTGGTTTTGGAAATGCAGTCAATGTTCATCACACTGTCAAGGTGTTGGAGCGTGCCGGTGCTAGCGCTATCCAAATTGAAGATCAAGCCAGCCCTAAACGCTGTGGACATTTTGCTGGCAAACAAGTCATTAGCAAAGAAGAAATGTGCGGCAAGATTAAGGCTGCTGTAGATGCCCGAAAGCACGATGACTTTCTGATTATTGCTAGAACAGATGCAAGAACAATCAATGGATTGGACGATGCGCTCGACAGGGCTGCTAGTTATGCGCAATCTGGCGCGGATATGATTTTCATTGAGGCGCCGGAAAGCATTGAGGAGATCAAAATGATTGCCTCTCAGTCTTATTGTCCGCAACTGATCAATATCGTGATTGGTGGGAAGACACCTTCGCTACCTCTTGCAGACTTATCTCAGATGGGTTTTGGGATGGTGCTATATGCCAATGCAGCCTTACAAGGTGCTGTACGTGGCATGACCAATGCATTGAGCCATCTCAAGCAATATGGTGAGCTGAAAGAAGATCCAGTGCTGGTGGCTACTTTTGCAGAGCGTCAAAGTTGTGTGAACAAAGAATATTACGACTCATTGGAGAAAAAGTTTTCATGAAAACAATTAAAGTCCTGGCACTTGCTTTTGCGATGGTTGTTGCCAATGCTGCGTTTGCAGATACGTGGCCAAGTCGCCCAATTAAATTTATTGTGGGCTTTGGTCCGGGAGGGGCAAACGATTTAGTTGCGCGCGCCGTTGCTGAGGCCGTTGGCAAGCAATTGGGTCAGCCGATTATTGTTGAAAATAAGCCTGGGGCGGGATCAGTGGTTGGTGGTGATTATGTTGCTAAGAGTGCGCCTGACGGCTACACCTTTTATGCTGGGGCAGCAGGCGGTGTGGTTACCATTCCAATGTTGCGCAATAATATGCCCTACAAGCCAGAAGACTTAGTACCAGTGGGTATGATGGCTGTGAGCCCATCCATCATTGTGGTCAACAGCGATTCTCCAATTCTAAATTTTAAAGACTTAATTAAAAAAGCGAAGGAAAATCCGGGGCTGACTTTTGCCACTGCAGGTAGCGGGAGCACTCCCCACTTTGTGGCTGAAATGCTCAAACTGTATGCCGGGGGCGGAAATTACGAAATCATTCCGTATAAAAGTGGTTCAGAGGGAGTTTTTTCAGTAGTGTCAAAACAAGTGGATGCCACTTCAGAAGCCAGCGTAGTAGTTTTGCCGCAAATCGAAGGTAACAAACTCAGGCCCATTGCCTCCACTTGGAATAAACGCATCACGCGTTTGCCTAACGTCCCAACTACTGGAGAACTGGGATATCCCAATATTTTCATTGGCCATTGGTCTGGAATATTTGCACCTAAGGGCACGCCCAATGAGATTATTCAGAAAATGAATGCTGCTATACAAGCAGCTCTAGATACAAATGCGCTTAAGGCTCGCTTGATTCCGCAAGGTATTGAGCCTTCGCCGGGTAGCCAGGCAGATTTCATTAAATTCTTGTCTGAAGAAAGAAAGCGTCTTCAGCCGATAGTGAAGAGTGCCAATATGAAAGATGAGTAAATGGAATTACTCCTAATTTAAAATAATGCCCGCTAGATCAGCGGGCATTATTTTAAGTGAAAATTTTAAGCAGTTCGCTCGATCACTATAGCAATGCCTTGGCCAACCCCAATACACATGGTACAAAGTGCGTACCGTTTTTGCTGTTCTTCCAGCTCTACCAAGGCAGTTGTAACTAAGCGTGCACCACTCATCCCCAAAGGATGTCCTAGCGCAATAGCGCCCCCATTCGGGTTGACTCTAGGATCATCATCAGCCACACCTAGCGCGCGCAAGGTGGCTAATCCTTGTGCAGCAAAAGCTTCATTGAGCTCAATGACGTCAATTTGGTCAATAGAGAGACCTAGCCGTTTCAGTAATTTTTGTGAGGCGGGTGCAGGGCCAATGCCCATAATGCGGGGAGGTACGCCAGCAGTAGCCATGCCAATAATCTTAGCCCTAGGTTTGAGCTTATGTTTTTTGAGAGCATCTTCGCTAGCAAGCAGAAGAGCGCAGGCGCCATCGTTAACACCAGATGCATTGCCTGCAGTTACCGTGCCGTCTGGGCGAACGATGGGTTTGAGTTTTCCAAGTGCTTCAATGGTCGTTGCGCGAGGATGTTCGTCTTGTGAAACGATAACGGGGTCCCCTTTTTTCTGGGAAATGATGACGGGCGTAATTTCCTTTGCGAAACGACCGCTAGCTTGAGAGGCGGCAGCCTTATTTTGACTTCTTAAAGCCATCCGATCTTGATCTAGTCGATTGATTTTAAAATCATCCGCAACATTCTCAGCAGTTTCTGGCATGGAATCAACACCATAAGCTTGCCGCATAAGTGGGTTAATAAAACGCCAGCCAATAGTGGTGTCATGTACTGTATTTGTTCTGGAAAAGGCGGATTCGGATTTGGGCATTACAAAGGGTGCGCGGCTCATGCTCTCGACCCCACCAGCAATCACAAGATCTACTTCACCAGCAGCAATGGCTCTAGCTGCAGTACCAATAGCATCCATGCCTGAACCGCATAAGCGATTCATGGTGACGCCCGGAACACTAGGTGATAAGCCGGCTAGTAAAGAGCTCATCCGAGCAATGTTACGGTTGTCTTCGCCGGCTTGGTTAGCGCAACCGTAAATGACTTCATCAAGCTCATCCCACTTTACTTTGGGATTGCGCTCCATTAATGCCATTATAGGAATTGCACCCAAATCATCTGCCCGAATACTGGATAGTGATCCAGCATAGCGACCGATGGGGGTTCTGATGGCATCACAGATATATATGGGTTTCATTTTGAGTATTAGTTTTTTAGTTGTCTCTTGCTTCTGTATTTAACTATACATCTTTAGGGCGTTTTATTGATCCAGACGCCTGCCATCTGGCAGAATGGGGTCTACATTAAAAATAAAGATAATCTAGAGACATGAGTGACTTAATACAGACCTATCTTAGCTCGCCGAGTAAGCCTACTTTTAAGTTGCCGGTCAATTCTTGTGATGCCCATTGCCATATTTTTGGTCCCTCTAACCAATTTCCGTATATAGAGAGTAGATTATTTACTCCAGTTGATGCTGGTAAGGAAAAGCTGTTTGCTCTGCATGATTTTTTGGGAATTCAGCGCTGTGTGATTGTGCAAACTGCACTACATGGATTTAATAACGCTGTTGTAGTGGATGCCATGCAGGCCCGTAAAGGAAATTACCTAGGCGTGGCTTTAGCACCGGCCAGAACGACAACTGAGCAAATTCGTTTGATGGATCAGCAAGGCTTTCGTGCGATTCGTTTTAACTTCATGGCGCACTTAAAAAATACCGACTCTATGGAAGATATTTTGGCATTAACAAAGCGCATAGAGCCATTCGGCTGGCATTTACAGGTTCATTTCTCTAGCGATTTAGTCCATTCATTGACACCCTTACTCAAACAATCTGTCGTTCCCGTGATGATTGATCATATTGGGAGAGTGGATGCTTCCCTTGGCAGTGATCATGCTGATTTCCAAGGCCTTTTGAAGTTGTTAGATGACCCTCGTTTCCATATTAAGGTAAGCGGGATTGATCGCATTTCAAAGATTCATCCCTATAACGATGGTGTGTCCTTGGCAAAAATTCTGGTTGATCAATTTACAGAGAAATGCGTATGGGGTACCGACTGGCCTCATCCAAATCACCACCACATTCCGGACGATGGGCATCTGATTGATCTGATTCCTCGAATTGCTGATAGTCAGGAAAAGATTGAGAAGCTCATGGTTAGAAATCCCGAACAGTTTTATCGGTTTTTATAAAAAATATCAATGGAGTAAATGATGGCTGGACGTTTAGAAGGAAAAGTAGCATTTATTACTGGGGCCGGATCGATTGGCCCTGGATGGGGAAATGGTCGAGCAACAGCGGTGAGATTTGCTCAAGAAGGAGCAAAAGTATTTGCAACGGATCTTGACTTAGTTCGCCTAGATGAAACATTAAGTTTGGCTGGTGAATTCAGGAATAATATTAAAACTAGTGTTTTAGACGTCACCAAGTCGGGGTCGATAGAGGAGAGCATTCATTCATGTATCAAAGAATTCGGCACACTCAATATTTTGGTGAATATCGTTGGGGGCTCCGCAAAGGGCGGTCCAATAGAAATGACTGAGGAAATTTGGGATGCGCAGGTAGATTTCAATCTGAAGAGCGTGTTTATGACTTGTAAATATGCCCTTCCTGAAATGATTCAAAAGAAATCAGGCTCCATTATTAATTTGGCATCGACTTCGGGCATTCGTTGGACTGGCTCCGCACAAATTGCTTATGCTGCGACTAAGGCGGGGGTCATTCAATTTTCAAGAGTACTAGCTGTTCAATATGCAAAACAGAATATTCGTGTGAATACGGTTGTCCCAGGTCAACTGCATACACCTATGGTCGAGACCCGCTTGGCAAAACAGCGTGTTGGCGGTGATGTGGAGTTGCTATTAAAACAAAGACAATCACGTATTCCGTTGCCATTCATGGGTGATGGCCGTGACACTGCTAATGCGGCATTATTTTTAGCTTCAGACGAGTCTCGTTTCATTACAGGGACTGAAATTATTGTTGATGGTGGTATGTCAGCACGATGTGATTAGGGGATCGGAAATGAAAAAAATTCTATTGGGGTTTTTGTGTTGTTTGTCTTTTGCCGCAGCTCAAGCACAATCAAATGTTATTAAGATGATCGTTGCCTTTCCGCCTGGCGGCCCAGTAGATTCAATGGCACGCTCACTTGTGGAGCCTTTAGGGAGGGATCTGAACGCGCAAATCGTAATTGAAAATAAACCTGGTGGGAATGGGGTAATTGCTGCTGAATACCTAGCAGCAAATCCTGCTGATGGGAAAACTATTTGGTTTACGAGTGCTGGAGCGGTTGCGATTAATCCAGGCCTTTATGAAAAGCTAGCCTACAACCCAGTAAAAGATTTAGCAGCCGTTTCTTTGGTTGCCAATAACGTAGAGGTACTCGTTATTAATCCAGCGAGCCCTGCAAATAACGCCGCGGAATTTATTACTTTAGCCAAAAAAAGCGACTTAACTATGGGATCATCGGGCACTGGAAGCGTTCCTCATCTGGCTTTAGAGCAGTTAAATGACTCGGCTAACGTAAAGATTTTGCATGTCCCATATAAGGGTGCAGCACCCGCAATTACTGACGTGATGGCTGGTCACGTGGATGGATTCTTTGGCGATATTCCAGGGCTTATCGGCTACATTAAAAGTGGTAAGTTAAAGCCCATTGGGCTGGCTGCAGATAAACGTAATAGCGCCATACCCGATGTAAAAACATTTAATGAGATGGATATCAAAGGCGTGGATACTAATAACTGGTACGCCGTCTTTGTTAAGGCAGGTACATCCAAGGCGGATATTGATCGCCTCAGTGCCGCAATTAAAAGAGTGGTCAAGCAGGACCCTTTAAATTCTAAATTAACACAAGCTGGAAGTGAGCCAGTAGGATCTACTCCGGAAGAGTTGAGCGCCACTTTGAAAAAAGATATTGCCAAGTGGACACAATTAATTAAAGCTAAGAAAATTTTACCGGAATAAAAATGAATAAACGTATAGCGCCAGTCACTCCCGGCACTAAGGCGGAGTTAGCTACTTTAGAGGCAAAAATTTTTCTGGAGCGAGGAAGAATCTCTCCCTTGTATCAAATTCTTTTAAATGCGCCTGAGATTGCGCAGGGCTGGGAAGCTCTATTGACAGCGATTCGCAACCGCAATTCTTTATCTCCCACAATAAGAGAGATGATTATTTTGAGAATTGCGGTATTGAACCGTGCGAGTTATGAGTTTGAGGCACATGCTCCTCACGCCATCAAGGCTGGCATGAGTCAGGAGAAGATTGAATCTCTGAGAGATTCGACAATTAGCGGATTATTTGATGAGAAAGAGCGCTTAATACTCAAGTTAACCGATGTAATGACTAAAGATATTCAGGTGCCCGATAGTTTATTTGATCAAATAAAACCGTATTTTAATGATCAAGAAATTCTAGAATTGGTTGCTACTATCTCGGCCTATAACATGGTCTCAAGATTATTAAATGCACTGCATATAGGTCACTAGAATGAGCGATCAAAAGGTCGACTTGCTACTATTGCGATCTAAGCCGATAGGGGGCTCGCAAAATATTGCTGAGATATCTAGTGGATTAAAGCAAGCAAAGCAGGTTGAATTTAAAAAGATCGTTTTGACCTATAGCGTTGAATCGAATGCTCTCTATGGGTATTTTTATTTTGAGAGTCCGATAGATCATGCGGCGCTTGATGCATATGCTTTTCTAGGTGAGACAACAAGTTTGTTGGCTGAAATTGAGTTGAGTCGCATTGCGTTTATAAATCCAATTAAAGGATTTTCTAGCGATCAAGTACCGCACAATCGTTATGTGGTTGAGATGGATCCAGAGGCGGGGTGGCAAGAAGAGTTATTTGCCTGGTATGACCAAGAGCACTTGCCAGGCTTAGCAAGCGTCCCTGGATGCGTCAGCGCTACTCGCTGTTTAAACCTGGATCATGCGCCATATTCTTTTTCTTTCTATGACCTTATTTCCCTGGAAGTGTTGGGCTGCGAACCTTGGCTAAAAGTTAGGCATACCACGTGGAGCGATAGGGTTAGACCCCATTTCACCAACACGAGAAGAACGATGTTTCAGTTCTTGTGAGTCCCCGGGTAATGTCAGCCGTTTTCAGTTATTAGCCTCACCTTGATATAGCTGGGGTTTTCTTTTGTAGGCTTTGTATGTTTCTAGGGCATTCCAGCATAGGATATTCCCTAACTTATTGGATTTAAAAGAGGAATTCAGTGAAATCTGAGTCTTGAGCTTACTAAAATAACACCACTAACTTTAGTGTTTTTATTAAGGAGAAGTGTATGTCAGATTCAGTCGTGGCACGCATAGAGGCAAACCCAAAATACCAAGAGCTCAAGCGCAAGCGCAGCACTTTTGGTTGGACTCTTTGCATTTTGATGTTTGTTGTTTATTACGGCTATATAGCTTTAATTGCTTTTAATAAACCATTTTTGGCGCAACCATTTGGTGATGGCGTGACTAGCCTGGGTATTCCTATTGGCATGGGCGTAATTATTTTTACTATTTTGATTACTGCACTTTATGTGCGTAAAGCAAATAGCGAATACGACACATTGACTGCAGAAATTTTGAAGGAAGCCTCCAAATGAAGCGTATAGAAAAATTGTTGTGCGCTTTAGCGCTATTGGCTTTGCCAATGTTTGCTGTTGCTGCAGGTGCCGATTTAGGGCAAGTTATAAAGCAAGAAACCAACTGGACAGCAATCGCAATGTTTGCTGTTTTTGTTATTGCGACTTTGTTTATTACTAAATGGGCCGCATCGAAAACTAAGTCTGCTGCTGATTTTTATACCGCTGGCGGCGGCATTACTGGCTTCCAAAATGGTCTCGCGATCGCTGGTGACTATATGTCTGCTGCATCTTTCTTGGGTATTTCTGCTGCAGTCATGGCGAATGGCTATGACGGCTTGATCTACTCCATTGGATTCTTGGTTGGTTGGCCGGTCATTACCTTCTTGATGGCAGAGCGTTTGCGTAACCTTGGTAAATTTACTTTTGCGGACGTGGCAGGCTATCGCTTTCAACAGGGCCCGATCCGTGCCTTTGCAGCATCAGGTACTTTAGTGGTTGTTGCCTTCTATTTGATCGCTCAAATGGTGGGTGCGGGCCAGCTAATCAAATTGTTATTTGGTCTTGAGTACTGGATGGCAGTCGTGATCGTTGGTTGCTTAATGATGGTTTACGTGCTGTTTGGCGGTATGACGGCTACTACTTGGGTGCAGATTATTAAAGCTTGTATGTTGTTAGCCGGTGTGAGCTTTATGGCCTTCATGGTTCTGGCTCAATATGGTTTCAGCCCTGAAGCATTGTTTGCCAAAGCAGTTGAAGTCAAAACTGCCATTGCTGCTAATGCTGGTAAAAATCCAGAAGAGGCAGCTAAAGCAGGTCTCAGCATCATGGGCCCAGGTGGATTTATTAAGGATCCGATCTCTGCTATTTCCTTCGGTATGGCATTGATGTTTGGTACAGCAGGTTTGCCACACATCTTAATGCGTTTCTTTACAGTCCCTGATGCAAAAGAAGCTCGTAAGTCTGTACTGTGGGCAACCACTTGGATTGGTTACTTCTATGTATTAATTTTCATCATCGGTTTTGGTGCTATCACTTTAGTGTTGACTAACCCAGAAATGGCTAATGTGGCAACAGGTGTGATTAATGGTGGAGCGGGTACCGCAAACATGGCAGCTGTTTTAGTAGCCAAAACTGTTGGCGGCAATATCTTCTATGGCTTTATCTCTGCAGTTGCTTTTGCAACGATCTTGGCCGTGGTTGCTGGTTTGACGCTCTCAGGTGCTTCAGCTGTGTCGCATGACCTGTACGCAACTGTATTTAAAAAGGGCAACGCTGATAGCGCTTCAGAGTTGAAAGTATCTCGTTTAACTACACTCACTCTCGGTGCGATTGCTGTGATTTTGGGGATTGTCTTTGAAAAGCAAAACATTGCTTTCATGGTCGCGTTAGCATTTGCGATTGCTGCTTCTGCTAATTTCCCAGTATTGTTCATGTCAGTGTTGTGGAAAAATTGCACCACTAGAGGTGCCGTGATTGGGGGCTTCTTAGGATTATTTTCTTCGGTAGCCTTGACGGTAGTTTCCCCAGCGGTTTGGGAGGCAGTATTCGGTAACCCTAAAGGCAGTGCATGGTTCCCTTACTCATCTCCAGCGCTTTTCTCTATGACGATTGGTTTCGTTGGCGTTTGGTTGTTCTCTGTATTGGACAACAGTGAAAATGCTAAGAAAGAACGTGCCGCATTCCCTGCACAACAAGTTCGCTCTGAAACTGGATTTGGTGCTTCAGGAGCTTCTGGTCACTAAGATCTAAACCGAAGCTTTAACAATAAAAAACCAGGAGTAATCCTGGTTTTTTATTTTCCATATTATTTATATAACTACTCTAATAACTGGCGTAACTTAATGAAAGCCATGCCAGTCATCACGGCATCATTAATTGCATCATGGGCATCCCGCACTGGTAGTTTAAGATCCCTCATGAGAGTATTAAAGCGCAGGTCAATGGTGCCACCGCGTTCATTGATGGGAAGTTGGTGATTCTTATAGTCATAAAACAAGGATGACACTTCAATCTTCGGTTGTGGCAGACCTTGGCCAAGCATGCGCCAGATCACTTTATTGAGCATTGCAATATCAAACTCTAAGTAATAACCCACAATCGGGCGGCTGCCGATGAAGTGCATAAGCTTGGCCATCGCCACCTCAGGATCCAAACCGTTTGCTACATCCAATTCTCTTAAGCGATGAATTTTGACACTTTCAGCAGACACTTTCTTATCTGGCTTTACGAGAAGCTCCAAGCGATCGCTGGTCATTAATGTGTTGCCAACTATTTTGACTGCGCCAATCGAGATGATCTCATCCCTAGAAACATTAAGACCAGTGGTTTCGCAGTCAAGTACCACCCATTCGTTTTCGGGGGGTGCATCAAACATGAATTTGTAGCGTTCATCTGCCAGGTGGTAAATGAGCCACCCTCTCCATACTGATCTATAGAGTTTTTTGAAAATACCTGGATTTATTTGGCTCATGCAAAATCAAGACGAAAATGCTGGCGTAAAAAGAGTTTGAATCTTTTAACAACACTCAGGGAATCTTTTAGCAAGTCTCTTTCAAGGGTCGATAGGCGGCTGGTATCAATTTCACCAGAAACTTCTTTGCCTGTTTCTAATTCGCTTAAGCCAGCTTTTAGCCTTAGTTCCATAAGTAGATGCAAGGACTCAACCAGCTCCCCCGCCAAATCCTTAGGTAGCTTATGCATTTGAACCAATTCTTGGATCCGTCCCACAGTCGAATTGACCGGGATATGGTTCTCCATCGCAAGGGAGCGTATCCCATGGACGATCGCAAAAATTCCTGCTTTTTTGAGATTGATTCTGTGATCCGCATTATCGCCACCAAGCGTAAGGAGACGATTCCACCAGCCAGCCTCGGACGAGATTGATTCGATGGCAGAGGCAAATCTAGCCAAGAGAAATTGATTGTCATTAATCAGCTTAAATAATTCTTGCTTGACCGTTCCCAAGAGCTTGGGGTCGCCGCTGATGGGGTGTGAGTCCAGAAAGATGGCCAAATTCATCAAACTTTCTGGAGAGGGCTTCAGGAGCCAGCCTTTTGCCGTTTCACTAAAGTCTTTCACTGTCATGCGCCAGGCAGAATTATTCACCATAATCTTGCCAGGACATTCTGGGTAGCCAAAACCAATGAGTGCTGCTGAAAATTGATCACAACAAGAGATCGCGTGCTCTCCAATAGGAAAATTGTCGTTGACAATGAGTCCATTGTCTTGATCAGTTTTTAATATCTGCTCTCCTCGGCCTTCGCTACCCATCACAAATAAACAGCTGTTAGCGAGTAACTCAGGACTTGCTATTAGTGACCATGCTTTTTCAAATAACTTTGTATTGAGCTCTTGAACTAAGCGTGCAATCATTTCAACTTTGCTGCCATTGCGATGGAGTAGGCTAATGAGCTTCGTAATTTGTTCAGCGGGTATCTTGAGATCTTCCAGTGTTTTAGACTGCAGTATTTTTTGGACTACTAGGGAAGAGCCATTAGCAATAAAGCTGAGTAAGTCTACCTGCTCTAGGATACCAACTACTTCAAATTGATTCATAACAACGACTCGGTTAACTGAGTGTTTGATCATGACTGCCAATGCTTCGTACAGGCGTACACTCGCTTGAACTGTGATGAGTTTGTAATTGCTTAGCGGTCCTACTGGCGTGGATTCTAGGGGTAATTGAGAGAGAATTGCCCTCTGTAAATTTGTTGTTGTAAAGATTCCCAAATCTTTGGACTCTGATAATGCATTTCTGACGAGAACATGAGTAGTCCTTTGATCATTAAAGATCTTGACCACACTCATTAGATCAGTATGAGCATCAACAATATTTGCTTGCCGCAAAAATGCCTGACTTACTAGCGCTAGACTTAGGGAGTTGATTTCATATTGGCTGCGTCTTTCTGCTAGCGCATTGAGTTTCTTGGAGAGATCTGCAAATAGCAGCGCGCTAAATGTTGTGTTGCTTGATATCAATTCGTTTACCGTAGATTTGGCTAACTGGTAAGCAACGACTTCTTCGGAGGCGATAAATTGACTGGAGACTTTTCCTGCCATCAGGCCGCGACCATCAAAACAATCATCTGGTCCATAAATGGCGACCTCCTCCCCATTTTCCAATTGCTGTACGAAGCCCTTGATGGGAATAAAGAGATGGGTGGGAGTAGAGCCAAGATCTAAAACGACTTCTCTCTTCTTGAAATACGCAATGTCAACGCTATCGCGTACAAGCTTTTGCTCTTGACTATTTAGGCAGTCAAAGGGCGAGGCGGAGAAATTAAATGCATTAGGCATAAACACATTCTATTTCGGCTGAGAGGTTCATAACCCCTTTTTTGGCGAAAACCCTTACTTTATGGAAGATGAAAATAGGCGGAAATAACGGCATAGAATTGTGATTTAGAGGGATTTCTCAATCCACCAGCTGATAGTTTGATATGGATCAAATTGAAGATTTCAGGGCTGAGCATAATGAAGCTAATTACATATTTTCTGGGGATGATGTCATGTTAAAGAATTTAATGGTGCATTTAGATGAAAGCCCTCGCTGTGAGGCTCGTTTGAAAATTGCTACTGCTTTGGCAAAAGCGAATGGTGCTAGGCTGGTTGGGGTTTTTGCCCAAAAATCCTTAGCCAAGCAGGCTGGGAGTATCTCAAGTTGGCCACCAGAGGAGTATGTAAAAGCGGGCCAAGATAGCAAAAAGGCATTTGAGTCGACAACTCAAGGCTTAAACGCTGAATGGGTTGATATCAATCGAGGAAGTGATTCTGCTGTGTTGGCCCTAGTTTCAGAGAAGGCAAGATATTTTGATTTAGTCATCATGGGGCAATATGAAGAATCAGGCGTTCATTTCGTCCCAGCTGAGCTTGTTGAGGAGGTATTAACCAATTCGGGTCGTCCTGTACTGATCATTCCGTATGTTGGTGAGTTCTCTGGCTCATTTAAACATCCTTTGCTTGCTTGGAATGCATCGAGTCAGGCTGCTCATGCATTAAACGATTCTCTTCCATTAATATTAAATTGTGATCAAGCCGTTGTATTGGCTTTTGATTCTAGTTTTGACCGAGCAGAAGCATCCTGTAAGGAGGTTGCTGTACAGCTCTCATGCCATGGCATTAAATCTAAAACAGAAGTTATGATCATCAATGATATTGGCGTGATGGATATGTTGCTCAACAATGCCTGCGATCAAGGCGCTGATTTGCTGGTTATGGGAGCTCATAGTCATATTGGCTTCCCATTCATAAGCAGGGGCGCCGGTACAAGACACATCTTGAAAACGATGGTTCTGCCAGTTTTGATGTCTAGCTAAATATTTGTTTGTTGGAAGTCTTGTAATTGCTTTGGCAGTTTTAGCCACTTTGGGTGGCTTTTTCTTTGGGTAAAGCAGCCATCTAATGGAGTGTTCATTTTTAGGTGATACTAAGGCTTAGCAACTAGTAAAATTTAAGAAAACACAATAAAAATGAGTTTGAACTCATATGGAGACTAAATGAAAATCACCTACAAGATCCTTGCTTTACTTATTTCTTTCATTGGTATTGGTCAGGCATTTGCTGCCGGAAAGATCCAAATGAATGAATATATGGTGGAAAGCGATACGCCCAGCATTTCACTTTACGTACGTAATAAGCACTTAGCTGGTATGAAGAAATTCACAGCAGAGAAAACGCTGCTGTATGTGCATGGTTCTACTTATCCAGCAGAAACTGCTTTTGATTTGTCGCTAGGTGGAACTTCTTGGATGGAGTACATGGCAACGAGAGGGTATGACGTTTGGTTGGTTGATTTGCGCGGCTATGGAAAATCAACCCGTCCACCGGAGATGGATCAACCCGCAGAACAAAACGCACCCCTTGTACGTACCGATGTTGCCGTGAGCGATGTTTCCAGTGCTGTCGAGTACATCTTGAAGAAGCGCAATATTCAGAAGATGAATTTACTCGGCTGGTCATGGGGAACAACCATTATGGGTAAGTACACCGCTGAACATAATGAGAAGGTTAATAAGCTAGTCTTATATGCACCTCAGTGGTTACGCCAGGGTGGCGCACCGTTAACGGACAAGGGCGGTGCGCTTGGGGCATATCGAGTCGCATCGATTGCTGATGCTAAAAATCGTTGGTTAACTGGTGTTCCAGAAAATGCAAAAGCCAGTTTGATTCCAGAGGGTTGGTTTGAGAAATGGGCCAATGCTACTTTTGACACTGACCCTTGGGGTAAAACACAAACACCTAAGAAGTTACGGGCCCCTAACGGAACCGTGCAAGATGCGCGTGAGTACTGGACTGCTGGGAAACCGGTTTATGAGCCAAAAGATATTCGGGTGCCGGTTATGTTAGTGCACGCGGAGTGGGATGCTGATCTACCAAGCTACATGATGTATGAGTATTTCACCAAGCTTGAAAATGCTCCATACAAGGAAATGCTCCAAATCAGCGAAGGCACGCACACCATCATCATGGAAAAGAATCGTATGTTGATGTTTGCGGGAGTACAGGAATTCTTGGATAGCGGCTTTAAGCCAGAGAACTAAGTATTAAGTTGCCACGCTAGCCATCTTTGGGTGGCTAGCCTTTAGCAATTAGGTATGCATTGAGTGGTCTGACACGCTCATCAATATAGTAGCCTCCATATTCTCCGTATCTTAGGTACTTGCGAGTGCAATCAATACACTGATAGATGTCGCACCGGCTGTAAGGGTGGTAGCCAATAGCTATTGGCGCATCAGCAGACCATGAGTGGGTTCCATTCGGGTGGTATTCCTCCCAGGTCTCTGGGCTGTCTTCATTCCGAAGTGTGCCAATGAGTTTCAAGAGCTTAAGATTAAAACTTCCAGGGACAGACTCCCAGCCTGGGTTCATTAATGCATTGCACGTCCCGCATTCTGAGGTCAACTTATTCGTGAGCGCAAGCTCTAAGAGATCGTTTGGGTGTGTGATTTTGAGCATTCGTTAGTTTCAGCTAAAAGAGTAAATCATAGGCTGAATTTAGCCCCAAAGTTTAGGAACAAGGCAATATATTTGCGTTATATTGACATGGTTAAAACAATATAAATTAATTAAGGAGATTTTTTAATGAGTACAACTGGGATTGAAATTCATCCAAGGAAAGAAGCCTTTCAAGATGGCATCTCTGCCCTAACGGGACTGGCAACCTCAGTGGTGAGTGATGTAATGGGAAGAACAATTGGTGCCGTCGGTATTCTGCCGGTGAATAAATCTTCTGTCTCGGTTTGTGGCAATGCCGTAACGGTGAGCGTTCGCGCTGGTGACAATCTCTTGATTCATAAAGCCTTGCAAATCCTAAAACCAGGTGATGTCTTGGTAGTAGATGGTAGTGGCGATATCTCGCGTGCCTTATTTGGTGAAATCATGATGACGGTTGCCAAATTGAAAGGCGCTATTGGTTGCGTCTTTGATGGTGCCATTCGTGACGTAGATGCGTTTGAGAAGCATAAGTTTCCATGCTGGGCTCGTGGCGTAAATATGCGCGGTCCTTATAAGGACGGTCCTGGATCAATCAATATATCAATCAGTATTGGTGGGATGGTCGTTAATCCGGGCGATATCATTTTGGGCGACTGTGATGGGATCATTGCTCTGTCACCAAATATCGCGCTCGAGGCCGCTAAGTTAGGCAAGGAAAAAGAAACGACTGAACGCAAAATCATCCAATCTATTCTGGATGGTCAATATAACGATGCTTGGGTTGATGCGAGTTTGAAACAAAAAGGTGCCCTATGAAAATAGAAGCCCTCATCGCTCTTGCTTTAAGTGCTCTGGCGATCAACGCCTTCGCCGCATACCCAGACAAGTCAATTAAGTTTTTGGTTCCGTGGCCCCCAGGCGGAGCAACAGATCAAGTGGCGCGCATCTTGGTTCAACCCTTAACGAAAGAGCTTGGCGTTTCAGTATTTGTTGAGAACAAGGGTGGGGCAGGTGGGAATATTGGCACCCAAGCTTTTGTACAAGACAAGCCTGATGGTTACTCTATTCTGATGGCTACGAGCTCTACCAATGCTGCAGGCCCTCATTTATTTGCAAATCAAGGATTTGATGCCGCTAAAGATTTCACGCCAGTAGTATTGGTCTGCACGATTCCAAACATCATGGTTGTGCCTGCTTCATCACCTTGGAACACCATGAAAGATCTCATAACTGATGTGAAGCAGAATCCTGGAAAGTTTACTTATGGATCAGCCGGTATTGGCGCTTCTCAGCATTTGGCTGGAGCGCAATTTAAAACGGTCACTAGTTTGGATATTCGTCACGTTCCCTACAAGGGAAGTGGCCCTGCAGCAGTTGATTTGATGGCTGGCCATATTGACATGATGTTAGATACTGGCTCGCTCAATAATATTAAAGCGGGCAAGTTAAAAGCCCTTGGCATTGCTGCTGAAAAACGTATTCCTGAGTTGCCTAATGTCCCCACGATGAAAGAAGTGGGAGTAACGATGGTAGCTAACGCCTGGTATGGCGTCATGCTTCCGGCTGGCGCCCCGAAAGATATTGCGGACAAACTGAATGCAGCCTTTAATAAGGTGTTAAAAGACCCCGAGGTGAAGCAGCATCTGCAAGCTATTGGTGCGCAGGTAGATGGTGGTTCTGTTGCTGATTTCACTAAATTTTCTCAATCTGAGATTAAACGTTACGAAGGTATTGTCAGAATGTCAGGGGCTCCTAGAGAGTAAAAATAATGAAGAAGATAATCTCCAATGTTTTATTGTTTTGCGGGCTTTTGTTCTCAGTCCACTCGATGGCTCAAGACTATCCGAACAAGCCGATTAAGGTTCTTGTTGGATATGCACCAGGCGGCGCAGTAGATTTGGTGGCAAGAAGTTTGGGGCAAAACCTTTCAGGCTCGATGGGACAAACCTTTGTCATTGAGAACAAGCCAGGTGCTGGGACCAATATTGCGGTTAAGCAGTTAATTGACAGCACACCAGATGGATATACGCTGATGATTGCAGCCAATGCCTTGGCTGCAAATATGGCCCTATACAAACCCCAGCCATTTGATATTGATAAAGATATCACTCCAATTGCCTTAATTGGTAATGTACCAGTAGTTATAGCAACAACTCCCGGAAGTAAGTATCAAAAGTTATCAGACCTAATTAAGGCGGCAAAAGCTAATCCTGATTTCGTTACCTACGGGTCACCAGGTAATGGCGCAACCCCGCATATGGCCATGAAATTCTTTGAGCAGGCTGCCGGCGTTTCTTTTAAGCATGTTCCATATAAAGGGGGCGCACCTGCCATTACTGATTTGATTGGAGGTCAGTTAGATTTGGTGGCGATGAATATACTTGAAATTGCTCCCCAGGTTAAAGCTGGGAATCTCAAAATCATTGCAGTGATGAGTGCTAAGCGTTCCCCATTGTTTCCAGGTGTGCCCACTATTGCAGAGTCTGGATTTCCTGGATTTGAGGCATCTGTTTGGTATGGCTTAATCGCACCCGCTAAAACGCCTGCAGCGATTGTGAAGACATTGCATGCAGAGGTTGAGAAAGCACTGAAGTCAAAAGACATGATTGAACGCTTGACTTCGGTTGGTGGTGAGGTAAGCCCCGGTAGCACAGCACAATTTATGGCCTTTCTAAATTCAGAGCGAAAACGTTATGAAAAGCTAGTTCGTGATGCCAATATTCAACCTGATTAATCCTCAGAAAATAAGCTTATGAGATATCGTTTATCTTGGGTGAAAGTTTGTGGACTGGTTTGTTCGATATTTCTCTGCGCTTGCTCCACTCAGCCACAGAACCCTTTAACTCCTCAAGGGGAATTAAAGATGGGTCTTTATAAAGGCACTCCAACCTCAATCTTGCAGGCCAACTCTGTCGGTGGTGAGTCTCGGGGAATTGGATACGAATTAGGAAGAGATCTCTCTGCTAAGTTAGATGTTAAATACTCTCCAGTGGTTTTCGAAAAGAATGCTGATGTTCTAGCGGCTGTTAAAAAAGGTGAGGTCGATTTAGTATTTACCAATGCCAGTGCAGATAGGGCTCAATATATTCAATTTTCAAAGACAGTGATTCAAATTGAAAAGGGATATTTAATTGGCCCTCGAAGCAAAATCAATTTGCCTTCTGAGGTGAATCAAAAGAAAATCAAGATTGGCTACAGTATGGGTAGCAATTCTGCGCGAGAGCTCCCAGAACTGATCCCGAATGCCACACTGGTTCAAACCATTTCTACGAAGCAAGCTATTGAGCTTCTTAAGTCTGGTGAACTTGATGGGTTTTCAAGCAATAAAGCTATCCTGTATGAAATGGCAGCAAGTACACCTGAGTCGAGAGTGCTCCCAGTAGTCATTGGCTATGAAAGCCTTGCCTTGGGAACCCCGTTAAATAAAAATGGTACGACTGAGCAATTAAATATGTTCGTTAATGAAATGATTGCCTCAGGAAAATTAAAAGCGATCATTGAGCGCTCTGGAATTCAAGGTCTTGCTACCCAAATAAAATGATAACCAGAGAGATGCAGAGTGATCATTGATTGTCACGGGTGCTACACCTCAGCACTAAAGTCCTTAAATGCAGTCAGGGGCGACGACTAATTAGCTTTTTAGTGCAGAAGCAATGCGTCTAGTGAGCCTGGGAGGGCTAGAGTCAATATGAAAGCGATGCCGCTCTTCTTGCATGGCTAAGTCATCAGCTGTAAAGCGGTCAAATCGTCTGAGATAGTCGGCCCAAGTTTCAAATACAAAATATTCCAAGAACTTGCCGGCATGCTCGGCATCTTCGAACAGACTCCAAGATAGTGCTCCTTGTTTGAGCCTGGATCTTCGGGTCTTAGCCATTAATTTTTTAAATTGCTCTATGTGCCCTTTATTGACGTGATACTCCATTGAGATCATTACGGGGCCTTCATCAGGGTCGATATCTCGGGATGGATGTGGACGCTCTATCGGGCAAACAGGTGTTAAGTCTTCTACCTCATGACCATTCACAGGATGCTTGCGAATCAAGACTAGCATTACCAATCCAAATACGGCGCTAACGCAAATACTAACGGTGACATTATGTGAGGTAGTAAGCTTTCCCCAAACAAATGCCCCAAGCGCGCTGCCCCCCATGAGACTCATTTGATAAAAGGACATGCCCCGCGCGCGAATCCAATTGGGAAGTGACAATTGCGAGGCAGTGCTGAGTGAATTGCCAACAGAGAACCAGGACATGCCACTCATGACCATCAGTGGAGCCGCGTACCAAACATTGGGGACCAACACTACACCAACTGAGCCAATTGAAAGAAAAATAATTCCGTAGGTAGCCAGTTGATTTGGGTTCCAGCGTGCTCGCAAAGCTTGTAGTTGCGAGCCAACAATAATGGCGCCAAATCCCAAGCACGATAGTAATAAGGTGAAGGTATTGGCATTGCCATGAAAGTGATCTTTTGCAATCACTGGGAGCAGGGCAAGCAAACTCGAAGACTGCATAAAAAATAAGAACGATCTCAGCAGGATTGAACGCATTGGTTTAGATTGGCGTATATATTGGGCTCCAAGACGCATGGCACCAAAGAAGCGCTCGCCTGGCAAAGTGGAAACATAGCTCTCATTTTTCCAGCGGATGACCATCCAGGTCATACCCAAGGAAAGGATCATATTGAGGGCAAAAACAAACTCAGTACCGATGCTGGCAATAATAAGTCCAGCAATCAGTGGGCCCAAAATGCGGGATGCATTCATAGCAATGGAGTTGAGCCCCAAAGCGAGATGTAGTGAATCTCGCGGAACAAGATCCGGGACAATTGCTGCATAGACTGGCCAGCGCATGGCCAAACCAATTCCATTAATAAAGGTCAGTATTAATAAGAATATTGGATTAAGTAGGCCGAATGCCGAAGAGAAAAATAATAAGGTGGCATTGGCTGCTAGCCAGAGTTGCGTAAAGACCAGAAAATGCTTACGATTCAAAATGTCGGCCAGAGCCCCGCTAGGTACGCCCAATAAAAGTACCGGCAGATTTGAAGCAGTTTGTACTAAGGCAATCAATGTTGCTGATGTGGTCAGCGAGGTCATCATCCAAGCTGCTGCTACATCATTGGTATACATGCAGACGTTGGCAACCAACCACGTAGACCATAGCGCTCGAAAAACAGGAAATGACTTCAGGGGAGCCAACCACCCAGGAACTTTGCTTGGTAGTATGGTATTTATGCTCATAGACACTATATTACTTGAGCTCTATAAATGGCGTCTTATCACCCACACTCTAATGGTGCTGTCGTTTTATCTTTGAATGAGGTCCATCCCGCTGTTTTGTATGGCTTGTGCTGCTTGTTTAGAGGCGAGTAGCTGGATCAATTGCTGGGCGGATTTTGACTCTTTTGATCCAGTCACCACTGCGGCAGAAAAGGTTTGTATTAGCTGCACCTCTTTTGGAAGTCGACCGATATAGTCAATCCCAGCAACGTTCACTAACTCGCTTGTCGGTTGAATAGCCATACCAACTTCTTTTGCTGCCAACATCGTAGTTGCTTCTTTGCCGCGCTCGGTTACCTTAACGGATATTAGATTGGTGAGACCAAGCCGAGGAAATAGTTCACCAACCAGATAGATGCCGCTAGTGCTCCCGGGCACAACGATAAATTTTGTATCAATGAGGCTTTGTTTTAATTCTGCAACTGTTCTGATTTGAGGTTTTGCTACTCCTGCAGGAATTGCTGCACCCAAGGGTGCAGTTGCTAAATCAAGATCTGTTCCTGGAATAATTTTTCCAGCTGCCATTAATTCGGCAAGACCTTCTCTCGATAGGATGACTACATCTACATCAATGCCTTTATCAAGCTGAGCTTTGATGGTTTTAGGACCGGAGCCCTGAGATGCACCTGATAAAGTGGTGACAGTTACTCCCGTCATTTTTTTAAATTGCGGAAGCATCTTCTGGTAGGGCCCACTAAAGCCACCAGAGATCATGACGGTGAGTTGCGCCATTGCTGATGTGTTTAAAAGTAGGGCGGCGATGCCGGTGACTAGGTATTTCAATCTGAGCCTTTGATTATTTTAATGTAATAAATCGTTGAGCGCGTTTGCCCGTATCGACTTCGGTGGTGTAAACACTTCCATCTGAATCCACGGCAATGTTATGCACCCAATGGAAATCACCAGCGTTTCGACCGCTTCTCCCAAAGGAGCCCACTTTCTGACCAGTCTCGCGGACAAGTACAGTCACTTCATTATTAGTGCCATCGGCAATCAGAATATATTTTTGGCTTGCATCTGAAGGAATAAGGTCCCACACGGAGCCTGATCCCTTTGTTTCTGTTTCGTAAGCCATTTCACGAATAAATTTTCCACTCTTCTCAAATACCTGAATGCGATTATTGGCGCGATCACATACAAAGAGTGTGTTGTCCTTCATCAAACGCACGCAATGCACTGGGTTAGCAAATTGTGGAGACTTAGGATTAAAATTAGCCATCTTTTCATCACTCGGTACGTTTCCATAAGCGCCCCAATGACGCTTATAGGCTCCGGTGTTTGAATCAAACACAATCACGCGTTTATTGAGATAGCCATCTGCAACATAAATTTCATTAGCAGTAGGATCCACGTTCATATGAGCAGGGCGACCTAGCTGAGTGGTGTTATTGCTGCCCAAACTTTCCCCTTTGCCACCAATTTGCAAGAGAAATTTTCCTTGTGGAGTGAACTTCAAGATCATGTGATCAGTAACATCATTGCCGCCCACCCAAACATTTCCACTGGGTTCAATATAAATACCATGCTCATTTTTGGGCCAGTCATAACCTGTTCCCTGGCCACCCCAAGCATGTAATAGATTTCCTTGTTTATCAAACTCTAAAACAGGGGGTGCAGGTACGCAGCACTTAGATCGTCTAGGAGTTAATGTGGCGCCCTTTTCATCATCGGTAACAGTGAGCGGACGATGAATGATCCAAATGTGATCATTTGCATCAGTTGCTACACCTGCAACTTGTCCCAAAATCCAATTGTTTGGTAAAGGCTTTGGCCAATAGGGGTCAACTTTATATTGAGGTGCTTTGGTTAACGATTGCGCATAGGCGCCACCACAAATTGCAATCAGTAGGATTAGGAAAAAGCTACGAATATATGTTTTCATTATTTTCTTCTTAGCGTGTTGCAGGTTTTGATAAGTAATCTTTAGATTGCGCCTCACCTTTTAATGGTGTGATCTTATCGGGGTCAAGACGAATCATGAGATAGTTAATGTGATCATCAATTTTGGTAAACCAGTGCCCAGTGCCCGCGGGAATCACTACAACATCACCCGGTTTTAATTCGCGCGTGATGCCGTTTAAAATCTCAGTCCCGTTATTGCCGGGGCCATTAAATTCAACAACGGTCTTTTGTGTGGCCGGCCTGCGTTGCCTATTAGTAATGTCAGGACCCAGCACTAAAGTGCCAGATCCTGAGATGATGTGATACACCTCACTAATTTGATCATGCTCGGCCACGGAGTCTGAATTGGGTGCATCAAGCTTTCCACGGTAGACCATTCCGATGCCCACTCTGGCTTTGCCAATATCAATATCACGCACTTGCTGATCGATGTGCTTTTCTTCTATCGCTTTTTTCGTATAGGCATTGAGCTCATCGACAGGAATAAAAGTTCCTGGACACATATAACAACTTGGTTGTGGGTCTGTTGGGTTTACTTTTCCTTGGGCGAGCAAGGAAGTGCTAGCCATGAGCGCAAGTGCGCAACAAAGTACGTATTTCATATTGCCTCCTTTTTTACTTCTTTTTATGCTTAGAAGCTTAGCGCAAAACAGGGGTCTATATGTATAGGTAGGGGGTAATCCCTTAGGGAGCTTTGCAATTCAACATGTTAGATTGGCTCAAAAGGTGGTAACTAAAAATAACGATATTTGGAGATGATGATGAGGCTATTGGATTTTTGCAAAGTGACTTTTTTGACCCTAGCAGCAGCTACGACTACATTCTCAGCTCAGGCTCAAAGCTGTCCAAAAGATTTTGTCGTCGTTAAACCAGACCAAGTGGTTTGGGGTGATGCTCCGGCCGGTGTTAAAACAGCGGTTTTATATGGTGACCCTAATAAATCCGGCATCTATGTGGTCAGAAATATATTTCCCACTGGAATCATGAGTTCGCCGCATTTCCACACACAAGATCGTTTTGTAACGGTTATCAAGGGTACTTGGTATGCAGGCACTGACGCTAGTTGGGATCCAGCTACGACTGTTGGCTTGCCAGCCGGCAGCATGATGTTTCACCCGGCGGGGGTAGTGCACTTTGATGGCGCCATTAAAGGCGATACCGAAATTCAGATTATCGGTATGGGGCCAGTTTCTACTACGCCGGTATATCCCAATGAAGGACGATTTGGAAAGCCGCACAAGTTAAATTAATTTGTCCTAGTGGTATATCTCTATAAGAAAGCTGCCAATTCAAGTGTAGATTGGATTGAGATTAAGACGCATCATTGATTAAAAAAGGGCTTTTTTATGAGCAAGAAACCATTTGATTTAAATGTAATGGCAAATCAGGAAAAGGCAATCAAGACATCCAAGGCCGTAGGTCAGGTTGCAGCTGAAAGCGCTCAAGCGATTGCTCAAATCAATCAGAAGGCTGCACAAGAGTTGGCTGCTCTTTTTCAGAAAAAAGTGACAGAGCTATTAAAGACCCAAGATCCAAAGGCCGCATTCGATTATGTGCATGCCGAAGTGTTGCAAGATGCAGCGAAGGAAGTTGCCCAATATCAGGCTCAATTGATGAATGTGCTGAGTAGCGGTAATAAAGAGCTCAATCAAATTGCCGAATCCATGATTGAGGAATCGAAAGTTGATCTAATTCATTTCGTCAATGAAGCAACAAATAATGCGCCCCCCGGATCCGAGGCTTATGTCTCCGTATTTAAGACATCTTTCAATACTGCCTTACAGAATTTCGAGTTAGTGAGGGCTGCAATGGCAGACTCGTTCAATAGCTTTGAAAAGAGCGTTGAAAATGTATCCAACCTCGGTAGCTCGCAAGCCAAGACGCCTGTAAAAGCCGCAGCTAAAAAGGGCTTATAGGGTTGAAACTGCCCCATGATGGTGAGGCATTACGCGTTCATTGTTCTTAAGGTATGATATTTTTTTAATAAAAAATATATAAGGTGACACGTGACAACTGCTCGAATAGTAAGTCTCAATGAATTGGGAAGCGCTGACGTAATCAAATTGATTGATAAGGAATTGCCAGCACCCGGGAAAGGTGAGGTACAACTGCGCCAAACGGCGATTGGATTTAACTTTATTGATGTTTACCAACGCTCGGGTGTGTACCCCTTGGAATTGCCTACTGGGCTTGGACATGAGGCTGTCGGCGTTGTCGAGTTTGTTGGCGATGGTGTTACAAGGTTCAAAGTAGGCGATCGTGTCATGTACATGAATGCAGGTATTGGCGCTTACGCTAGCCACCGTAATGTATCAGCCGATAAACTGGTTCCCGTCCCAAGCAATGTTTCTGATGAGGTGGCAGCCGCTGTTTTTTTTAAGGCCATGACTGCTCAGTATCTTGTTCAAAAAACCTATAAAGTTAAAGCAGGTGATGTGGTTTTGATTCATGCAGCTGCTGGCGGTGTTGGGCAGATTGTTGCTGGTTGGGCAAAGGCTTTAGGCGCATTTGTGGTGGGTACCGTTGGGTCACAAGCCAAAGTCGCAGCTGCGAAAGCCGCTGGATGCGATGCAGTAGTCGATTACTCGCAAGCTCATTGGGTTGAAGAAGTGTTGAAAGCTACAGGCGGACGTAAGGCTAATGTGGTTTACGACTCCGTAGCTAAAGATACTTTTTTGGGCTCTTTAGATTGTGTAGCACCATTTGGTACTTTGGCGCTATTTGGTGCCGCATCAGGCCCTGCTCCCGAGATTCAACCAGAGATCTTGAATAAGAAGGGTTGCCTGTTTTTAACAAGGCCTTCAGTATTTCCTCACAATGCAACACCTGAGTTACTGCAAGAAAATGCCCGTGCAGTATTCGAGGCAATAGCCAGTGGCGCTGTCAAAGTTCAGATTGGTGCTCAATTTAGCTTGGAGCAAGCTGCAGATGCTCATAAAGCTGCCGAGGGTAGGAAAGTATCAGGCGCCATCGTCATGATCCCTTGATGAAGTGACTTAGAATCCTAATTTGATGCACTAGGCCTCGTACTTGTACGGGGCTTTTTCATTTGGGGTCGATCACTATAATATGTAAGCTTAGTCTAATAAATCCAGAGGAAACTGTGAAGAAGATATTCATTAAACAATTTTTAGTTACATCTCTTGCGGCTTCTTTAGTAGTTACGTCTTTTGCAAGCAATGCCTGCACCAGCTTTTTATTAAAAGGTAGCGATGGCGGTTTTGTATATGGACGAACCATGGAATTTGGTTTACCGCTTAAATCCCAATTGATGGTAATCCCAAGAAATTTAGCGATTCCTGGGGTTGGCGTTGATAACAAACCTGGCTCGGGTCTAAATTGGACTGCGAAATATGCTGTCGCCGGCATGAATGGCTTAGGTATGCCCGTATTGGTAGATGGTATGAATGAAAAAGGTTTAGTTGGAGGCCTACTGAATGCTCCCAATACTGCCGTCTATCAAGTCGTCAGTCCAACTGACTCTGCTAAGAGTATTGCTTCTATTCAGATGCTGATGTACGCCTTAACTAATTTTGGCACTGTGGAAGAGGTGAAAGATGGCTTTAAAAAGATTTACGTTAATCGCTCCATTATTCCTGCATATCACAACAGTTCAGCTCCAGTGCGCATGACTTTGCATGATGCAAAAGGCAAGAGCATTGTGATTGAATACCTTAAAGGTGAGCTAGTTATTACTGACAATCCTACTGGCGTGATGACAAATGACCCTGCCTTTAGAGATCAGTTAAATAACATTGGTAACTACGCAAATCTCACCAATGTTGAAAAACCAGCGATGATAATTAATGGGGCAACGTATGTGCCGCCAAGTTCTGGTAGTGGCCTACATGGCTTGCCAGGCGATTACCTAAGTCCAAGCCGTTTTATTCGGGCTCTATTTTTATCTAAGTCAGCTCCTACTACTAATACCACAGCAAAACAGACTAATACTGCCTGGCACATTCTAGGAAGTTTTGACATTCCTCCGGGCGCCATTAGTTTGCCGGCAAGCAATGCTTATGGTGGCGGTGCAGGCGGAGTAGAGATTACTGAGTGGACAGTTGTGGCTGATAACAAAAACATGATGTATTACGTCAAGATGTTTGAGACTACTAATGTGCAATCTTTTGATCTGAAGAAGATTGACTTTAATGCAAAAGAACTTAAGTACTACAGTCTAGATAAGCCGCAGTCTTATGTTGTGGTGAATTAAAGATAAAAGGTAATGATGAAGCTGGTTTTGAAGTTCGCGGCCGTGTGCACTTGTCTCTTGTCTTGCTCAGTGGTATTTGCTCAACTGCCCAGTACGCAATACTCTGATGGTGTTGCGTACATCTCTGGTGGGATTGGTGAAGAAGAGTCGGTTGCTATTTTGTCTGAGGCTAAACAATGGCCATTAATGCTAGAGCTTTCCCAGATTGAAAATGGTCGAGGGGTTTGGATCTTCGGTGCAAGAATAAAGATTGCCAATATGAAGCAAAAAATTATCTTTGATGCTCAGGCAGATGGTCCTTACCTCTTGATCAATATTGAGCCTGGTGAATATGTGTTGCAAGCAAGCTATCTGGGCGTTGAGAAAAAACGTGCGCTTGCTATACAGGCTGGTCAGGTCCAAAAATTATCCATCTTCTGGAAATGATGCCTGAGACCCCCTTTAATCCTTGGGCGCAATCAAATCCAAAGTATTCAACTCTGAATTGTTGCGCTGCCATATAAACTTAATTCCCTTTTCTGGGCTATAGTTTTAGAAGATTTATAAAAATACAACTGGAGGCTGATTTATGCGTATTCATTCATTGAAAAGTTCTGGAGGCGCCATCCTGATTGCGGGCTTATTGCTGGCTTTTATATCTAGCGCACAAGCACAGGCACCTACGCCAAGTGGCGCTCAAGGCAAGACAGAATTGTTGTGGTTAGGGCAGGCAGGCTTTCGTATTAAGACGCCTACCGGCAAGATAATCTTGATTGACCCGTGGATTACTGGTGGACCTAAGACGCCACCTATGTATAAAAATGATTTGGCGGCACTTGGACCGATTGATTTGTTATTGGTAAGCCATGCGCACGTTGATCATTTGGGTGATGCACCAGCGATTGCCAAGTTGAATAACACCAAGCTTTATGGTCCAGCCGATATGGTTACGCCTTTAACTACTTTGGGAATTCTTCCGGCAGATCTTGGGCATCGTTTTAATAAGAGTGGAAGCGTAACTCCATTGCCAAGTATTAAGGTAACCGCAGTCCAAGCAGAGCATTCTTCATTATTGGTTTGGAAGAACCCAGCCACCGATAAGATGGAGTCTCATCCTGCTGGCGAGCCGATGGGTTACATCATTCAGCTTGAGAATGGCTTCAAGATTTGGCATATGGGTGACACCGGCCTTTTTAGTGATATGAAATTCATCAGCGAGCATTACAAACCTGATTTGGTATTAATTCCGATTGGGGGTAATTTCACGATGGCGCCAGACGATGCTGCTTATGCATTACGTGCCTGGGTTAAACCAAAGATGGTGATCCCAATGCACTATGGCTCTAACCCAATGACTAAGGGTACTTTGGCTGAGTTCCAAGAGGCAATGAAGGGTAGTTCAATTAAGATCATTTCCATGACTGAGGGTGAGACAGTTCAGTTTTAATTTGCCCCTAGCTGACCCACTAAAACCCTGCGCAAGTCGCAGGGTTTTCTTTTGGCTACATGAATATGTATAAGTAATTGATTGATATAGAGTAATTTGTTATTGAATCCTCACTTGCATTTAGTCCGTATTAGTACTAAACTAGTCCTAGTTAGTACTTAATGGAATTAAAATGAACTTCTTACCAGTTTTAAGAGAGTTGGTATTGGCCTATCAAGGGTTTGAGAGATATTCAGCGCCGCATATTAAGGCTTTAGGTCTTACTACAACCCAATTTGACGTGATTGCCACGTTAGGCAATCAGCCACCAATGTCTTGCAAAGAGTTGGGTGAGAAAACCTTAGTGACAAAGGGCACTTTAACTGGAGTGCTTGAACGCTTGGAAGTAAAAGGCATCCTCGAGAGAAAGACTAATCCAGAGGATGCGCGTAGTCAGATGATTGGTTTAACTGCTCAAGGGCAGCAATTATTTAACAGGGTCTTTCCAGGGCACTTGGAATATCTAGGGCAAGCCTTCGGAAAGCTATCGATAGAAGAGATCTCTCAATTGCAGGCCTCGCTAAAAAAATTAAGCAATATTTTTAATTAACAAATTGTATAAAAACAAGGAGAAGACGATGACTAAAGTAGCGGTGGTATTTCATAGCGGTTATGGACATACCGTAAAACAAGCAGAGGCATTAGCCAAAGGTGCAAATGGTGCATTAATTTCTATCGATGCCGAAGGAAATTTGACTGATGCTCAGTGGGAGATTTTGAACTCTGCTGATGCAATTGTTTTTGGTTCTCCAACCTACATGGGCACAGTGAGTTGGCAATTCAAAAAATTTGCAGATGCAAGCTCTAAGCAATGGTTCTCACAATTATGGAAAGATAAGGTCTTTGGTGGTTTCACTAACTCAGCGACCATGAATGGCGATAAGCATTCGACTTTACATTATTTTTTTACTTTAGCAATGCAACATTCTGGAGTTTGGGTCGGTACTGGTCTGATGCCTTCAAATACCAAGGCAGCTAAGCGTGATGATGTGAATTACGTAGGCTCCTCTGCAGGGGCAATGATGCAAACGCCTTCCGATGCGAGCGCTGAAGAAGTTAATGCTGGTGATTTAGAGACCGCGCGTCTGTATGGTGATCGGATTGCCAAAATTGCAAAACAGTTATGCGGCTAATGGATAAATCAAAATATACCAGCATCGCCATCCTCCTTCATTGGGTGATGGCTTTGCTCATTCTCATAACTTGGTCAATCGCGATTGTGGTGAGCGATATGCCTTTGAGTCCCGCTAGGATTGCTGGGTTTAGCTGGCATAAGTGGCTTGGAACGACAGTCTTTTTTTTGGTGGTGGTGCGCTTGTTGTGGCGCGCTAGCCATCAAGTACCAAAGTTTGAAATAACGATGCCCGCTTGGCAAGAAAAAATGATGCAGTGTACGCATATAGCCTTGTATCTTTTGATGCTGGCAATTCCTGTCGTGGGCTGGTTGATGAGTTCAGCCAAGGGATATACCGTCAATTACTTTGGTCTATTTGATTTACCGGATTTAGTAGAAAAAGATAAGGGGCTTGGTAGTGTTCTCAAGGAAATCCACGAGGTGTTGGCAAATGGCCTAATGGCTTTGGTAGGCCTTCATATCCTGGCTGCACTAAAGCATCAATTTATCGATAAAGATGGTTTATTAAGTCGAATGTCATTTTTTCGACATACAGATAATGAAAGATAAAGTAATGAATAATTTTTATCTTCTTAAGAGCTTTGCTTGCTTTAAAAGTCTTCTGTTATTGACTCTAATTACTTTTTCTGGGTATTCCCAGGCGATTGAATACTCCTCAATTGATGTTGCAAAAAGCAAGATTACATTCAGTAGCAAGCTGATGGGCTCAAACCTGAATGGGGGCTTTACTAAGTTCAATGGAAAAGTAAGTTTTAATCCGGATGAGCCAGAAAAAGCAAAAGCTAATTTATTGATTGAGATTACTAGCTTTAACGCAGGTGGCGAGGAGTTGCAGGATGAAGCAAAAGGTAAGGATTGGTTTAATACCAAGATTTTTCCAAGCGCTAACTTTGTGAGCGATTCTGTGAAAAGTCTCTCCAACGGAAAACTCGAAATCCATGGCAACCTTACGATTAAAGGTAAATCGGTCCCCATCACCATGACATCCACCTATCAATTGCAAGGCAAACAAATGGTTTTTGATGGAGCCTTTCAGTTGCTTAGGTTGGACTTCGGTTTAGGTGCCGGTAATTGGGCTGACACCTCAGCGGTAGCTAATGAAGTGCCCGTAAAAGTCCACTTAGTTGTAAATCAAAAATAGTTGCACCCTTTAAGCATTTTTATTAAGTAGTACTTTTTAATCACGGAGAAATATATGAAATCGAAGTTATTTATTGCATTACTAGCAACCATTGGCCTGACAGTAGGTTTAACCGCAACAGTATTTGCTTCGCCAGCTACTTATGTGGCTGATACTAATCACACCTTTGCTCAATTTGAGTACAACCATTTAGGGTTTTCAAGTCAAACGAGTCGTTTCAATACCGTTACTGGTACTGTCACGATTGACCAATCTGCTAAAAAAGGTAGCGCAGATATTGCGATTGACACCAAGTCTGTAGATACTGGTTCAACATTATTTAATGGCCACATTCAAGGTGAGGACTTCCTATTTACCACTGCATTCCCAACAGCTACCTTTCAATCTAATGACATGATTTTTAAAGGCGACAAGCCTGTTGCCTTGAAAGGTACCCTCACTTTGAAGGGGGTCAGCAAGCCTGTAACTTTGAAAATTACACATTTTGATTGTAAAAAGCATCCAATTTCTGGCGTTGATTATTGCGGCGCGAATGCAGAAACTATAGTGAAACGTACTGAATTTAATATGGGTAAATATGCTCCTAATGTTGGTGATAATGTGACCATCATGATTGCTATTGAAGCAGCCAAAAAAGAGTAGTGTGAAAAAGTCATCTACCCCAACGGTTTGGGGTAGATTCTCAGACTCTTGAAAGACCACGTAGGTGTTTTTTGTTTTGCAGGCTAGAAGTGGTAAATTTATAGTGCAGCGCACTAAAGTTTGTTCTAAATCAAATTGATTGGTCTATAGTTAACTGATACTGAGGGTTAACCAGCAATAGATCGATAGCCATGGACAAACATTACCTTTCTTACTTATTTCAGCCAAAAAGCATCGTTGTATTTGTTGGCGATGCTGATGACCCAGTACGGTCGAGTCCCTTTGCCAAAGGTTTGGCCGAAGACTTGAATGCCCAGAAATTTAAGGGATCTATTCAGTACTTCAATATTTATGCCCCAGATACTTTGCTGGAGTTGGGCAAGCTGAAGGCCGAATTAGCCATCATCACTCTTCCGCATGACGGAATCCTGACTGCTTTGGATATGGCTGCTCGCATTAAATGTAAGGCTGCACTTGTTATTGGTACCGGAGTATCTGTTGGACTCGCTGCAGAAATTCATGAAGTTGCTCGTCGGCACGGCATTCATCTTTTGGGTCCAAATAGTTTGGGCTTCCAAATGCCCGCACTACAACTTAATGCTAGCGTAATCGGACCAATGGCCGTAGCTGGTCCATTGGGATTGATTTCGCAGTCTGGAGCCTTAACGGCATCTATCTTAGATTGGGCTAAACAAAATCAAGTAGGCTTTTCAAATGTCGTGTCATTGGGGCCGAACTCCGATGTAGATATTGCTCAAGTACTCGACTACTTGGCTTCAGACTCGCGCACTCATAGCATCGTGATTTATCTAGAGGGTATCTCCAATGCACGTGGCTTTATGAGTGCATTGCGTTCTGCTGCGAGAGCAAAGCCTGTGGTGATCCTAAAGGCGGGCAGAAAATCAGCCGCTAACCTAGCAGCCCAAACTCATAGCGGCGCCATTGTTGGTAGCGATGAGGTATTTGATGCGGCATTGCGACGTGCAGGCGCTGTGAGAGTGCGCTCTTTTGTAGAATTATTCTCGGCCGCGAAATGTTTGGCTTCTCGCTATCGTCCGGTTGGTAAACATTTAGCAGTCATTACTAACGGTGGTGGCCCAGGTGTTTTAGCGGCAGATTGGATTAATGAGATTCATCTTGAGTTAGGTATGCTCTCGCCTGAAGCGATTGCAGCATTAAAACCCTTTGTTTCACCAAACGCATCCCTCATTGATTTAATTGATCTTTCAGAAGAGGCGACGCCAGAGCAATATCGTGCTGCGATTGAGGCGGCCAATAGAGAGCGTGAGATTGACGGCTTATTGGTGATTTACTCGCCTAAGCTAGGCGTTGATGGTTTAGCGATTGCGCAATCTATAGTTGATGTCAAATCAAAGATCGGCAAACCATTGCTCTGTTGCTGGATGGGGGATTCTTCAGTAGTGAGCGCTCGCGATCTGATTGCGAACTCGACTATTCCGAGTTTTAGAACGCCGGAAGCTGCTGTCGGTGCTTTTGGAAATATTGCCAGCTTCTATCAAAACCAACGTTTATTACAGCAAACGCCACCCCCACTCTCCAGTCTGGCTCAGCCCGATGTTGAAGGTGCACGCCTGCTCATCGAAAATGTTTTGGCTGAGCGGCGCAATATATTGACGGAGATGGAATCCAAGGCATTACTTGCTGCTTTTCATATCCCAGTCACTCAAACTATTTTGGCAACCAGTTCAAACGAAGCAATGATGATCGCCACGCAGCTGGGTTATCCCGTTGCTTTGAAAATTGATTCACCTGATATTAGTCATAAGTCTGATGTGAATGGCGTGGCTCTAAATATTATGAATGCTGCTGGAGTGCGTGATGTATACAACAGCATCATTGAATCCGTCTCAGTGTTGGTTCCCAAGGCACGTATTAACGGCGTCACAGTCCAAAAGATGGCGCGTAGCAAAAGAGGGCGCGAACTCTATATCGGCTTGGTAACGGATAAGCCCTTCGGGCCAATGATTGCCTTCGGCGCTGGTGGAACCATGATTGAGTTACTCAATGATCGAACCATGGAGTTGCCGCCACTGAATCAATATCTGGCACACCGTTTGATAGAGCGCTCACGCGTTGCTGAAACTTTAGGAGAGTGGCGTGGTGCTAGTGCTGTAGATGTCGCTGCGCTTGAGCAAGTACTCTTGCGGGTGTCTGAGATGGCCTGTGAATTACCTCAACTACGTGAGATGGATATCAATCCGATTATTGTTGATGAATCTGGCGCTGTCGCAGTGGATGCCCGCATTGTGATTGAACGACCGCCTCAACCAGTCGATGGAAAGTCACGGGTTTATAGTCATTTGGCGATTCTGCCTTACCCATTGCGCTATGAGCAGGTTTGGCCTATGAAGGGTGGTGGCGAGTACGTCATTAGGCCTATTCATCCAGATGATGCCGATATGTTGCAGCAGCTTGTTGCCGGCTTATCGCCAGAAAGTAGATACTTCCGCTTTGTGGCGACGATCTCTGAGCTCTCGCCTGCAATGCTTTCACGGTTTACATTAATTGACTATGACCGTGAGATGGCGCTGATCGCTGTATTGAAAGAGCGCAAAGTCAATGATGAGGGTATCTCGATTGAGACGCAAAGAATTATTGGGGTATCGCGCTATATTACCAATCCTGATGTCGTGAGTTGTGAGTTCTCTTTATTGGTTGCCGATGAATTTAGTGGCAAAGGCTTAGGTTCACGCCTGATGTTGAGCATCATGGATGTCGCCCGCGATAAAGGCTTAAAAGAAATTGACGGCCTAGTTTTGGCTAATAACTCTGGAATGCTGAAATTAATGACAGGTCTGGGATACAAAGTAAAAGAATTTGAAGAAGATCCCGATTTCAAAATTGTGACCCATACCCTGTAAGTATGGTTAATATGACTACTGAACTTTTAATAAACCTTTAACGATCAATATTATGAAAACACTTCTACTTGCTGGATTGCTTGGCTTAACTTCATTGGCTTATGCTGCCGATGCTCCCATGGTGAACCCCCACGGTAGTTCGCCACATGGTGCGGTGGCTAGCGCTGCCGAGATAGGCGATGTCAATGTGACTAAGGCCGTTGGCCAAAATGCCTATACGGTTGCCGAGGTTATTGACCAGTCAAAAAATCTAAAGGACAAGCCGGTGGTGGTGCGGGGCAAGGTAGTTAAATTTAGCCCAGAGATTATGAGTAAGAATTGGATCCATTTACGCGATGGATCTGGTACGGCTACCGCCAAGAATAATGACTTAGTACTCACCACTAAGGATCAGGCTAAGGTAGGCTCCGTGGTGACTGTGAAGGGTGTTGTGCGTACCGACAAAGACTTTGGTCACGGTTATGCCTATGAAGTCATCATAGAAGATGCTTCAGTGAGCTCTAAATAGCTCAATAGCTAACTATCCGCAATAAGTTTGAGCTATATCAATATCTAGCAAGATATAGAGAGTACATTTTTCAAGACTAGTAGGAGTCTGAATGTACCTCTTTTTTGAACCGGCTTTAGATGATCGCAAGCGCACTCTTGAGATGACCTTGCTCTCCATTTATGGTTTGTCAGAGCAGCCCATCCCCAGTTATTTTTGCGATAACTCGTTCTGCTCCAGAAAGCCCATCAAGAGTTTTAATCTGATTGAGCTATTAAAGTACTGCTGGATTCATCAGTTTGATAAACCAGCGCTGCTAGTGGTGTTACCGATAGAGTTGGAATCTGATGCAGTGCTTATCCAGCAGTTCGGCGGTGCTTACTTGGGATGCGTATCGGGCGCCATCAAAAAGAGTGAGCTACAAAATTTAGCCCTTTCCTACCGTAAGCTAGCGCAGGCAGAGGGCAGTCATCGGTTTTTCTCTGTGCCAAGCTTTGTGGTGGAGGAGCGTCTTAAGCAAGCACCTTTCACCAAAACAGAAATTAAGTCCTTATTAAAGCTACAAGATAAGAACCTGAAGTTGGTTGATCAGTTTATTCAGAAGAAAGTAGACGAGCTAAAGGGCGAACTCAGTGCATTACCCAATATCCTGAAAAGAGGGATTGGGTTAGGAACTTAAAGCAGAGCAATGTAAAAACTAGGCTATGTCACCAAACTTGCAGGCTGGATTAGATGAGCTATAGGTTTCATTGTTTCTAGCGCCAGCCACATCTTTGGAGAAGCGACCAGCCAGTGGGCAAGCATCATCGTCTAGGCACTCATGAAATGCAATGCAATTCTCTTGGGTGATATCGACACGCACATCCTCATGCAAACGAGGGCACATTAATGTTTTCATTTGGTAAGCTCTCCTATCTCAAAGCCAGCACTTCAGCTCTCAGATCAGTATAGGCAGTGTGATGAGGCTTGCAAGACTAGTAAATAAGATACGCCTCCATTTTTTGATATGGATCAAACCCCTTCAATCGGTTAAGATAAAACCATGAATTTTCATGGGCGACCAGCCTATCCCATCGGCTTTTTTGCCACCATCACCATTGTTATCGTAGCTCTGTCTACGAGTCTATTGTTATGGGACTTGCGTAAACGAGAGTTGGCCCATACCCGAATGGAGACGATTGGGGTGACCAAGATCTTCGTAGAGCAGACAGAGCGTAGTTTTGAGAGTGCCGATCTTGTCTTGAGGGGTGTACAGGATCGATTGAATACTGCATTTGGCGTTCAGTTTCCTCTAGACAGTCTCGAGGTTCACTTACTGTTGGGTACGCGTGTATTAGGAATGCGCCAGCTTGATGCGTTATTTCTGATTGATCCGAATGGGAGCTTGGTCAATTCTTCAGTTGAATTTCCTAGTAAAAAGATATCTGCAGTCAATCAAGAGTACTTTAAAGCATTTGTGAATAAAAAAGATGGCGGCCTTTTTATCGGCAAGCCATTTCGTGATGCGCAGAAAAAAGAATGGACTTTGTATCTTGCTAGAAAAATTCAAGATCAGGATGGGAGGTTTAAGGGAGTAGTAGTTGGTGCAATTGATATTGCTCATTTTGAGGACATCTATCAATTACTGAAGCTAGATTACCCTCGACCAGTTTCCCTTTATCGTGATGATGGAGTTTTATTGGCGAGCTTTCCCCATCGAGAAAATCTAATGGGCGAGAGGGCTCCTGAATTAGGGGAAGATCTACCAATCATTGAATCAGGAAAGATTCAATTCTCCAGCCATAAAAAGAGCAATGGAGATGCTGAGTTATTTGCCTTAGGCGCTGTTCCCAAGTTCCCACTGTTTATTTCGGTAACGAATGATGAGGAAGAGGCGCTAGCTTCTTGGCGTGAGACAGCCATTCCGATTGTGATGAGCGCAATATTAGTCAGCCTTTTTATTATCGCCGCTGCTGGTCTATTGATTCGCGAAGCAGTACGTCAACAGAAATTGGCTGACCAATTAGGCGCTGCACATAATCGCTATCAACATACGATTGAATCGGTGATGGATGCCATCATTGCTGTAGATGACCACCAAATTATTATTTTATTCAATCCATCTGCTGAGCGCATGTTTGACCTTAAAGCTGAAGAAGTCATTGGCGAGTCTTTGCTGGTGCTATTGCCTGAACGCTTTCGCGATGCCCATCATTCGCATGTGCAGAAATTTAAAAAAACAGATAGCAGATCACGAACCATGGGGCCGCAACTTAGTATCGTTGGAATGCGCTCTGACGGCACTGAGTTTCCCATCGAGTCCACTATATCTCAGACAGTGATCAATGGTAAAAAGCAGTTGACTGCGGTACTCCGAGATGTGACTGAAAGACGCCAGGCTGAGACTGAGTTGCGTGAAATGAATCTTCAACTACGCGGATTGTCAAAGGCTTTAGAAAATATTCGCGAACAAGAAAGAACCAGAATTGCTAGGGAGTTGCACGATGATTTGGGTCAGCAATTAACTGGGCTCAAACTGGAATTGTCATGGTTAAGTACTCGCGTAAAAGACGGGCATATACCCCCAGTCGATCGCATCAATGAAATGAAACAGCAATTGGATGGCGCTATTGCATCCGTTCGTCGCATCTCTACTGAACTGCGCCCCATAATTTTGGATGACTTAGGGTTTGAAGAGGCGGTTAAGTGGCTGGTTGGTGAATTTACTAAACGCACTCATATTCCAGTCAATTTAGATCTTAAAGAAGAGGTTTGTGTCAGCAATACAGACTTAGCAACTGCACTGTTCAGAATTGTTCAAGAGTCATTGACCAATATTGCACGACATGCTGAAGCAACTATCGTGAGTATTTCTTTAGACAAAGACGGCGACCATTTAGTACTTCTCATTTCTGATGACGGTGTAGGCTTGCCGCCTGAACTGCAGTCTGGAGGATTTGGATTGGTAAGCATGCGGGAGAGGGCAAATGCCCTCGGGGCAAAATTTACTATTAGCAACAGTAAACTGAAGGGCGTTACTATTCGGGTGGAATTTGCACTTGATTCACCTATCTTTACTGAGGCCAATGCATGAAGTACGAAGTATTAGTTGCTGATGACCACGCCATCATTCGTGATGGACTGCGCAAGATATTGGCCGATACGGATGATTTAGTGGTCGCTGGTGAGGCTGCCAACGGCAACCAAGCCTTAGAGAAGGTGCGTGAGCGGGATTGGAGCATGGCTATCCTTGATCTATCAATGCCTGGCAGAAGTGGTATTGAGCTCATCAAACTCATTAAAGCAGAGCGCCCTAAGTTACCGATATTGATTTTCAGTATGCATCCAGAAGAGCAGTATGCGGTTCGAGCTATCCGGGCTGGCGCCTCTGGTTATCTATCCAAAGAAGAGAATAGCGATAACTTCTTGCCTGCCATACGCCGAGTGGCTGCTGGCGGCATGTTTATTAGCCCTAAAGTCGCTGAATTACTCGCCGCTGATGCCTCTCCTGGGGCAGCGCACACCCATGCACACAGTAAGCTTTCGAATCGAGAGCATGAGGTTCTGGTCCGAATTGTTAAGGGAATTAGCCTGACTGATATTGCTGATGAGTTCTCGCTCAGTATTAAGACCATTAGCACCCATAAAACCCACATTCTTTCTAAGCTGGGTTTATCGAGTCAAGCAGACCTAATTCGCTACGCTATCGAGCATAAATTGCTGGATTTGGACAAATAAACAGAATATTCCTATCTACCATAGGAATATTCCTATACTTATTTACCTTAGCAATCCTATATCTATAGGGCCGGTCAAAAAATAAAATCCTTCTTAAGTTATTACGTCTTGGGTATTCCCAGGTCAGAACTAAAGGAGAATTAAATGACACAAGCTAAACAAATCCTACAAGCTCTAGCAATCGCTGCTGCAACTTTGGCATTCACATCATTCGCGCACGCCGCACCAGATGCCGATGCCGCAAAAGCACTGGCTAAGCAAAATAATTGCTTTAAATGCCATGCAGTGGATAAGGATAAAGATGGCCCTTCGTATCACAGCGTTGCCGAGAAGTACAAAGGTAAACCAGGCGCAGAAGCTAAATTAATTAACCACCTCACCTCAGGTGAAAAAGCAAAATTCCCAGATGGCCATGAGGAAGAACACAAAGTTGTCAAAACATCCCCACCAAAAGATCCAGAGCAAGTCAAGAATTTGGTTCAGTGGATTTTGGCTCAGTAAGAATCTAGTAACAAATAAGTAAATACAAACTCGAAATCGTAAGCACGAGGAAAACAAATGAAGATCTTCAAAAAACTTCTAGTAATTAGCGCGGTAATGGGTGCCATTGGTTTGGCGCCTGTTGCATTTGCACAGAGCAACTTACCTGATTTAGGTAAGTCCAAGGCAGATGTAGCAAAAGCCGCATTTAAAGAAGATGCTAAATGTACCAAGTGCCATGATGAGAGTGAAAATGCTCCGATCTTGTCTATTTATCAGACCAAGCATGGTGTAAAGGGCGATGCTCGTACACCAAGCTGTACATCTTGCCATGGCCAAAGTGATAGTCACTTAGCTGGTGACAAAACAGGTAAGGGACGCCCAGCACCAGATATAGTGTTCAAAAAAGGTGTTTATGAGAAGTCTAGTGAAGATCAGCGCGCTGATCAGTGCTTGACATGCCATAAAGGAACTAAACGCAATAACTGGGCTGGCAGCACTCACCCAGTAAATGATGTGGTTTGTAATGATTGTCATAAAGTACATAAGCCAGCTGACCCCGTTCTAAGCAAACAAACACAAACGCAAGTTTGCTTTACTTGCCATAGAGATGTTCAGGCTGATACTAAAAAGAATTCAACACATCCAATTGATGTGAAGAAAGTGGTCTGCTCGGATTGTCATAATCCGCATGGTTCAAGTGGTCCATCCATGCTTAAGAAAAATACTCTGAACGAAACATGCTATCTTTGCCATGCTGAAAAACGCGGCCCATTGCGTTTCGAGCATCAGCCAGTGGTTGAGAACTGCGCAAACTGCCATACTCCTCACGGTTCAAATATCACCCCATTATTAAAAGATCGCCCACCATTACTCTGTGATGATTGTCATGACGGTCCCCATGGAAGCAAGACACCAATGGGATCGAATATGGGTGGCGTTCAATCAATCAGTAAGAATCTTGCTAATGGCGCAGCATTAACAGCAAACAATCAAGCTACTGGCCGAGCATGCTTGAACTGTCACGTGATGGTTCATGGATCTAATAGTCCTGCCGGTGGATTATTCCAACGCTAATTGATCAAGAAAATTTAAGAAATTGGAGAATGTTATGAAGGTTCGTAACCCAAATTTAAAACTGAGCATCTTAAGTCTTGCGATGGTTGGGATTTTTAGTTCCATGTATGTCTATGCTGATGATGAAGAGGCGGCGGCATTGATGAATCCAACCAGCAGCGTTGAGGTTGAGGTAATTAATGTGTCCACTGGATCGCAAAAATTCGGTGAATACAACGGCCTCAATAAGCAGGGTGGTTATGCTAATGGAAATTTAAACATCCGTGGCGGTGATGCTTATAAAGACAACGCAAATGGTGGAACCCAGCGCTGGTCAATTCAAGGAACGGATCTTGGTTTAAGTGATCGTTCTGCAAGTGTTGGCTATAGCGATCAAGGTAATTGGAGTGCGGGCGTCGGATATGATGAGCTACAGCACAATACAACATCTAATTACCAGACGCCTTATATAGGTAGCATGGGTGGAAATCAATTTAGATTGCCAAGCAACTTTGGGACTGTTAGCAATACCACTACGTTAAATGCAACGCAGCTCAACGCGTTAACATCGAATGCAGTAGATGTCTCTTCGACTAGAAAGAATTCATCATTTAATGCTCAGAAAATAATTGACTCGAACTTAAATGTAACATTTGATTTCAATCACCTTGATCAGACTGGTGCTAAGTTAATGGGTTTTGCTTCTGCTGCTTTAGGTGGCGCAGGATCAGGCGAAAAAGTCTCTATTCTGCCAAATCCTACCAACTATCAAACGGATACTGTTAGTGCAGCGCTGAATTGGCAGGGTGAAAAAGCGCGTTTATCAGGATCATATTTTGGATCATTCTTCAGAGATGCATATCAGGGGGTAAATTTTCAGACTTGGGTTGGAACAATGCCGACGCAAACGATGAGTACTGCGCCTAGTAATCAGCTTCAGCAGCTTAATCTGGGGGGTGGTTACGATTTCTCAAATGTTACTAAGTTGGCTGGAAATCTATCTTTTGGTAGAAATACGCAAAACTCTGCGACAGGCTATGACCCTTACATGATGACGGGTGTTTTCCCTACTTCAGCATTTAATGGGTTGGTTAATACATCCCATGTTGATTTAAAAGTAACGGATAAATCTGTTAAAGATTTAAGCCTTTTGGCCTCCTATAAATTTGATGAACGTAATAATTTAAGTCAATCTAATTTGTATAGTTTTAATCAGATTGCTGCAGCTACTAATGGGTCTAGTGCGCCATACAGTCCAAGTACTCCTTTAAGTTTTCGGAACTCCCAGATTGATTTAGGCGGTGAATATAAGATCACTAGGGATCAAAAAGCCAGCTTGAACTACACCAATCTTCAAACCGCTCGTTGGTGTAACCAGTATGCAACAGGCACTTACCAGCTTACTAATGGAGCTGCACCCACCGCAGGACCTAATATCCCATATACCTATCCAGCCGGTGCTGATTGTGTTACCGCAAACTATAGCCGCTCAAATGTTCTCAATGCCGGTTATAAATTAAAAGCAAGTGACACAGTCGATGTTAAGTTGAACTATATTTATGACATTCGCAAAACTACGACGAATCAAGATGCGATTTCGGCCATGGATGTTTCTGCGTCAAATAACATCAACGTAAATAATGCTTATGGTTTGCCGATCGGCGTTAGAACGATGTATCCAGGCCAAAATGGTGGAGATTATGTTGGATTTCAGCCATTTTTTGAGGCATCTAGAAATCAACAAGCAGTCAAAGGGCGGGCAAATTGGCGCGCTACCGATGATCTTTCTTTTGGTTTGAGTGGAAAATATACTTATGCCACTTACCCAGATTCAACTTATGGTGTACAAAATGGTACAGCATGGAATCTCAGTTTAGATAGCGCTTATCAGTACGCCGAAGAGGGCTCTCTTACTGCTTATGCAGTTCAGCAAAATAGTCAAAGAAATTTATCAAGTTATATCTATAGTGCTAGTGGTGTTTATCCCCCCCCACAAACTGCAAACTATTCTATAACATCGGGAACTTGGAATAATAGTTTACAAAATCATGACACTACCTTTGGATTAGCACTTAAACATGGCGGCTTGATGTCTGGTAAGTTGAATCTCAGTGGGGATCTAACCTACTCTTTAGGGCAAACTTTTTATAACACCACTCCAGGTAGCTATTCTTTTGTTGGAGCTGGAACATCACTTTATAGTTCAGCCGCCAATACTGGGGGATTTGGTGCACCTCCTGCTGTTCGTAATGATTTGGCTGCAATCAGGCTTGGTGCGGTCTATAAGGTTGATAAAAGTTCTAAGATTGGAGTGCAATATCTCTATCAACGTTTAGTCAGTACTGACCCGTACTATAACGGTTTGCAATACAACACGAACCCAACTAGCGTGATGCCAACGAATCAAAATTCAGGTAGTTATAACGTTAATGTCATTACTGTTGGCTACACATATAGCTTTGATTGATATTTTCGGAATGATTTTAAATAAAAGAACGGATTAAATATGGTAAATAAACAACCTGGTGCATTGAAGCGGTTTTGGGCCTTCGTCAAGAAGCCTAGCGCCAAGTATTCAATCCTTGCCATTTTCTCCGTTGCTTTTATTTCGGGTATTTTGTTCTGGGGTGCATTTAATACAGGATTGGAAGCAACCAATACTTTGGCTTTCTGTACTACCTGTCATGAAATGCGTGACAACGTGTATCAAGAGTACAAAGAAACC
>CAIMOW010000044.1 GCA_903843235.1 uncultured beta proteobacterium | reverse complement strand
ATTGGCAATAGAGTCGGCTAACTCTTGGCCGCGTTCACTACTGCGATTTGCAATAGCAACCGATTTTGGCTTATGTGCGACAAAGTGAGTGGCACACAGAGAAATCATTTCACCTGCACCAATGAATAAAACACGTTGGTCCGAAATAGACCCAAAGACACGTTCAGCCAAACGAACCGAAGCAGCCGCCATGGAGATCGAATGTGCTCCAATCTCGGTAGAACCGCGTACTTCTTTTGCGACAGAAAATGTTTTCTGAAACAGCTGATTGAGATAAGTACCTAAAACACCCGCGTCATTTGCGGTACGTACAGCATCTTTCATTTGACCCAGAATTTGGGTTTCCCCAATCACCATCGAATCTAAGCCACAGGCTACTCTAAAGGCATGGCGTACGGCATCGGATTGTGGCAATGAATAGATGTGAGGCTGAAGACTGCTTGGAGCTAATTTCTGAGTTTTGGCCAGCCAATCAAAGGTGACTTCATGCAAGATATTTTCAGCATCGGGATCATTGGCGGCACAGTAAACCTCAGTGCGGTTGCAGGTGGACAAAATCGTGGCTTCTGGGAGCCCAGCATGATTCGCGCCAACTAAATGTTGGCGAAGATCGTGCAACGCTTCCTGGAGAAATTCAGGGTCAAAGGCGACTTTTTCCCGAATGGCGACCGGCGCTGTGTGATGATTGATGCCGAGTGTCAACAACTTCATAATCGTGATTATAGATTTGATGACAGCATCAATGGGGGTGGGAATGGGTTTTTTGGCTTTTCTGGTGATTGGCGGTTTTTCAGGGGCATGCGCTTGGGGGTTGTACCCACGCGCTAAGACACGCCAGAAAGGCCTTCAAAAGCTTCTCACAGCAGGATTCATCGGTTTCCTCGCTGCCTTTGCCGCCTCATATCTAGGCCAGTACAGCAATTCTTTTCAAGCAGGTCAAATGTTGGAGTGGCTCAGCGCCATTATTGTTTCGTGTTTAGCTGGCTGTCTTTATGCCGCTGCATCTAGATAATTGAGTTAAGCCAAGCCAAGCCAAACGGCAAGTGCACGATTTACCCGCAATAAATTAGCATCATCAAGTTCGCCGATTTTCTTCCCAATCTTCTCTGATCGAATAGACATAATTTTGTCTACTTGAATCTGGCATGGTTTAGTTAAGCCGTTTTGCGTATTGGGGAAAACGTCCAATCGAAAGAGTGGGGCATCAATTAATTCGCTTGAGAGAAGTAAAACGGTGGTAGTTGCATGCGTTTCGTTAAAGATGCTAGATTGAATGACAAGGGCGGGCCTTGGCTTTCCAAAATCACCTTGCATTGCAATGGTTACTAAATTGCCACGCTTCATTCGTTGTCTAGATCGTTTAAGGCTTCATCCAGGATAGACATTAGTTGTACATCTAGGCGATCTGCCGCCGCCGCCAAGCCTGATTGTCGGCGGCACTCATGAGCAAAGCTTGTTGATCTAGTATCTGGAACCCAGAGTTGAATAGGGCGTAATCCGGCTTCTTTTAAGGAAAGCCTATGCTTTTGGACCCTTAATGCTGTATTTGAAGACATTTTCACCCTCTGATAAATTTGTTACATGTAACATTCTATCATGATTAACTGTTACATGTAACAAATTTGTTTAATCTCTTAAATTGAATAGGCCTATTTGCTGACCCGTAGTTAAGGAGTCATTAATCCACTGAATCTCGGCTTTACTGTGTTGTCTGAGCCACTCATTGGTCTTGGTGAAGTGTCCACAGCTTGCGACCCCTCCTGGTTGCAAAAATGGCTTACTGGTTTTGTAGACCCCCAAACCTGAGGGATGCGAGGATTGCAAAATCAGCTGATTGGTGCCGGATTCTATGAGAGGTAATTTAGATTGCGCGTGTCCACCCCAAAGCATCCAGACTAAATTGGGTTTCACCTCTGCAAGGGCCGCAATCAATCTATCAATCAAGAATTGCCACCCTAGGCCTGTGTGGCTTCCGGCTTCACCAAGCCTTACGCTCAGAGCGGTATTCAGAAGGAGAACGCCTTGCTTGGCCCAGTTGCGCAAGTCGCCGTTGGATAAATTCCCAAAACCTTCTAGCGCCAACGCTTTGCTGATATTGCGAAGCGAGCTCGGAAACTCGCGTGAGTTTGTAGGGATATCTGCCGGAATAGAAAATGCTAAGCCTTGTGCAAGGCCTGGAGAGTGATAAGGGTCTTGGCCAATAATCACAACGCGTACTGAGTCTAAGGGGGTGAGCTGTAGCGCTTTGAAAAAGTGTTCGGGCTCTGGACGGATATGTTCAGAGTGAAGATCAAGCTCTGCTTGCAAATTTTTCTGCAGTTGATGCCACTGGGCAGTCTCGAAGTAATCCTCTAGTAATTCACGCCAATCCTGGGGGATATCGTCTTTAGAAAAATTGTGCATTAAAGAAGCAGGTAAAAAATTTATTGAGCAGGTTCGAGTTGATATTGCACTGGCGCCTGTTCTTTATGTAAGAAAGTCATGCACTCGTGTTCTAGATCATCCCGATAAAAGCAAATGATGATTGCCTGATCCTCAGTAAGACCGCCTAAAATCTTTTCCCAGCGTGCTGGGGTGATGCGCTGTCCATTGATGCTGGCAAGAAGATCCCCGGGGGCCAGTCCCGCTGCTTGAGCTGCTCCGCCGTTTAAGACATGGCTTACTTTTAGCCAACCATTAGCATCGGTATGTCGCATGCCAAATTGTAATTTGATGTTTTCAGTTTGAGAGTGGACTTTGCTCTGGACTTTAATAAAACGAGAGTCGAACCATTTTTGCACGGGAATATCTTCCACTCCAAAGATGTAGCGAGATTTGAATGCATTCCAAGTTTTATTAAAACCAGATCCCAGTAATTCATGCATTAATACATCTAAGCCATCTTCGGCAATGCCATCGAGAGTGATGCCATGTTTTTGCCAAATGAGGCGCATCAAGTCATCAAGAGATTGCCGATTCTTGGAGAACTCACGAATCTTCAGATCAAGACCTAGGGCTAGGAGAGCACCTTTGCCGTAATAGCTGACCACGGCATTGGGAGTGTTCTCATCAGCTTGGTAATATTTGGTCCAAGAATCAAAGGAGCTATCAGCCAAACTTTGCTTTTCTCTTCCAGGGCCGCGTAAGATGCCGTTCCAATTATTGGCTACTAGCTTGAGGTAGGTCTTCAGATCGATGCGCTTGCTGCGAAAGAGTTGTAAGTCGTCGTAATAACTTGTGAAGCCTTCAAAGAGCCAGAGCAAGCGTGTATGGTTTCTGCGATCGAGTTGATAGGGTTGAAAGGTTTTAGGTTGAATGCGTTTGACCAGCCAGGCATGGAAATATTCATGACTGCATAACCCTAGAAATTCTCGGTAGCTGGTTTCATCAAGCATCACATTCTTTTGTGGAATCTGATCTCGGCGACATAGTAGGGCGGTGCTGTTGCGATGTTCAAGGCCGCCATATCCAGATAGCACGGCATTTACTAAGAATAGATAGTTCTTAAAAGGCGCTTTTTTGCTGGTGGGTTCAAAAAGATTAATGGTTGATGTGCAAATAGCATGAAGATCGTTGGCCAGACGCTGCGTATCCACTGAATGTAAGCAGCCTTGAATTGCCATAGCGTGGGACACACCGTTTGATTGCCATGCAATGATCTGGAATTCACCCATAGCTACTGGATGATCCAACAGGTCATCATAATTTTTTGCGAGATAAAAACCAAAGCCACGCTCATCTGTTTTAGCTGATTGCAGCGTTGTTTGAATAGTCCAATGATCGGCTGAGGCTGCTTTTGGTACCGCAATAGCTAAAGCGCAAGGTAGATGCACTTGACCCTTAACGGCCAAACATAAGCTACTCGCATTAAAGAAGCCTCGCTCGCTATCGAGATAAGCTGCACGAACAGAAGAATCAAATGCATAGACCGTTGTCAGAATTTCTACAGGCCCATTAACCTTTGGTAGGCGCCAGTGATCGTTATCAATGCGCTCAAGAGCAAGGGATTTATAGTGAGTACCAACTGCGTAAGCTTCAATAGATTCAATTTGTTTACTGAAGTCCCGAATTAAATAGCTACCAGGTATCCAGGCTGGCATCTGTAGCACTTGCCCATGAGCATTAGGATTTTCAATGTGCAGCTTGACCTGAAAGCGATGACCATGAAGATCTGCAGGCCAAATCGTATATTGAATGGCTGGTAAATCGGAATTGCTTGCAGGGCTCATATCAATAGCGCTCTTAGTGAGTTACTTCAGTGTTGCGAGCTTCTTTTCAAGATCGCTGATTTGAACTGCTCCTGGGAAGCGACTGCCGTCAGTAAAAAACAGCGTAGGGGTTCCGGTGATGCCGTAAGTTTTGGCAAGAGCCATGTTTTTATCTACGGGAGTTGTACAGTCAGTCTTCCCACTAAGGGCTGTACCATTTACCATCCAGTCAATGTAGATCCTTGCTGGATCATTAGAGCACCAGATTTGTTTGGCTTTTTGAGCTGAGTCAGGACCAAGGATTGGAATGAGATAGGTATAGATGGTGACGTTATCTAGTTGCTGCATTGATTTTTCAAGGCGCTTGCAGTAACCACAGTTGGGATCCGAGAAGACCGCAAGTTGTCTAGCTCCATTGCCGCGAACTTGCTTCATTGCATTTGCTTGGGGCAAGTCGCTCCATTTAATTCGGTTCAGGTCATTTTGTCTTTGCTCGGTAATGTTCTTGCCTGTCGCTAATTCAATAATCTCGCCTTGAATGAGATATTGACTTTTGGCATCGGTATAAAAGACATCATTACCAACTTGGACTTCGTAGATTCCATTCAGTGGTGAGGCCAATACACTTTTGATCTTTACAGTGGCACCCAACTTTTTTTGTAAATCGGTTTTGACTTGCTGCTCTGCTTGCGCATAAACGAGCTGCATAGCAAAGAAAGAGACGCAACCAACAATAATGGTTGCTATAAATTTATTCAAAATCAATGTCTCCTAGGGCGCGCTCAATGAGTCGCCGCTTAATGAAATGGCTACGATTAACCAATCCTAAGCCAAAGTTACGTAACTGACGTTCGGTATTGCTCGAGCCAGAAAATAATTTCTTCAGGCGATCTGTTACCCACAGTAAAGCACTGGTGTCACCCTGACGCTGACGTTCATAGCGACGTAGCAGCACTAAATCATTTGGAGTCCTGAAGGATTCTCGTTTACTTAATATATTCAAGAGAGTAGCGACATCTCGCAGACCTAAGTTAAGGCCCTGTCCAGCTAGTGGATGCATGACATGCGCAGCATCACCAATGAGGGCGAACTTTGGATTGTGATCAGGGCCAATAAAGCGTGCTGCACGAATTTTCCTTAATGGAAAAGCAGCTGGAGCTGAATTCAGGGTGAGCGCTCCAAGGTGTTTCGTCACTGCACCATCTGCAATCAGCCCCAATTTTTTATCCCAGTCAGATTGTGTAAGACTGAGGAGATCGGAGGCATTTTCGGGGGAGGTAGACCACACCATTGAAACTTGTTTATTTGGAAGTGGCAACATGGCCACAATATCTCCACCGGGCAAAAACCATTGATAAGCAGTTTCAAGGTGAGCTTTAGTGCAGCCCCAATTAGCAACCACTGCGCTTTGCGAATAACTTTCTTCGCTTGTAGTAATTCCAATGCTGGCACGAGTGGGGGAGTTGGCGCCATCTGCTGCAACCACCAGTAAGGCTCTTACGGGCGAATGATTTTCTAGTTGAAGCGTTACTCCGTCCACATCGGTTTCAAGTTTTTTTACTGTATCGGCAATTTGCTCTAATTTATTTTGGAAACGTGCCGCTTGGTCCAAAGTATGTTCGATGAGGTTCGATTCGCCAATCCAAGCCAGTTGAGGCGTGCCTGCTTCGAAAGCAGAAAGGTGAAGTTGATCGGCCTGCTCACCGCGGTCACCAAAAATTCGCATATCCCGAACGGCTTGTAAGCGAGAGTGGTCCAGAGCATCCCAAATTTGCAAGTGGGCCAGTAATTTTTGAGTGCTAGGTGAGAGGGCATAGATTCTTTGGCCCCACTGTGGCCCTGCGGGAGATGGCAGTGGATTGCCTAAATCGGGGGCAATCTCAATAGTTTGTAGCCCGAGTTGCGCAAGCCCTAGGGCACATGCTTTCCCAGCAATACCTCCTCCAATAACGACAACATCTACCGTGCGAATTGTGGCGTTATTGCCTAGGGTATGAAAGGGGGAATGGTGGCTAGCTTTTGACATATCTCGATGATATCGAAACCAAGCCCTTACAATAGCGCTATGTCTGTGAAATGTGGCATCGTCGGCCTGCCTAACGTCGGCAAATCTACCCTCTTTAACGCGCTTACCAAGGCTGGAATCGCGGCGGAAAACTATCCTTTCTGCACGATCGAGCCTAATGTTGGTGTGGTTGAGGTCCCTGATCCTCGTCTGGCCGGTTTGGCTGAGATTGTGAATCCAGAGCGTGTGCTCCCTGCAGCTGTCGAGTTCGTTGATATCGCTGGCCTAGTAGCGGGCGCCTCCAAGGGCGAAGGTCTCGGAAATCAATTTTTAGCGAATATTCGTGAAACAGATGCGATTACCCATGTGGTGCGCTGTTTTGAAGATGCGAACGTGATTCACGTGGCTGGCAAGATCGACCCAATTGCGGATATTGGAGTGATTGATACCGAGCTGGCCTTATCTGACCTGGCTACTGTTGAAAAGACATTAAACCGTTCAACTAAGGCGGCCAAGTCAGGCAATGACAAAGAGGCTGCGGCTTTGGTAGCAGTTCTCACTAAGGTTCAGGCTCATTTAGATACTGCTGCACCAGTGCGCAGCATGACATTGACCGATGATGAAAAGCTCATTCTGAAGCCGCTGTGTTTAATTACCGCAAAGCCAGCGATGTATGTAGCTAACGTCAAAGAAGATGGATTTAGCAATAACCCCCATCTGGAAGCAGTTCAGCAACACGCCGCCCTAGAAGGTGCTCCAGTAGTCGCAGTATGCGCTGCGATAGAGGCGGAAATTGCTGATTTAGATGACGCTGATAAGCTTGAATTTTTGACAGATTTAGGCATGGAAGAACCGGGCTTGGATCGTGTGATTCGTGCGGGTTACAACCTCTTGGGCCTACAGACCTACTTTACCGCTGGTGTGAAAGAGGTCCGCGCTTGGACGATTCACAAGGGGGATACCGCTCCTCAGGCTGCCGGCGTGATTCATACCGACTTTGAGCGTGGCTTTATTCGTGCCCAAACGATTTCCTATGAAGACTTTATTCAGTTCAAGGGCGAAGCAGGCGCTAAAGAGGCTGGAAAGATGCGCGCAGAAGGTAAGGAGTATGTTGTTAAGGATGGTGACGTCCTGAATTTCCTCTTTAACGTCTAATTAGCTTCCGTAGTGAAAGAAAAAGCCCTTACCTAAGGGCTTTTTTTGCGTTGGCAATACATTGACCAGGAAAGAACTAAGCCGCTTTAACTGCTTTTTCTAAACATTTTGAGATTTCTTCATAGCGCTTGAGGGCAATTTTAGTAGGTAGCACTTGTTTCTTGCGACCATCTTCATTGGCAGCCATTTTGATATAACCCATCGCGCTGAGGTTCTTCAGTCGCCCATGGAGCGTCGCTTGCGAGCCAAGATCGGATAGAGAGATCAAATCACCAACCAAGATGGATTGTTTTGCAACAGAGGCTAAGACGATCTTATTGAGGAGGCTCTCTTCTGTGGAGTCAAGCTTTTTTCCTGGGTTTATGCGATTGATCGCGTCGAGTAAATTTAAGAAGCGTAGATAGGAGGATGGTTTATTAGCGGGCATTTGGTCGTCTTAAATATTAGCCTTAGGGCCAATTACTTGAATAAGCAATCATTCTATATCTCATAATCACTTGTTTGCAACTTGTACGGACTTTCTAAAATTAAACCATACTCTATATATGGCCAAGAAATTATCCGAATTCTCTTCAGCATTTTTAATCAGCGCGATCTCGTATGGCATTCTCTTTTATCTAAACGACTGGCTGACTAGCAGCCTAGCGTTCGGTTTAGGGGTAAATTGGATTTATCTGCCTGCAGGCTTGCGTTTATTTTTAACTCTAGTATTTGCGCTGCCTGGTGCTATTGGTATTGTCGCAGCCTCATTTCTGATTTGCTGGTTTGGTAACTTTCCTCACGACCTCACTACTTGCCTAGGGGTCGGATTGATTTCAGGGTTTGCGCCCTATATGGCTAGGGTATTTGTGGTCTCTAATGTGCGCATAGCAGCAGACCTTAGTGATCTCAATTTCCCAAAACTCATTTTATGTATCTTGATTTATGCAGCACTCAGCTCAGGACTGCATCAGTGGTGGTACCAAGTCAGAGACTTAAATGACGCCGGTACCCTGAATCATTTTTTCGTCATGTTTGTTGGGGACGTTCTTGGAACGATTTTGTTGATTGTTGTCATCAAGTACGGCTTGAACTTACTGAAGAAGACTAGAGCAATAGCGCTTTAAGAAAACAACTCACTTAATGCTAGCCCTGGATCTTGGGCACGCATAAAGGCCTCCCCAACCAAAAAGCCATTGATATGGTGATCACGCATCAGTTGAACATCTGCGCGATTCATGATTCCAGATTCCGTCACTAGCGTCTTAGTATTTGGCACCATCGGCAATAGTGAAAGTGTGGTCTGCAGTGTCACCTCGAAGGTCTTAAGATTACGGTTATTAATGCCCAGCAGCGCAGTTTTTAATTCAAGCGCTTGTTCTAATTCTTGAGCATTGTGTACTTCAACCAAAACATCTAAGCCTAATTCATGAGCGCATGCCTCTAAATCTTGCATTTGCTTAAGTTCAAGCGCGGCAACAATCAATAGAATGGCATCCGCACCAATCGCACGCGCTTCATAGATTTGATAGGAATCGACAGTAAAGTCTTTTCGCAAAACGGGAATGCTACAGGCGCCACGTGCCTCCTGAAGATAGGCATTGCAACCCTGAAAGTAATCACTGTCAGTTAAGACGGATAAACAAGCTGCGCCATATTTTTCATACGAGCGGGCAATGGACTCCGGCTGGAAATCTTGACGCAAGATTCCTTTGCTAGGACTTGCTTTCTTGATTTCGGTGATGACGCCAGCCTTGCCAGATGCAATTTTTTGCTCTATGGCACGAATAAACCCACGTGGTTTTAATGCGGCATCTTGATTATTAGCTTCAGCTTGTTCACGATAGTTAGCAAGCGAGATGCGCTTTGAATTGTTAGCTACCTCAATCTTTTTGGTAGCAACAATTTTGTTGAGAATATCGCTCATGTATTAAAAAATAGACTAATTGGTGTTGGTGGCTGCCACAAAGGCATCTAGTTTTTTAAGGGCAGCACCACTTTCGATGGCTGCCTTCGCCATGACGATACCGGAGCCAATATCTTTACATAGATCGGCAACATATAACACTGCGCCAGCATTAAGACAGACTATATCGCTGGCAGGACCAGCTTTCTGATTGAGTACATCCAAAATAATTTGTTTAGACTCTTCAGCGTTGGCAACTTTAAAGCTATTGGTTGGCGCAGTAGCCAGTCCAAAGTCTTTTGGATGAATCTCATATTCACGCACTACGCCGTCTTGGAGTTCTCCAACTAGGGTAGGGCCCTCTAGTGAGATCTCATCTAGACCGTCGCGACCATACACCACCAAAGCATGTTTCATATTTAGAGCTTGCAATACTCGTGCCTGAATGCCGACGAGATCAGGATGGAAGACTCCCATCAAGATGTGTTGTGCATCTGCAGGGTTGGTGAGGGGGCCCAGAATATTGAAAATAGTGCGCACGCCGAGTTCTTTGCGAATCGGGACAACATTTTTCATAGCGGGGTGGTGGTTGGGTGCAAACATAAAGCCAGCACCCGCATTGGTAATACAGTCGGCGACTTGTTCTGCTGAGAGAGCAAGATTGACACCAAGCGCTTCTAGAACATCTGCACTGCCAGATTTACTACTGACACTACGATTGCCATGCTTGGCAATTTTTGCACCAGCTGCTGCCGCAACAAACATTGCCGCAGTAGAGATATTGAAGGTGTGGGCCCCATCACCCCCGGTGCCCACAACATCAACCAAATGCGCTCTATCTTCCACATGAACTGGTGTTGCAAACTCACGCATCACTTGAGCAGCTGCTGCAATTTCACCAACGGTTTCTTTTTTCGTGCGTAGTGCAACCAATAGACCAGCCACCATCGTTGGAGGCATTTCACCGCTCATGATGAGTCGCATCATCGCAGTCATCTCATCATGAAATAGTTCGCGATGTTCTATGCAACGTTGCAATGCTTCTTGAGGGGTAATAGTCATAGCGCTCTTTAAATACTTTAGATTTATTTGGACTGCAAAAAATTCTTCAAAAGCGCATGTCCATGTTCAGACAGAATCGATTCTGGATGGAATTGCACTCCCTCAACTGCAAATTCGCGATGACGGACTCCCATGATTTCACCATCAGAAGACGTGGCGGTAATTTCTAATGCCGTAGGAATGCTACTCTTTTCAATAGCCAGGGAATGGTAGCGCGTTACTGTAAATGGGTTGGGGATATCCTTAAAGACACCAACACCAGTATGGTGAATGCTATCAGTTTTGCCATGCATGACTTTCTGAGCGCGCACAATTTTTCCACCAAAAGCTTCACCAATCGCTTGGTGTCCTAGACAAACTCCCAAGATCGGAATTTGACCTGCATAGCGCTTGATTGTCTCAACAGAAATGCCCGCTTCAGCAGGACTGCATGGTCCTGGTGAAATACAAATACGAGCGGGTTTGAGTTTGGCGATGTCTGCTACTGCAATCTCGTCGTTCCGAAATACTTTTACTTCTTCTCCAAGTTCAGCAAAGTACTGAACCAAGTTATAAGTAAACGAATCGTAGTTATCAATCATGAGGAGCATCGAGTCCTCCTTGCACTAAATCAGCAGCAAGCAATACAGCACGTGCTTTGGCTTCGGTTTCTTTCCATTCTGCGGTCGGATCAGAGTCTGCTACAACCCCAGCGCCCGCTTGTGAATGCAACATACCATCGCGTATGACACCAGTGCGGATTGCAATCGCCACATCCATGTCTCCTGAAAATGAGAGATAGCCTACGGCGCCGCCATAAACTCCCCGCTTCACAATTTCCATTTCATCAATAATTTCCATTGCCCGAATTTTTGGGGCGCCGGATAAAGTGCCGGCAGGAAAGGTTGCCCTTAAGACATCCATATTGCTCATATTGTCGAGCAACTCACCCTCAACCGAGCTAACAATATGTTGAACGTGTGAATATTTTTCTATCGACATAGAGTCAGTTACTTTGACTGTACCGGTCTTAGCAATTCGGCCAACATCATTGCGGGCAAGGTCAATTAACATGACGTGCTCAGCAATTTCTTTTGGATCGGCCAGTAATTCTTTGGCAAGACGCTCATCTTCTTCTGGATTTGCGCCACGTGGACGTGTGCCAGCTAATGGGCGAATCGTCACAATTTTTTCAGAATCCCGTTTTTCTTGACGTACCAAAATTTCTGGTGAAGAGCCAACCACTTGCAGGTCACCAAAATCATAAAAGTACATATAAGGGGATGGGTTTAGCGAACGCAAGGCTCTGTACAGCGCCAATGGAGAGTCAGTGAAAGGTTTGCTGATACGCTGACCAATGACTACTTGCATGCAATCGCCAGCCAAAATATATTCTTTAGTTTTGCGAACAGCATTCTCAAAATCTTCTGCTTTAAATTTGCGAATGAGCTCAGTCTTGGTGCTAGCCCTAGAACTTGGAATGCTGACGGGCTTACTCAAGCATGCAAGCAATTCCTTTAATCTAGCCTGAGCCTTTTCAAAGCTACCGTCTTGGCTTGGGTCGGCATAAACAATTAAATAAATTCTTCCAGCCACGTTGTCGATCACTGCCAACTCTTCGGTTAGCATCAGTTGAATGTCAGGAACGCCTAATTCATCGGGAAGACTGTGCTTGGCTAAGCGAGATTCAATGTACCGAACGGTGTCATAGCCAAAGTAACCAGCAAGTCCACCGCAAAAGCGGGGCAGCCCTAGCTGGAGTGCAACCTTGAAACGTTTGAAATAAGCATCTACAAAATCAAGGGGATTATCTTGATTGCTTTCAACTACTTTGCCATCTGTAACCACCTCGGTTAAAGGTGCATCAGGTGTGCCGGCAGTTCTCAATAAGGTTTTGGCTGGCAAGCCAACAAAAGAGAAGCGACCAAAGCGTTCGCCACCTAAAACAGATTCCAAGAGATAGGTATTCTTCTTGCCGAATTCCTGGGTTAATTTCATATACAGGGAGAGAGGCGTCTCTAGGTCAGCCAACACCTCTTTCACCAGAGGAATGCGATTGAAACCCTGCTTAGCTAGGGCATTAAATTCTTCGCGCTGCATTAGGCTTTTCCTGACTTTCCTAATTCTGTGCGCATTGCTTCAATGACTGCGGCGTAATTCTCTTTCCCAAAAATGGCTGAGCCAGCAACAAAGGTATCTGCACCTGCTTTGGCAACATCTGCAATGTTGTCTACCTTGATTCCACCGTCAACTTCAAGCCGAATGTGACGGCCGGTCTCTGCTTGATGGCGGTCTAGGCGTGCACGAACTTGAGCAATCTTATTCAGAGTACTCGGGATAAATGATTGACCGCCAAAGCCAGGGTTGACTGACATGAGCAACACCAGATCCAGCAATTCCAGCGTGTGATCTAAGTAATCTAATGGCGTCGCAGGGTTGAGTACGAGACCAGCTTGACAGCCTTGATCTCGAATCAGGTTGATGGTGCGGTTGACGTGAGGACTTGCCTCTGGATGAAAGCTAATCAGGTTGGCGCCTGCTTTTGCAAAATCAGGAACGATGCGATCTACAGGTTCCACCATGAGGTGAACATCAATCATCGCTGGCTTACCATTTTTGATAGCATGAGGACGAATTGCCTCACAGACTAAAGGGCCAATCGTCAGGTTAGGTACGTAGTGGTTATCCATCACGTCAAAGTGAATCCAATCGGCTCCAGCCGCTAGGACGTCCTGAACTTCTTTACCTAGGTAGGCAAAGTCGGCGGACAAAATAGAGGGGGCGATAACAAATTGGGGTGATTTCTGGCTATCCATCCCTAGATTCTAGCTTGCAGTTGACTCCTGGATGGAGCAGAATTCGAGCATGAATCCCCACGAAATCACTATTACGGTCAAAGCCCAGTATCTGCCAGAGCAATCTGAGCCCGATAACAGCCAATTTGCCTTTGCTTATACGGTCATCATTCGCAATACCGGGACGGCTAGTGTTCAGCTCATTGCTCGACATTGGTTCATTACCGACGGGGATAATGATGTGCAGGAGGTGCGGGGTCTTGGGGTGGTTGGTCAGCAACCCCTGTTGCGCGCTGGGGAGCATTTTGAGTACACCAGTTGGGCCACTTTGCCCACTCCGGCAGGGACTATGCGGGGGGAGTATTTCTGTGTAACTGAGGATGCTCAGTTTTTTCAGGCCCCAATCCCAGAATTCGCACTAGTGATGCCTAGAACCCTCCACTAGAGGTTCTAGTGGCATAAACGGCTTACTTTTTACCGCCACCAGTCCAAAGTACGATAAATAACAGCAGACCTAAAGCAATCGCCGCCTCCAAGACAAAGAGCAGCATTGGGTATTCATCGAGTAAATTGGTGATCATGATTCTTAACTTCCAAATAGTTGCAAAGCGATTGGCTTGCTTTAGTGTATTCGCTCTCTTGCTTACTGCTCTGCTGGCAGGCTGTTCGACACCACCCACGGGCAGATCTAGTTCCCGATCCAGTGGTGCTTCTGCTACCCCATATAACTCTCCCATTGCTAGTTTTACTGCCGTCTCGTGGCAAGCTTTGCCAGGATGGCAAGAAGATGAACTCACTCAGGCTTGGCCAGCATGGCTTAAAAGTTGTGATGCTTTGCGAAAGCGCGGTAGTGAAGTCAATTGGCGAGAGGTATGCGCCCAAGCAAGTAATGTTTCCCCAAGAGATGGACGCGCTATCAGACGATATTTTGAGAATTATTTTCAGGCTTATGAAGTGCGTAGTAGCTCGAGTGGCAGTGAAGCGGGTTTAGTTACAGGTTATTACGAGCCCGTGATGAATGGCTCTCTGACGCACACCAGTGCTTATACAGTTCCCTTGTACGCCTATCCAAAAGCTTGGCGAAACGCTAAGCCAGCTCCAGCGCCGACTCGTGCTGAGCTCATGAGCTCAGGCGCCTTGAGGGGACAGGAATTAGCGTGGGTACAAGACCCTGTTGCAGCAGCCTTTATGCAAATACAGGGCTCTGGAAAAATTCGTCTTGAGGATGGACGTGTTTTGCGTTTAGGGTTTGCTGGCACAAATGATCAACCATTCAAATCTTTTGCCCAATGGTTGTTGGATCGTAAAGAGATCACACGTAGCGAAGCAACGATGCAAGGCATTTCTCAATGGGCAAAACGCAACCCCAGTCGTGTAGATGAAATGTTGAATGCCAACCCCCGCTTTGTTTTCTTTAAAGAGTTGCCAGGTAATGTCAGTGCGGAGCTCGGTCCCAACGGTGCGCTTGGCGTACCTCTGAGCGGTGAACGAAGTATCGCGATTGACCTGAGGTCTCTCCCATTGGGCGCACCAGTCTTTTTAGCCACAACCAGACCACTCAGCAATCAACCATTGCAAAAGCTAGTGATGGCGCAGGACACTGGTAGCGCCATTGTGGGAGCCGTCAGAGCTGATTACTATTGGGGTTCTGGGGATACTGCAGCAGAAATGGCTGGTCGTATGAAACAAAATGGCAGGATGTGGGTATTACTGCCTTTATAGGAAGATTCTCAGTAAATTTCTGAATTAATCTTCAAGGTAGCGTTGGGCTAGTTTGACCCAATAGTTCACGCCTACTGGGATGAGGGCATCATTGAAGTCATATGATGGGTTGTGGAGGTGGCATGGTCCCATGCCATGTCCGACCGAGCGATGATCACCGTCTCCATTGCCTAAGAATACATAGCAACCAGGTTTTTCAAGCAAGAAGAAAGCAAAGTCTTCAGCACCCATCGTAGGATCGATCGCGGTGTTGACGTTTTGTTCTCCCACAAGCTCACCCATCACCTTGCTAGCAAACTCGACTTCATTGTCATGATTGATGAGCGGTGGATAGTTTCTGGAAAAAGTAATTTCTGCTTGGCAATCAAACGCACTTGCTACGTTATGAGAAATCTCTCTCAGGCGCTGCTCGATCAGATCGAGTACTTCTAAGGTAAAGGTGCGAACGGTTCCTCCGATAAAGGCGCTGTCGGGAATCACATTGCTTGTTTCACCCGCATGGAATTGCGTCACGGATAACACGGCGGCATCAACGGGGCGTTTATTGCGAGTAATGATGCTTTGCAAAGCTTGCACGACTTGAGTGCCTGCTAACACTGGATCCGCGCTATTGTGCGGTAATGCTGCGTGACCACCTTTTCCACGAATGACGATTTCAAATGCATTGCTCGAAGCCATCATTGGACCAGCCGTTACTCCAAAATGACCCTCGGCAAGGCCGGGCCAATTGTGTAAACCAAAAACAGCATCGCAAGGAAATTGTTTAAAGAGCCCATCATTAATCATTTCTTTTGCGCCAGCGCCACCTTCTTCAGCTGGCTGGAAAATAAAAATGACAGTGCCTTTAAAGTCCCTATGGTTTGATAAATATTGAGCGGCACCTAAGAGCATTGCGGTATGGCCATCGTGGCCACAGGCGTGCATTTTTCCAGGGTTAACGGAGGTGTGCGCGAAATTGTTGTGCTCTTGGAGGGGGAGTGCGTCCATGTCGGCGCGCAACCCTACCATCTTACCGGGACCAAGATCTCCGTCTAGACGGCCCACAACTCCAGTCTTCCCCATTCCGCGGAAAACAGTAATACCCCAGCTAGAAAGTGCTTCGGCAACAAGATCGGACGTGCGATTCTCTTCAAAGCGCAATTCTGGGTGGGCATGGATATTGCGCCGTATTTCTTGAATTGCTGCAGTGGAATCGACGATTTCTGGGAGTAATCGCATATGTTTATCTTATCTGAAACCACATGGGGCTGCACTTATTTGGTTCAACTGCATCAGGGCAGCTTTATATGCTCCGCAGCAAACTTAAGCGCATGTAACGAGTAAGGTTCATTTACTTGCTTTTGAAGGGCTATTGGCAGAGGTGGAATGACTCCAAGAAGGGGTGCGTTGATGCGATCCTTGAGTGTTTGGATATTTTCCTGCAATAGGGGCATTTCTTCTGAAAGCGCATTGGCAATCCAGCCTAGCACTTGAAGATTGCGTGTTTTCAAAGCTTCATAAGTTAAAAGCGCGTGATTAATGCATCCCAAACGCATACCCACCACTAGGATGATCGGCAAGCCGATTGCTTTTGCCGCATCCCCTAAATCTTCCGTTCCATTGATGGGTACTAGAAATCCGCCGGCCCCTTCCACAACTACTGAGTCAAATGATGCCGAGATGTTATGAAAGGCTTGAAGGATGACTGCAATATTGATGTCAATACCTTGCGCTTGCGCTACAAGATGCGGAGCCACAGGGATGCTCAAGATATAAGGGCATAAACGAATGTCATCACGTCCAAGGCCTGAAGCAAGTCTCAATGTTTCTAGATCTTCATTTAATTCGCGTCCATCTGGACTTCTATAGGTTCCGGCCACAACCGGTTTAAAACCAACAGCATTGATCCCCGATTCTCTTAGCTTCAGAATTAAGGCGCCGCTGACTAAGGTTTTGCCAACCTCAGTATCGGTGCCTATGACAAAGAACCCAGAAGATTGATTGTAAGCACTCAAGACAATTGCCTCACTTGCACTTGCTGTTCAATTTTTTGCAAAGCCTGAATCAGATCCTTCAAATCTTCAATACTGTGATTCGCTGAAAAAGTAATGCGCAGACGAGCACTCCCTGCCGGAACTGTTGGCGGCCTAATTGCCGGAATCCAGTAGCCCATTTCATCTAATAATTTGGCTGCTGCTAAGGCATTGGCATTGCTGCCAAGAATGACTGGCTGGATTGGTGTGCGCGAATCTACTTTTTTCCAATCAGAAAAATGCATTTCATTTTGCCAATGAGTAATGAGTTGATTTAGTTGACGACGCCGAGATTTACCCTCTTTGCTTTCAATGATGGCAAGACTTTTCAGTAAAGCATGAGCAATGGCTGGTGGCGTAGCTGTGCTATAAATATAGGGGCGACCTTTTTGGATGAGCCAGTCAATAAAGGGAGCTTGTGCGCAAACGAATGCACCACTCACCCCAGCAGCTTTACCAAGGGTTCCGACATAGATGATGCGCTCTGACGTAATATCAAATTGCTCCAAAATCCCATGCCCTAGTTCGCCAAGGACACCAAAACCATGGGCATCATCTACTAAGAGTAGTGCATCGTATTGCTCTGCAATTTTTACTAGCCCTTTGATTGGGGCGATATCACCATCCATGCTAAAGACCCCATCGGTGATGATGAGCTTGAGAGGCTTTGTATCTTTCTGCAGTACCTCTACGAGTGTTTCTAATTGTTGATGATCAAATAGTGCGACTGAGGTATTGGACTGAATGCTTGCTAAGCGAACGCCATCAATAATCGATGCGTGATTGAGATTAGCAGAGTAAATGCTTGCCTCGCCTGGCTTTGCAAGTTTTACTAATCCTGTAATGGCAGTGAGATTTGCAAGATAGCCTGTGCTAAAAAATAGCGCACCCGCATTAGGGATGTGTTTGCTTTGACAGGAGGCTAATTTTTTTTCTAGCAAAGCATGCGCAATATTATGTCCGCTGATCAGGTGTGATGCACCACTACCGACACCATATAGATTTGCACCCTCTGCTAAGGCCTGAATTAACTCTGGGTGATTGGCTAGGCCAAGGTAATCGTTGCTACAAAAGGCATGGAGCTTGCGCTGATCAACGATTGCTTCGGTATCACAGGGCGACTCGGTAACGCGAAGTCTGCGTTTGAGTAATTGCTCATCAAGCACGGTAAGCTGTTCTTCTGCCATGTTCAAAGCATGAAATGGTTTTTTCATGCGAGCGCCTTATTCAATGCACGCTGTACTGCTTCGCCCATTTGCAGGGTTTCAGCGGAAGAAAGAATGTAAGGGGGCATTACATAGACAGTATTGCCAATAGGGCGAATGAGTACACCTTCATCTAAGCTTGCAGAAAACATTTTACGAGGGAATGAGCTTGGATTCTTAAGTGATTCATTGGTGATATCAAATGCCAAGATCATCCCTTGCTGACGCCAATGTTCAATACGTGCATCTGTTTTAGCCCAGGAAAATGCGCTGGCGAGCTCTTGCGCCTGAATCAGATTCTTTTCGAGAATATTTTCTGTTTCAAATATTTCTAGGCAAGCTAGAGCTGCTGAACACGCTAGAGGATTGCCTGTGTAGGAATGTGAATGGAGGAAGCCCTGTTTTATTTGATCGCTATAGAAGGCGCGATACATTTTTTCCGTAGTGAGGCAAAGCGAGAGCGGAAGATAGCCGCCGCTAATGCCTTTGGATAGCGTCAGAAAGTCTGGCCAGATCCCAGCGTGCTCACAGGCAAAAAATTTACCACTGCGTCCGCAGCCAACAGCAATCTCATCCGCGATGAGGTGAATGTCATAGTGATCACAAAGCATTCTGACTTGCCGCAAATATTCTGGTGAGTACATTGCCATCTGCCCTGCACATTGAACCAGCGGCTCAACAATGATGGCAGCAATATTTTGATGTTCTTGTTTAAACAGTTTTTCAAGTTCTGTGGCAGCTTGCTTGGCAACATCCTCAGCACTTTCACCAGGCTTCGCCTTGCGAGCGTCTGGTGATGTGATGGTAAATACGTCTTGCAAGAGGGATCCGTATGCATCTCGAAAAATAGCAACATCTGTTACAGCCAGCGCACCAAGCGTTTCTCCGTGGTAACCATTTTCCAGACAAACAAACTTTTTCTTATTTGGTTTGTTATTGAGTTGCCAAAAGTGGTGGCTCATCTTCAAAGCAATTTCTACAGCAGATGCACCATCAGATGCGTAAAAAGCATGCCCTAAATTACCCTTTGTAAGAGCAGAGAGCTTTTCAGAGAGCTCGATAACGGGAGGGTGGGTAAAGCCCGCAAGCATCACGTGCTCAATTTTTTCTAATTGGCTACAAATCGCTTGATTGATGCGGGGATTGGAATGGCCAAATAAGTTGGTCCACCAGGAGCTAATGGAATCTAAGAAGGCATTACCTTTGTCGTCATAGAGCCAAGGTCCTTTGCCATGAGTAATAGCAATGAGCGGAAAAGATTCATGATGCTTCATCTGGGTGCAGGGGTGCCAAACTGCCTCCAAGCTTCTTTCAACCCAGTGGTTTTGATTTACATCAGGAATAACCTTCTTTTTCATCATTGATATTTGACCACTAGTTTTTCCTAATTTAAGCTTCCATCTGTTATGTTTATGACTTGATTTGATTTATTTTCTGGAATTTACCCATGTTGGACGTACAAAGTACTGAAAAACCCCTTACCCATGTCAAATCTAAGGCAGATTTACACAGAGAGGTAAATGCTTCTGGCGCCTGGACGGTAGCCCAGATTGAGGCTCTATTTGACTTGCCATTCAATGATTTGATATTTAAGGCCCAAGAGACACATCGTGCCAACTTCCCTGAGGGCGATGTGGAATTAGCAACCCTCTTATCCATTAAGACCGGTGGTTGTCCGGAGGATTGTGGGTATTGCCCTCAAGCTGCGCGTTATGACACAGAAGTCAAGGCGAGTAAGTTGATGGAGTTGGATGAGGTGCTGGAGGCTGCTAAAGCGGCTAAAGCTGCCGGCTCCAACCGTTTTTGCATGGGTGCGGCTTGGCGCGAGCCTAAAGACCGTGATATTGAAAAAGTGACGGCCATGATTAAGGGCGTAAAAGCTCTGGGTTTAGAGACCTGTGCCACATTGGGCATGTTGGAGGCCGATCAGGCCGAGGCTCTTCAGGAAGCGGGTCTGGACTTCTATAACCATAACCTAGATACCAGCGAAGATTTTTATCGTTCGGTTATTTCAACAAGGGGTTATCAAGAGCGCTTAGACACACTGTCCAATGTCCGCGCAGCCGGTATGTCGGTTTGCTGTGGCGGTATTGTGGGTATGGGTGAGTCGCGTGAACAGCGGTCAGCATTCTTAGCCCAATTGGCAAATTTGAGCCCTTACCCAGAATCAGTTCCCATCAATCATTTAGTGCCCGTTGCTGGCACCCCTTTGGCTGATCAGAAGCCAATGGACCCTCTCGAATTTGTGAGAACGATTGCGATTGCGCGCATTACGATGCCGCAAGCTAGGGTACGTTTATCGGCCGGTCGCCAAGAGCTTGGAAGGTCGGTTCAAGCTATGTGCTTTTTGGCTGGTGCTAACTCTATTTTCTATGGTGAGCAACTACTCACTACCGGCAATCCTGAGGCAGAGCAAGACCGTGCCCTATTGGCTGAGCTTGGATTAAAGACAAAGAAGAATTGCAAAGCTGAAGTTCTCATTTAAGCTTTTGCGTAGAAATGACACTATTAGATCGCTTTATTATTGAGTTTGATACCGCTCTTCGGTCGGTCGTTGGCGGTGCAAATGCGCACCGGCAAACCCCGAGTGCGGATGTGAGCTCTGAAGTGGTTTTGGAGTCTTTCGAGCGACAGCATGCTGCCGGCTTAATGCGGGTAAACCATGTTGGTGAAGTTTGTGCTCAGGCACTGTATCAATCACAAAAATTATTCGCTAGAAATCCAGAGATTCAGGAGATACTGCATCATTCTGGGCAAGAGGAAATGGATCATCTAGCTTGGTGCGAAACACGCTTACATGAGCTCGGTTCTCATACAAGTTACCTCAATCCATTTTGGTATGCTGGATCCTTCGCAATTGGTATGATTGCTGGCTTAGCGGGCGATAAGTGGAGTTTAGGATTTGTTGCTGAAACAGAAAAGCAAGTAGAAAATCATCTCGAAAGTCACTTGGAAAAATTACCCCAAAATGATCACCGTTCGCGTGCAATTGTTGATCAAATGCGCCTGGATGAAATTGAGCATGGGCAGGCTGCTGTGCGAGCTGGCGGAGTGTCGTTACCCAACCCCGTTCAGCAGATGATGAAGCTGGTATCCAAGGTCATGACAACGAGCGCCTACAAAATCTGATTTTTGATTCTCGTTGGGGTAATGCCAAAATTAATATACTGTTCTTTAATACAGTATATTTACCCATTATTGGGGTAAATAGCTAAGATCTATTCTTAAGTATATTTTCCAAGCTCTTGTTTCAAGTAGTAATTTTGATATCACCATTTTCTTAACACATGACGCTAAGTGATTGTAATCACTAGAGAAATTCCTAAAAAAAGCCCTTAAAACACTTGACCCTCTTATATTGATCCTCTAAAGTGGGAGGAAGTGTGAAAAAGTGGGGTAATTGGTGTTTCAAGGTGCGTCAGCTCTCAAT
>CAIMOW010000043.1 GCA_903843235.1 uncultured beta proteobacterium | reverse complement strand
TGCAATCGAAAAATTTGCATAGCTTACTAATTGCATCTAAATCGACCCTTGCAGCAGTTTCATCGTAAAGCAGGGTGATGGTGTTCCGATGCAAGCCAGTCTCACGAGCGACATCTACCAACTTGAGTTTTCTTTCGCCCAGGTTGGATTCCTGCCGGCTGCACCAAAAGCAAAGGGTTTTTGACCTACGTCATGCGACAAAATGCAAAAACCGCTATCATTTGCAGCTAACTTATTGATTCTTATCGTGTCCAATCCTCTAAATACAGCGCTCTCCGAGCCATCCATTACTAATCCTTTGGCGCCAGATGCGCCATTACCGCACCGAAAAATCATCCGCAGTTGGCTTGTTCCAATGGCTCAAGGCGAAACTGGTCGCGCACTATTACTTTTGGCAATTGATGCCGCTTTATGGCTTGGCTGTATCGCTGGTACCGTTTTTGTAGAAAGCGTCCTACTAAAAATTATATTTGGCCTGATTGCAGGTTTTGTGACTGGTCGCATCTTCATTCTTGGTCATGATGCCTGCCACCAAAGCTTCACCCCAAATCGTGAATTGAACAAAGTTTTGGGTCGAATTGCCTTTCTGCCGTCGCTGACCCCATACAGCCTCTGGGATGTAGGTCATAACGTGGTTCACCATGGCCAAACCAATCTTAAAGGTTTTGATTTCGTCTGGGCGCCTTTATCCAAAACAGAATTTGATGCCTTGCCCACATGGCGAAAGGGCCTTGAGCGCCTTTACCGAAGTGGCTGGGGCCCTGTTTTCTATTATTTAATTGAAATATGGTGGAGACGTGAGTACTTCCCAAACGCCAAAAATAAACCTGGTAATCGTCCAATCTTCCTTAAAGACAACCTCCTAGTCACTGGCTTTGCCATCATCTGGATCGCCTGTTTAGTCGCCGGTGCGCTGGCAACCGGTCAATCCATCTGCATTGGTCTGCTTACTGGCTTTGCTGTGCCATTCCTATTTTGGAACGGCATGATCGGCTTTGTCGTCTACGTTCATCACACACACCCCTCTGTTTCTTGGTATGACAAGAAATCTGAGTGGCTACGCGCCCAGCCTTTCGTATCGACCACCGTGCACCTCACTTTTAACTGGATTTGGGGCTCCCTGATGCACCACATCATGGAACACACAGCCCATCACGTTGACATGAGTGTTCCCCTGTATCGCCTCCAAGAGGCCCAAAATACCCTGGAAACCATCCTTCCAGCGCGTATTTTTGTCCAAAAGTTCTCCTGGACCTGGTATTTTGATACTGCCCGCAAATGCAAGCTCTACGACTTTGAAAACAAAGCCTGGCTTGATTTTGATGGGAATAAAACGGCTGATTCAGTCAGAGTTGTCCTAACCCCAGCCCCGGTGGGACAAAACGGGTAAAATAGATCTTCTGTTTAGATTTGGATTACCCGGATTGCCCATGACTACCTCGACTCCAGCTGCTACCCAAGACACTTCCCAGAGCCTGAAATTTTGCTCTTCTTGCAGTCGCGAAAAGCGTCTTGAAGGCGGCACATGGATCCCAACAAGCAATCGTAAGCAGCGCTGGATTTGCGCTAGCTGTCTGTACAACCGCACACATCGCACTGGTTCAGCAAAAACCTAATTCATGTTTTTGCTTCACGCAGTAATGACTTAAGCATCATCCCCAACGTAGGGATTTGTTTGGCGCTCCTTACCAAAAGTAGACATCGGGCCATGTCCCGGTACAAAGCGCACATCATCACCAAGTGGCCATAATTTCGCTCTAATCGCATTGATTAAATCTGCGTGATTACCACGAGGGAAATCTGTTCTTCCAATCGAGCCTGCGAAGAGCACATCCCCCACTAAAGCTAAACGATCTTCTTTATCAAAGAACACTACATGTCCCGGCGTATGTCCTGGACAATGCAAAACTTCTAAGTCAACATTTCCAAGCCACACATGATCACCATCATTTAACCAACGCGTTGGTTCAAAAACTTTTGCGTGACCAAAACCAAAGCGCACTGTTTGCTCTGGTAGCTGATCAATCCAAAAACGCTCCTCAATTTGTGGGCCCTCAATCGGAACATTCAGCTGATCAGCCAAATCTTTTGCTGCCGCGCAATGATCAAGATGACCATGAGTCAGCAAAATTTTTTTTACCGTTCCACCCATCTGCTTAACGCCATCTAGAATTTTATCGATATCGCCACCGGGGTCTACGATTGCCGCATCTCCAGTTTCTTGGCAAACTAAGATTGAGCAATTTTGCTGGAAGGGGGTTACTGGAACAATTTTTAATTTAATGGGCATATAGCTAAAGCGTTTGTATAGATAAAAAGCTAGTTTATGGCAGTACAGATAGAATATCTTCAAAGGATAAAACATGAATACTCAAGATACATTTAAATTTGCACAAACTCATGAATGGGCTGACCTTGAGAGCGATGGACTCATCTGGGTTGGCATCAGCAATCATGCGCAAGAAGCCTTGGGTGATGTGATGTTTTTTCAGGCACCAAAAATAGGGCAGCAGGTGAAGCAAGGTGAAGCAATCGCTGTGATTGAGTCAGTTAAGGCCGCAAGTGACATTCATGCGCCAGTCAGCGGTGAAATTGTAGCCCTCAATGAGGAAGTTGATTTGGCGCCTGAGCATGTTAATGAAAAGCCATACTCTGTTTGGCTTTTTAAAATAAAGCCTACATCGGATGCAGGTCTTGCATTCGAGTTAGAAAATTTAATGGGCTTAGATCAGTACAACTCTACTGCAGGCGCCTAATCTATTAGATTGCAATTGGGTCACGCTCGATTAGCCAGCGGATGCGTGATGTTTTACTAATGCGCCCTTGAGAATCGCTACGCAAATCCTGATTAATTACCTCGAGCACTTCTTGCAATAGCTTCCGATTTTCGGATTCAACGACCAATTGAGCCCGCTCCGATCCCGCTACCCGCATTACGGCCTTTGGCACCGGATCATAGATGCGCAACTCTTTACTAAGCAATCCTTTGTTTTTTAGGCGCACCTTAAGGCTACTTAAAAAGTGAATAGCCTTATCTAAAGTTTTTCCTTCTGCATGAATCAGTCCTTGATAAGAGTAGGGCGGTAGTTGTGCTTCTTCTCTTTCTCTAGCAGTGTGGGATAAAAATCCATCGACGTCATGTCGCAATAAATACTGGTAGACCGCCGCTTCTGGATATTGTGTTTCGATATAAATATCGCCACCTCCTTGTCCATTCGTACCAGACCTTCCAGCGCGCCCTGCCACTTGAACCAACTGGGCAAATAATCTTTCTGCAGCTCTAAAGTCGGGCGAATACAATCTGCTATCCGCATCGAGCACAGCCACCAAGCCAATATTCTGATAATCGTGCCCCTTGGCAATCATTTGGGTACCAACGACGATATCTACTTTCCCGTCATGTATTTCTTGAAAGAGTGTTTCTGCGCCTTTACTTTTTCTACTGGAGTCCGTGTCAACACGAAGCACTCTTGCGTTCGGCCACATCTCCTCTATCGCATCCTCTAACTTCTGAGTTCCCTGTCCCAAGGTTTTAAGGTCTGCATTTCCACAATCTGGGCAAAAGCTTGGTATAGGCTTAACAAGCCCACAATGATGACAACTTAATACTGATTTTTTACCCAATGCTCCTGCTTTATGTATAACCATATGCGATGAGCATTGGGTGCATACTGATAACCAAGTGCAAGCATTACAGCTAAACACGGGCGCATACCCTCTGCGATTAATCAAGATCAAGCTCTGCTTACCAACTTCCAGATTTTTACTAATCGCATTAGCCAATGTTTTAGTAATTAAGCTTTTGGTCTTTTGGCCGCTCCTATCACCAGGGCTAAATTGGTTTTGAGGATCTCGTGAGTTCACAAGATGCACTGTTGGCAAAAGAGCGCCTTGAGCTCGCCGATCAAGACGAAGGTATTCATATCGACCAGCCTTTGCTGCCATCCAAGTTTCTAATGACGGTGTTGCAGAAGAAAGCAAAATTGGAATTTTCTGATCATGGGCTCGCCATATGGCCAAGTCTCTCGCGGAGTATCTTGTACCCTCCTGCTGTTTGTATGATGGATCATGCTCCTCATCCACTACGATCGCGCTTAAGTTTGGGATAGGGGTTAAGGCCGCTAAGCGCGTACCTAATATGATGCGCGCCCTCCCTGTCATTGCCTCATACCAAGCAACGCCTCTCTGTTTTTCTGTCACCCCACTATGCAATACGGCTAATATTTCATTTGGGAAATATGCGCGCACCCTACGCTCTAATTGTGGTGTCAAATTAATTTCAGGCACGAGCAACAATACTTGAGCTGCCTCATCTTGCAAAATGTGTGCAAGCCAATTCAAAAATACTGCCGTCTTTCCACTTCCAGTTTGCCCTTGCATCAAAATTGCCCGGAAGCCATTTTTTTGTTCTTTTGCTACTTCTATTAAGGAATGCAATGCAATGGATTGTTCTTGATTTAATTGATCTGCAGTGATGTATCCCTCTACGAACTCACTATTTTTTTCTTTTGCTTTTTTCTTCGCAGCGCTTTCTAATTTTTTAGGGATTTTTTCCCAGTCCTCTGACTTTCGCCACATCTTAGGTATGCTCGGCATAATGGTTTCGCCAAGCGTATGTACGTAATACTGACTTGCAAAGTTCATTAATTTTAATAGCGCCCCATCTAATAGAGGTAAGGGGGCTATTTTTTCAACAGCTTTTAATTTATTGTATTCATATTGAGAGTGATTACTTACATTTATTACTACCCCAACTTCTTTTCCCCCTCCAAATGGCAATTCAACAATCTGCCCAAGCGCCGGCATGCAGCCTAGCTTTTTAGCGTCCCATAAATAGTCAAAGCCCTGCGGTAAGGGCTTATCTACGACTACTTGGACGACTATGGGGTTAGACATTATTTACTTCTATTTTCTGGTTAGCCTGTGGATAAGTCTGTGGATATCATTCGATCATGTTGATTTTGAACTTAATTTATCAGCATATTGATGTTGCCTATTTTTAAGGCATATTCAAAATATATCATTTAAATCAATTATTTAGAACAACTTGTAAAAGTGAATAATGATCATTGTCTTCAATCCCACTGAATTTTGCTCTAATCCCATAACTGTGCATAACTTTCGTCAATAACTCAGACTAAGTTAGCAATTACTTTGATTTATTGCTTAGATCTAAGAGCTTTGGAGGTTTTTATTACCGACTCTGCCAGAGCGCTTACGCTCTCGGGTGGGGTGAATTGAGAAATTCCATGGCCTAAATTAAAAATGTGGCCATCAAGCGGATGAAGGCCTGCTTTGAGGGTCGGCGCCTGAGCGAGATCCTCTAATATGGCGTTTGCTGCTTTGGCAATCTGCTGCGGTTCGGAAAACAAAATAAGGGGATCAAGATTGCCCTGAAGAGACAATGGCTTATTAATATCTAGCAATTGCTTTCTCGCACGACTTAATGACATCGTCCAATCAAGCGCAATAACATCAGCGCCAACTTGCGCCATATCGTTTAGCCAAATGCCACCCCCTTTGGTAAACATAATGACGGGAATTTTTTTACCCTCATGCTCACGAGGTAAGCGTGCGATCACTTTTTGCATGGTGGCTAAAGACATTTTTTGATACCAACCGTCTGGGAGTAAACCACCCCAAGTGTCAAAAATCATCAAAGCTTGTGCGCCTGCCTTTACTTGCTCCGTTAAATAGGTTGCGACTGATTCAACATTGATATCCAAAATATGTTGCAACAAATCTGGTCTGCTAAACATCATTGTTTTAGCGTGACGAAAATCATCAGAGCCTGATCCATCAATCATGTAACAGGCCAATGTCCATGGGCTTCCTGAGAAACCAATCAATGGAACGCGTTGGTTGCCATCCTGAATCAGTGCTTTACGGATTTCTGAAACCGCGTCGAAAACATATTGCAACTGAGACATGTCAGCTGCGCGTAATTTCTTTACAGCATCTTCTGTGCGTAAAGGGTGCTCAAAACTAGGGCCTTCTCCGGCTGTAAATTTCAAGCCCAATCCCATCGCATCTGGAATGGTCAAAATATCTGAAAATAAGATGGCCGCATCCAGTGGATAGCGGTCTAAAGGCTGTAGGGTTACTTCGGTTGCATATGCAGGATTTTTAGCGAGCCCGAGAAAACTTCCAGCTCTTGCCCTTGTTGCATTGTATTCGGGGAGATAGCGCCCGGCTTGGCGCATGAGCCAAAGCGGTGTTTGATCAACCGCTTCACCCAAGCAGGCTTTTATAAACCGGTCGTTTAACAGCAAGGAGATGGCCGGCTTCTACTTTTTACGACGGAAGCGAGCAATTGCAGCCAATTGTGCCGCTGCCATCGCAAACTCAGATTGAGCTAATGCCAAATCAAAGTCGGTGCCACGGTTTTGCATTGCTTCTTCAGCACGCTTCTTAGCTTCAGTGGCTTTGGCCTCATCCAAATCATGGCCACGAATAGCGGTATCTGCTAAAACTGTGACACGATCAGGCTGAACCTCCAAATACCCACCAGCAACGAAAACAAACTCTTCATCACCATCAGCCTTTTCAATGCGTACTGAACCTGGGCGGATGCGCGTAATTAAAGGCGTGTGGCCGTGCAAAATACCGAGCTCTCCACTTTCTCCGGGAAGCGCAACAAACTTGGCTTCCCCGCTGAAAATAGATTTTTCGGCACTGACTACGTCGACGTAAATGGTTGACATAATTTCCCTAGATGAATTCGATTAAAGCTTCTTGGCTTTCTCGATGGCTTCATCAATTGAACCCACCATGTAGAACGCTTGCTCAGGCAAGTGGTCTAACTCGCCGCTACAAATCATCTTGAATCCACGAATGGTTTCTTTCAATGTGACGTATTTACCTGGTGATCCAGTAAATACTTCAGCAACGTGAAATGGCTGGGACAAGAAACGTTGAATCTTACGTGCACGTGATACAGCCAATTTGTCTTCTGGAGACAATTCATCCATACCCAAAATCGCAATAATGTCGCGCAATTCTTTATAGCGTTGTAATGTCATCTGTACATCACGAGCTACGTCATAGTGCTCCTGACCAACCACTTGTGGATCAAGCTGACGGCTAGTTGAATCAAGTGGATCAACCGCTGGATAAATACCCAAAGCAGCAATGTCACGTGACAACACAACTGTAGAGTCCAAATGCAAGAAGGTTGTCGCTGGTGATGGATCGGTCAAGTCATCCGCAGGAACGTAAACAGCCTGAATGGAAGTAACGGAACCTGTCTTAGTTGAAGTAATACGCTCTTGCAACTTACCCATCTCCTCAGCCAATGTAGGCTGGTAACCCACAGCAGATGGCATACGACCGAGTAATGCAGAAACTTCGGTACCTGCCAATGTGTAGCGGTAGATGTTGTCAACGAAGAACAAAATGTCACGGCCTTCGTCACGGAACGCTTCGGCCATTGTCAAACCCGTCAACGCAACGCGCAAACGGTTGCCAGGAGGTTCATTCATCTGACCAAACACCATCGCCACTTTGTCGATAACGTTTGATTCTTTCATCTCATGATAGAAGTCATTACCTTCACGAGTACGCTCACCAACACCTGCAAACACTGATAAACCAGCGTGTTGCTTAGCGATGTTGTTAATCAATTCCATCATGTTCACAGTCTTACCAACACCCGCACCGCCGAACAAGCCAACCTTACCGCCTTTAGCGAATGGGCAAACTAAGTCAATAACCTTAATACCGGTTTCGAGCAAGTCAACGGAAGGAGAAAGTTCATCAAACTTAGGCGCTGGCTGGTGAATAGCGCGACGCTCTTCGGTTGCGATTGGGCCCGCATCATCAATTGGGCGACCCAAAACGTCCATGATTCGTCCTAGTGTTGCTGGTCCAACAGGAACGGAAATTGGCTTTCCTGTAGATTTCACTTCCATGCCACGACGCAAACCATCGCTTGCACCCATAGCAATCGCGCGTACTACGCCGTCGCCGATCTGTTGCTGAACTTCGAAGGTCAAGCCTTTTTCAGCAAATGATTTTTCACCGCTATCAACTAATGTCAATGCATCATAAATGTTTGGCATTTTATCGCGTGGAAACTGAATATCCACCACTGGACCAATACACTGCACAATATTTCCATTACTCATCGCATTTCTCCGCTTTTAATTCCTGAATTCTTTCGTATTCCTAAACGCTGGCCGCTTAAACAGCAGCTGCTCCGCCAACAATCTCTGACAACTCTTTGGTAATAGCAGCTTGTCGTGTTTTGTTGTATTCCAGTTGCAATTCGCCAATCACATTCTTCGCATTATCTGAAGCAGCCTTCATTGAGACCATGCGTGCAGATTGCTCGGAAGCCATATTTTCAGCAACAGACTGATAAATCATCGCCTCAACATAACGCTTGAGCAAGCCATTCAAAATGGACTCTGCATCAGGTTCGTAAATGTAATCCCAAGATGGGCCTTTTTTTCCTTCTGGCTCTAAAGCAGTTGACTCTAAAGGCAAGAGTTTTTCTAAAATAGGCTCTTGTTTCATCGCATTAACAAAGCGGGTATATGCCAAATAAACAGCATCAATCTCGCCGCGCTCAAACGCCTCTAATTGGGCAACAATCGCACCAATCAAAACGTCCATATGTGGTGTGTCACCAATATGGGTTATATGAGAAATTAATTTTGCTTTTGAGCGATTCAAAAATTGCAGGCCTTTTGAGCCAATTGCGGTGTACGCAATTTCTACATTTTTTTCTTGCAGATCGCGCACTTGGTTTGTAATCAGACGCAAGACGTTAGTATTTAAACCGCCGCATAGGCCCTTGTCTGTTGTAACCACGATAGTGCCAACTTTCTTAACCTCGCGAGTAGCCATGTAAGCAGGGCGGAACTCAGGATTTGCTTTAGAAAGGTTGGCAACAATCTCACGAATTTTTTCAGCATAGGGGCGCGCATTACGCATGCGCTCCTGGGCACGACGCATCTTGGATGCGGCGACCATTTCCATTGCCTTCGTGATCTTGCGCGTGTTTTGCACGCTCTTGATCTTTGATCGTATCTCTTTTGTGCTTGCCATGATTTATGCGAGCCCTCTTAGAAAGAGGCTGAACGCTTGT
>CAIMOW010000042.1 GCA_903843235.1 uncultured beta proteobacterium | reverse complement strand
TACCTTGATTTACATCAATTGGTTGAAATTAATTGCTGGTTAAATCACTAAAGGTGAACAATCAGGACATCTTTCAGTTATGCGTAAAAATCCAAAAAATCAACTTCTTGCCGTCATAGTATTTTCAGCTTTTATCGTCAGCTTTAGCACCCATATTTACTCCAAAGAACATGCGGATACCATCTTCATTAACGGTCAAATTGAGACCCTGAATAACACTCAATCACACGCAAATGCCGTAGCTATTAAGAATGAAAAATTCATTGCCGTAGGCTCCAACCAAAATATCAAAGGTTATATCGGATCTAGCACTAAAGTTATCGACCTCAATCAGCAATTTGTTGTGCCTGGATTAATTGATGGGCATACCCATCCAATGGAAACCATTTGGATGAAGGAGGATTGGGTAGATGCCCGCTATCCAGATACTCCTTCTGTTAAACAAGCATTACAAAATCTAGCTGAGCGAATCAAAGTTACTCCAAGGGATCAATGGGTATATGTAGCTTGCGTCTCAGCCAGTGAAAATAAATTCGTAGAAAAGCGCGTGCCCACCAAAAGTGAATTAGATTTGATTGCTCCTAATAACCCTGTGGTGGTTGCCAACGGCACCCATATGGCGATTGCTAATTCAGTAGCATTACAAAAACTAGGGGCGACTAAAGGTGTGACTAAGTTACCCCATGGTGGTGGCGTATTGCTAGATAAAGATGGCATCCCAACCGGCGTTATTACCGATGGTCAGGGAGATATACCAGCAGCTCCAAAACCTGCTGAAATTGCTCGGTACTATTCGACAGAAATAGCCAAATTGTGGAACCAAAGTGGTTTTACATCTGTACTAGCCATCACGCCTGCAGGAGCGCTCCCTGTGTTGCAATCGGTTTCTAAATCAGTCACTAAACCCAATATTCGTTATTCCGTATCAGTGTGGGCTGAACCTAATGGGCAAGGACTGCCTGTAAATTTCAGTTCATTGGAAATGCCAAAAGAAGCGAATGCTGCTTACTATCGTTTCTTTGGCGTTAAAGCTTGGGTCGATGGGGAAAATGATTGCAGAACAGGCTTTATGTATGAGCCCTACGTTGGAAACCTGGATACAGATCCCCCCGGCAATAAAGGCACTCTAGTCACCACCCAAAGTAATGCTAATGGCTTTACAAAACTAGCCAATCAAAATCAGAAAATTGCGATGCTTCACTGCTCGGGTGATGCCGCAACAGATATAGGCTTAAATGCCTATCAACACGTCATTAACTCCAGTCATTCCACCACAATTAAGCGTATTGAACATTTTGGAATGTTTCAACTTTCTGATGAGCAATTACATCGCGCTAAAAAAATGAAAAAGGATGGTTTGCACATCTCCGTACAGCCTATTTGGCTATTGGAATTGGTTAATGCGGACTATGAAAATATGGGTGTAAAGCGCACTGAAACAGGATTTAAATTTCGAAGTATGATCAAGGCTGGACTAGAGCCCGCGGCTGGCACGGATATGACTGGTATTTACTTGGGTAATATTGACCCATTTAAAGCAATGTATGCAAGCGTCACTAGACAGTCAGATAAGGGTATCTTTGAACCTCAGGAAGCCATTTCTGTTCGCGATGCTTTAAGAATGTGGACCATCTGGCCAGCTAAAGCGGTTGGCGAAGAAAAAGTAAAAGGTAGTATTGAAGTTGGGAAGTACGCTGATATGACAGTACTCTCTAAAAATATCTTTCAAATACCAAAAGAGAGTTTAAAAGATGTGCGAGTCGATAAGACTATCGTCGGCGGCAGAATTGTTTATGAGCGGCAATAAAGCATTAAGCAGCGCCTACTTTTCATCAGTCTGCTTTAGGATAAAGAGCTGTCTTTATCCTAAACGTCAGCAGGTAGTGGTAGATCTTTAGGAGACAGTCTCAACTAAAAACATCTAGAAGCAGCGGTTGGTATTTAACCCTCCCATGTTGGCTGAGGCCGAACTAATAAAACAAATAAAGCTATTTCTTGCTTTTCGGTACCACTGCCCAGCTAGGTCTTGTCTTTAAGTCAGAATTAATCACCATAAGATAGCGCCCAGGCGTATTGGTTGGGTTTCGATCATGACGCAACACCCAGAAATGACTCCCTTTTTTGATTGCCGCATCATAGTCGGCATCTAATAAGCCATAGCGATCGATAAACTCATTCATGCTGGCAGGAATACGAATACAGCCCTTAGATCTTGGGATTCCCAAGAGATTTTCTGCTAGGTCGGGATCGGTAGCGTGCATTTGAAGCCTCATCACAGCCATCTGTTTATCACCCCACCCCCGAGGTTCATTAACCCACCCAAAGTCATAGACTCGCATTCCTTTAATGCCATACCCCCTAAAACTAGATTCATTTTTGGTGCCCTCAGACCGAAAATCGGGATTATCAAGAGAATGGGTAAATAATCCCATGGGAGTTAAAAAATGATCAAAAGTTCCAGGCATTCCAGTAGAGACGGGGGTAGCACCAATCAACACCCACCCATTATTTGCATCGCCCCAAAAAATCATTTCTGCCTGAACATTCGGATTACGATCAACCAGAATGACATACTGTGCAGAATCTAGCTGAATGCTTGAATTGCGCAAACTCTCTTCAAGAGCTTTAGCATAAGCAGTGATTACTTCTGAAGGAGGTTGTAAATTTGGAAAAACTGTTTCTTGAAACTCCACGGCTAAATCGGTCGGGTTTGTCTGTGCAGCATTTGCACAGACCAAAAAACTACTGCATAGAAAAAACAAAAGTATGTGTTTATATTTAGGCATGTTCTATTTTCGCGTAATCAAGAGGTTTTCTTTTCTGCATGCCTTGATAAACTTTAATCAGCGCAAAGTTTGTCTATGCACTTCCCTAAAACTCAAGCCTTGCCGACGCTGTGATGGCAGTGGCATTCCAGTTTTGGGCTGATTGGTTGACGATGTTCAAACCCACTTTGGTTTGTTTGGTGAGCATGCCCGTAAGGCCTAGGCCGACGTTCAAGCGATCGCGTCCGATCGATCCGCTTTGGAGTTGCATG
>CAIMOW010000041.1 GCA_903843235.1 uncultured beta proteobacterium | reverse complement strand
CCGCCGTTTTAATATCAGCAACTGCCATTTTTAATACTCCTTACTTGCGAACACCTGAGCTTTCACCCAATCTGTGTCGTGCGTTATTAACAAAATAAAACAAAAAAGCTTTATAAATCAAAGCCCTCGAATTGTAGCAGATTCACCCGAAACTTCCTATTCCAGCCTTATAAGACTGTAAAGTGGGTCGCGCATCAAAAAATCTATATAAATCATTGATTTATATAGCTATTGTTAAGAATCCAAAGGAAAATGCCTATTTTTTAGGCTTACCCTCATCAAAACCCTGCTTATATCCAGGTGGGTAGTGTTGCCACTCCTTGCCAGCAAGGCCCTGTTTGTAGCCGTAATCGAATAAAGCCTTCATGTAATCGGTATCGAACTCAGTTTTATGTGGGAATTTGAAATCAGAGCCAATGAAAGCTAGATTAAAGCTCACGCCATCCAATTGTGTCGTGTGATAAATGCGGTACAGATCACCCACCCCCTGGGTCTGAATCAAGCTAGAGATAGCACGCTGCACAATACTCAAAGTGCCCCGTTGTGTTTCGCGCCATTCAGGATCCAACCGGGCATTGCGAATAATGTAGGCATTGCGCACTTTTTGGAGTTTCAAATTGAGTTCTTTTGCGCGCTCAGACAAGGCGCTGGGATACAAAAATACTTGAGTAACGGCCCCGCCATCCACGTGCATCTCCTGAAAACTCTTTCCAGCAACTTCAAAATCAAACATCATCGGCGAAAAAGCGCCTGGGATGGATGCCGAGGCCAGCATGATTTTTCTAAAAAGCTCCGAAGACTCAGGCGTGCCAATGCTAGCAATCTTTCCCATATTCCAGACCACTGGAACGCCAGCATCTAAATTGGTAGTACCAATTAAGAGCCAACGTCCATTCACGTTGTATTCATAGGCAACTTTTTTGAGGAATCCCTCATCCACAAATTTAGAGATTAACTGATAGAGAGGTGTGGTGTCAGAAAGGCCATCACCCAAAATCCCGGAAATAAATCCACGCTCAATAAAAATATCTTTTGGCCCAATTTGGGTATAAACATGACGCAGAACTGGGTCATATTCTTTACCCATAAATGCAAAAGGAGCAATTAAGGCGCCAGTGCTAATTCCAGTGACTAAGTTGAAGTTAGGACGATCGCCATGCTCTGACCAGCCAATTAAAAGTCCCGCGCCGTAAGCGCCGTCATCACCCCCACCGGACAAAGACAAATAGTTAGCAGGCGCATTGAGATGGGCGTTATTTCTGCTGAGCTGCGCAGCTTGAATATCTTTTGCCATTTGGTCAATGCTGGACTGACTGGCCACCATATATCTGACACCAGATAGCCCAGCAATCTGTGCTTGACCCATTTCCTGCGTTGGCACTGCAGCCTTGCGCTCTAGACTGCTACACCCCACCAAGAAAAAGATTGGGGCAAAAACGAGAAGCCGAAGGAATGTGTTCATTGGGTCTAAAAGGTGACGATAGAAATTAAATAGAGTATAAAGTCTGCAATTATTAAATTACTGTCATAAAAGCAAAGGAATGGAAATGAGAGCCAAAGTCATCCGCACATTAGCCTATGGTGTATTAACCCTTCTTCCGATCAGCTCCTTTGCGCAACTCCCTTTAATATTTGGACCAGATAAGACCGTTGCGCAGCAACGAGAAGATATCCTCAAAAAGAATCAACAAATCCTAGCAAACCTTTATAAGGTACAACCCAAAGCCAAAGAAGCGATTGAAAAGGCTGTGGGCTACGCGACTTTCAGCAACTTTGGCATGAAAATACTCATCGCCGGTGGTGGAACTGGCACTGGGGTTGTGATCAATAAGGATTCCAAAAAGCCCATCTACATGGATATGGCTGAAGTACAGGCTGGAATTGGATTGGGCATTAAGTCATTTCAGAATATCTTTGTATTCCAAACTCAAGCGGCACTCAATGATTTTGTAAACTCAGGCTGGACTTTTGGTGGACAAACTACCGTATCAGCAAAGTATGAAAATAATGGTGACGCTTACCAGGATGCAGTAACAGTTTCACCTGGAGTATTGATGTACCAACTCACAGACTCAGGCCTTGCCGCTGAGATCACCGGCAAAGGCACCAAGTACTACAAAGATACAGACCTCAATAAATAATCTTAAGGCGTCATCTGCGCATTGAGCTTGGCCTGGCTTGGGTCATGCAGCTTATTCAATGCGGATAAATACGCTTTTGCAGAAGCAGCAATAATGTCTGGATCGGTACCAACACCATTCACAATGCGTCCACCTTTAGCTAAACGAACAGTCACTTCGCCTTGTGACTGAGTTCCCGAAGTAATGGCATTGACTGAATACAGCAATTGCTCAACCCCACTCTTCACGGTTGCCTCAATGGCATTCAAGCTCGCATCCACTGGGCCATTACCCTCTGCTTCAGAAGTAACTTCTTTTCCACCCACCGTAAAAGTAATCCGTGATTTTGGTCGCTCACCCGTTTCAGAGTGCTGGCTCATGGAGATAAAGCGATAGTGCTCGCCCTCTTCCGCCGCCGCAGAATCTGACATGATGGCAATAATGTCTTCATCAAAGATTTCAGACTTCTGATCTGCTAAAGCCTTAAAGCGCACAAACGCATCATTCAAATCCGCCTCAGCCTCTAAGGTGATGCCCAACTCTTGCAAGCGCTGTTTGAAAGCATTGCGCCCAGACAATTTTCCCAACACAATCTTGTTGGTAGACCAGCCCACATCTTCTGCGCGCATGATTTCATAGGTCTCACGGGCTTTTAAAATACCATCTTGATGGATGCCTGAGGCATGAGCAAAGGCATTTGCACCAACTACTGCTTTATTGGGCTGCACCACAAAACCGGTAATCTGAGAAACCAATTTAGACGCCGGAACAATTTGCGTGGCATCAATGCCGCAAACCATATCGAAGTAATCCTTGCGAGTACGTAAAGACATCACGATCTCTTCCAAAGCAGTATTACCAGCACGTTCACCCAAACCATTAATGGTGCACTCGATCTGACGAGCCCCACCAATCTTGACACCAGCCAAGGAGTTAGCAACTGCCATACCTAAATCGTTATGGCAATGCACGGACCACACTGCTTTATCTGAGTTTGGCACCCGAGTACGCAAGGTCTTAATAAAATCTCCGTACAGCTCTGGAATCGCGTAACCAACAGTGTCAGGAATGTTGATGGTGGTAGCACCTTCATTAATGACACCCTCCACTACTCTGCACAAGAAATCCATTTCTGAGCGATAGCCATCTTCAGCAGAGAACTCAATATCACTGGCCAAGTTTCTGGCAAAGCGAATAGAGCGTTTTGCTTGCTCCAAGACCTCCTCAGGAGACATGCGCAATTTCACAGCCATATGTAATGGTGAGGTTGCTAAAAATGCATGGATTCGTTTTGCATTGGCAGGTTTGAGTGCATCAGCAGCGCGTGTGATGTCTTTATCGTTAGCGCGTGCCAATGAACACACGATGGAATCTTTAATAGCAGCGGCAACCGCAGAGATAGCCGCAAAGTCGCCTTCGGAGCTGGCAGCAAAGCCGGCCTCAATCACGTCAACCTTGAGTCGCTCTAATTGGCGGGCAATACGAACTTTTTCATCCTTAGTCATCGAGGCGCCAGGAGACTGCTCGCCATCACGCAAGGTGGTATCAAAAATGATTATTTTGTCGCTCATCACTACTCTCCAGTTCAATATTTCTTATTTATTCTGCTACTTAATTTTTACATCAATCTTAAAAACAAAAAACCCCAGCAATTTGCTGGGGCTGGTATGTGGTGGTTAATGAATTACTGTGATCTCATCAACTCAGGCCTTACCCGCCCCAAGCTTTAGGCTTAGTGCTAGTAGAAGGAGACCGGCTAAAGGCGAGAAATTCATGAACATGGATTAAATATAACCTAAATATTCCAAATTAGCTAAAACGGCGCCCAGTGAAACGCTCCCAGGCCCAAATAACGTAACCAGAGATTGAGTAGACAACAAACAAACCAAATAGGGTCAAGGGTGGATTTGAGGAAATCAAAACAAAGGTCAAGATCATTAAGACCATCACTCCAAATGGCACGCGATAGCGCACATCTAAGGCTTTGCCACTATAAAAACGTGCATTGGAAACCATCGTTAATCCAGCATAGACAGCAATAAAGAAGGTAATCCATGGAATCGCAGTGTCTCGAACTGGGATCTTATTATCATCGGCCAACCAGATAAATCCAGCCATTAGTGCACCAGCAGCTGGGCTTGGCAAACCTTGGAAAAACTTTTTATCGACTACGCCCGTGTTCACATTGAAACGAGCCAAACGCAAAGCAGCCCCTGCGCAGTATGTAAAAGCAGCCAACCAGCCCCATTTACCCAAATCTTTTAATGCCCACTCATAAGCCACTAAAGCAGGAGCAACACCAAAGGACACCATATCGGCAAGCGAATCATATTGCTCACCAAAAGCGCTTTGGGTATTGGTCATGCGAGCAATGCGACCATCCATACCATCCAAAACAAGAGAAGCAAAAATGGCGATAGCAGCAACCTGGAACTGGTCGTTCATCGCATTGACGATCGCGAAGAAACCACTAAATAAAGCTGCAGTAGTAAAAGCATTCGGCAGCAAGTAAATACCTTTACTCCGCGGGCGAGGCTTTTCGTGCAGCTCTTCTACTTCAAAATCAATTCCATCACCCAGATCCTCTGTCCACTGATCATTGGTACGCGCAGTACGAGTTAAGCGACTACGATCGATGCGGCCACGACGGCGAAATGTGCTCAATGAAGATCCCAGAAAGGTTAATCAAGACCTGGTAAGCGGGCTAAAGCAGTATTTGTAGCAAATACTTTATCGCCAACACTCACCAAAGGTTCGGCTGTTAACGGTAAATATACATCTACCCGCGAGCCGAAGCGAATGAAGCCATAGCGCTCACCTGCTTTGAGGCGATCACCAACATGGATATAGCAAAGAATACGACGGGCAATTAAACCGGCAACTTGGACCAGAGTCACAATTTGACCGTTAGCATCGATCACTACAGCATTGCGCTCGTTCTCAGTAGAGGCTTTATCTAAATCAGCATTGACAAACTTGCCTGGAAAATACTGAATCTCTTTTACCAAACCATGTACTGAGCTACGGTTGGAGTGCACATTAAATACGTTCATGAACACGCTAATCTTGAGCGCTTCACGTCCTGCGTATGGATCATTGGTTTTTTCAACAACCACAATACGACCATCTGCTGGTGATAAAACCAAATCACGACCTAAAGCAGCAATACGCTGCGGGTCGCGGAAGAACTGCAAAACAAAGAAGAAAATAATCCACAGTGGCCATGACCATGCAATCCCACCGAGATAGTGGACGAACAAAGTCACAACTCCCACTAGCGCTAAATACGGCCAACCTTCTTTTGCAATAATGGGGTGTGGATACATCATCTTTATTCTGAGCCTTTTTGAAAACTTCTTATTACTGATTGAATGATTGCTTAGTTCTTAGTCTGGTCAACCAATTTGTTCTTAGCAATCCAAGGCATCATGGCGCGTAATTTTGCACCGACTATTTCGATGTCATGCTCTGCATTCAAACGACGACGTGAAATCAAGGTAGGTGCGCCTGCTTTGTTTTCCAAGATGAAGCTCTTGGCGTACTCACCAGTTTGAATATCTTTCAAGCACTGACGCATTGCGTTCTTGGTATCTTCAGTAACAACGCGTGGGCCAGTAACGTACTCTCCGTATTCGGCATTATTGGAGATGGAGTAGTTCATGTTAGCGATACCACCTTCGTAGATCAAGTCAACAATTAACTTCAGCTCATGCAAGCACTCGAAGTAAGCCATTTCAGGAGCGTAACCAGCCTCAACCAAAGTTTCAAAACCAGCCTTAATCAATTCAACTGCGCCACCACAAAGAACTGCCTGTTCACCGAACAAATCGGTTTCAGTTTCTTCACGGAAGTTTGTTTCGATGATGCCGGCACGACCGCCGCCGTTAGCAGTAGCGTATGACAAAGCAACATCGCGAGCTGAACCAGATTTATCTTGGTAAACAGCAATCAAATGAGGAACACCACCACCTTGTGAGTAAGTACCGCGAACAGTATGGCCTGGAGCCTTAGGGGCGATCATGATCACGTCTAAGTCAGCGCGTGGCTGCACTTGACCATAGTGAACATTAAAGCCATGAGCAAATGCAAGTGCGGCGCCCTGCTTAATATTAGCGTGAACTTCTTTGTTGTATACATCAGCAATTTGCTCATCCGGCAAGAGCATCATTACAACGTCAGCGTCTTTAACAGCTTCAGCAACTTCTTTAACGCTCAAACCAGCATTAGCCGCCTTACTCCAAGAAGCGCCATCTTTACGCAAACCGACAGTCACTTTAACGCCAGAGTCGTTCAAGTTCAGGGCATGGGCATGTCCTTGTGAACCGTAGCCAATGATGGTGACTTTTTTGCCCTTAATGAGGGACAAATCAGCGTCTTTATCGTAAAAAACTTTCATGCTCTTTCCTTGTTTTTTGAAAATGTAGTTAATGCAGTACTCAGTTAAAAAAAATTAAACCTTCAAGATACGTTCGCCGCGCCCAATTCCAGAGCCGCCGGAACGCACGGTTTCTAAAATAGAGGCACGGTCAATCGAATCAATGAAGGCATCCAATTTGGTGCCATCACCCGTTAACTCAATGGTGTAACTCTTATCCGTTACATCAATAATGCGACCGCGGAAGATGTCGGTTGTGCGCTTGAGCTCTTCACGCTCCTTACCAACAGCGCGCACCTTGATCATCATGAGCTCGCGCTCAATATGAGGGCCTTCACTCAAATCAAATACCTTCACGACTTCAACCAAGCGGTTTAAGTGCTTAGTGATTTGCTCGATGACATCATCAGAACCCATCGTGACAATGGTCATACGTGAGAGTGATGGATCTTCCGTTGGTGCAACGCTCAAGGTTTCAATGTTGTAACCACGTGCGGAGAAAAGACCCACAACACGGGACAATGCACCCGGCTCGTTCTCTATAAGTACAGAAATAATATGTCGCATCAGAGATCCTCGCTACCCAAAAGCATTTCAGTAATACCCTTACCTGCTTGAACCATAGGCCAAACGTTTTCTTCTGGGTCTGTTTGAAAATCCATAAACACTGTACGATCTTTCAAACGAATTGCTTCTTTGAGTGCGCCCTCAACGTCAGACTTCTTTTCAATACGCATACCAACGTGACCATAGGCTTCAGCCAACTTCACAAAGTCTGGCAAAGAATCCATGTAAGAACTGGAATAACGCTTGTTGTAGGTGAGCTCTTGCCACTGACGAACCATACCTAAGTAGCGGTTGTTCAGAGACACAATCTTTACAGGCGTGTTGTATTGCTTACAAGTTGATAGCTCTTGAATGCACATCTGAATAGAGCCTTCGCCAGTAATTGCAAAAACATCCTGCTCAGGAAAGGCTTTCTTGATTCCCATAGCATATGGCAAACCAACACCCATGGTGCCAAGACCACCAGAGTTAATCCAACGACGTGGCTTATCAAATTTGTAGAACTGCGCAGCCCACATCTGATGCTGTCCTACATCTGACGTAATAATGGCTTCGCCACCCGTGAGCTCAAACAACTTCTGAACCACGTACTGAGGCTTAACAATTTGCGATGCCTCGTCGTACTTAAGGCAATCTTTTTTACGCCACTCATTAATCTGCTCCCACCAAGCGGCAACTTTTGCCTCATTCTTGCGTGGATCGGCAGCTTTAAGTTGCGTAGTCATTTCTTGCAATACTTCTTTGAGATTGCCAACGATCGGAACATCAACCTTCACGCGCTTAGAGATTACAGAAGGATCAATATCAATATGAATGATCTTGCGTGGATGACTTGCAAAGTGGGCGGTGTTACCGATCACGCGGTCGTCAAAACGCGCACCAATCGCAATTAACACATCGCTGTGTTGCATCGCCATATTGGCTTCGTATGTTCCGTGCATCCCCAACATGCCCAAGAACTGAGGGCTAGTACCAGGAAAGCCACCTAAGCCCATCAAGGTGTTGGTTACTGGGTAACCAAGTAAGTCGGCAAACTCTTTGAGTTCTGGCGCTGCATCAGCCAAGATTACGCCACCGCCGGTATAGATGTATGGACGCTCTGCTTCTTGCAATAAAGAAACGGCTTTGCGAATCTGTCCGCTATGACCCTTCACAACTGGGTTATAGGAACGCATCTCTAAGGTTGCTGGGTAAACGAATGGGGCTTTAGCCGCTGAAACGTCTTTCGGAATATCAATCAATACGGGACCGGGACGCCCGGTTTGGGCAATGTGAAAAGCCTTCTTCAATACAAGAGGCAAATCTCGTACATCCTTCACGAGAAAGTTGTGCTTTACCACTGGGCGAGTAATGCCAACGGTATCAGCCTCTTGGAAGGCATCCTCACCAATGGCGTAGGTTGGAACGTTACCGCTGATGATCACCATGGGGATCGAATCAGTGTAGGCAGTAGCAATACCTGTCACCGCATTGGTGACGCCAGGACCGGAGGTTACTAAGGCAACGCCAACCTTACCGGTTGCACGTGCGTAACCATCGGCTGCATGAACTGCTGCTTGCTCGTGCCGAACAAGAATGTGCTCAAACTTGTCCTGCTTAAAAATTTCGTCATAAATAAAGAGAACAGATCCGCCTGGGTATCCCCAAACGAATTCCACGCCCTCAGCATGCAAGGCATGCACGAGCATTTCTGCACCAATCATTTCTGGGGCCACTACGGGGGTTGGGTTTGCTATGTCTTTATTAGCTTTAGTAGCTAAAAATTCGGCGCTGCTAGTATTCATTTTCTTTCGTCCTTTGCAATTTTCGGCAAAAAATTGTTTGGTCTGTTCTATCCCTTGCTTATGGCCTGGGTTCGAACGGCGCTGCTACCGGAAAAAACCACTTCTTGAATGAGATTCTAGGTAGTAAGCCCTATATTCTATAGCAATCCCCTAAAATAGCTCCACACTTACAGATTAAGGTCTAATCCTTTGCATGGCGTCAGCCCAAGAACTATCCGACTTTCTCAGTAGCGTAGAACAGCGAGCTTTTAAGCAAGCGGTCTACGCCGTGCGAGATGACGATGCAGCTTTGGACAT
>CAIMOW010000040.1 GCA_903843235.1 uncultured beta proteobacterium | reverse complement strand
TCCTTGAATGAAATTAAGGATGTATTGGCGGCTCGTGGCTTAAGTCTTGGCATGAAACTCGAAAGCTGGCCTCCAGCTAACCTCGAGAAATAATTAGAAAGGAAGCATCATGCGTCACGGAAACGGCTTACGCAAACTAAATAGAACATCATCACATCGCTTGGCGATGCTGCGCAACATGTCCAATTCTCTTTTGGAGCACGAAGTGATTAAAACCACTTTGCCAAAAGCAAAAGAATTGCGTATGGTTGTTGAGCCTTTGATTACCTTGGGTAAAAAAGATAACTTAGCAAATCGTCGCTTGGCATTCAATCGCACTCGTGATCGCGATATCGTAGCCAAACTCTTTACAGAGCTCGGCCCACGTTACGCAACACGTCCGGGTGGCTACCTTCGTATTTTGAAGTTTGGCTTCCGTCATGGAGATAATGCACCAATGGCATTAGTTGAGTTGGTAGATCGTCCAGAAGTTGATGAAACAGCTGTAGTTGAAGAGGCTTAAGCTCTTTAGCGAGATTAAAAGCCAGGCTTCGGTCTGGCTTTTTTCATTTATATGGTTATAAATACGGAATGGCTGAAATTAAATCTACCCACCTCCTTATCGTCAGTACTAGCTTTGCAAAGCTTGAGCATGCGCAAGTGATGGCCCGCAAACTAATCCAACAGCGGCTAGCAGCATGCGTGCAGATTAATAAAGGCGTGCATTCGGTATACCGTTGGGATGGGAAGATTTGCGAAGAACAGGAAGTAACTCTCTTAGCCAAAACTGATGCAAGGAAATGGGATGAGATAAGCGCCTTTATTAAGAGCAATCATCCCTTTGATTTACCAGAGTTAATCGGTATGACTCCAGCAGAATATGATCTGGCATATGGCCAATGGGTTCAGGCAGAGGTAAATTCAAAATCATGAAATTGATGCAAAAACTCACCAAGATAATTGCCCTATTGGTTTTATTAGCAGGGCAGGTCTTTGCCACCCCTGATTTTTTGCCACCTGAAAAAGCTTTTCGTGTTGAGGCCGCATGGCTGGAAAGCTCAAACCAAATAGAGGTTGAGCTTTTACCAGTGAGGGGTTATTACATTTATCAAGAGTCTTTGCATTTTTGGGCTGGCTCAGATTTAAATAAGCTCAGAATATACAAACCTTCTTTGCCCCTTGGCGAGAAAAAGTTTGATCAGACCTTTCAGAAAACATTACAGATTTATAAACAGCCCTTTATTGTGTCTTTTGATGCAAAGGCTGCCCAAGGTAAGCCAATCCATCTTGAAATTGAGTTGCAAGGATGTGCTGAGGCCGGTATTTGTTATCCGCCGATGACCTTAAAGTTTTTATTAGCGGGTCCAGGCGTTAAGGCTACGCCCATTCCGGAGGCGCTTGATGAGGTCAACAACCCATCGACCGCCAAAGCATTAAGCCTGATGGATTTGTGGCGTGAGCGGGACGATATCAATGCTATTAGCAACTTCCTCGCAAGCACTTCAACTGCCTACTTATTTTTGGCCTTCTTCATTCTAGGATTGGCGCTCGCCTTTACTCCATGTGTATTGCCTATGCTCCCTATTTTGTCGAGTGTGATATTTGGCACGCAGGGAGGTAGGGCAGTTTCTAAGTCCCGCGCTAGTTTGCTCGCAATAGCCTATGTACTAGGTATGGCGCTGATGTATGCCATGGCGGGAGTGTTAATGGCTGCACTAGGTGGTAGCGTGCAGAGAGCCTTGCAGAGTCCCATTGCATTGGCTGGCTTTGCCTTGCTGTTATTAGCCCTATCAGGCAGCTTATTTGGGCTGTAT
>CAIMOW010000039.1 GCA_903843235.1 uncultured beta proteobacterium | reverse complement strand
TGGGGCTTGTAAATCTGATCGATTTTAAATAAACTAGTTTAATAAACTAGTTGGATAATATATGAAATCAATCCCCATTGTTGTTGGTTCATTTGAAGCAAAAACGCATCTAGCGGAGTTGCTGAGAAAAGTAAGCGCTGGCCAAGTTGTCCGCATTACACAACGTGGAAAACCAATTGCAGATTTAATACCTATTGCATCTGAGGAATTGGGCTTGGTGACGGCCGCCGCTCACAAGATGTTGGCATTAATGAAAAGTGCCACTGTTCAAGGCGACCTAGATATCAAGTCCCTTATCAATGCGGGAAGAGATTAATGAATTTTGTATTAGATAACTCTGTGGTGATGCGTTGGCTTTTTAATGATGGCGGCACCCAAGATCGTCAATATGCAGAAGATATTTTGAATTTAATTGCTGCTAAAACTCATACCCCTATTGCACCAGGCATTTGGCCGTTAGAGATTGCTAATGTCATATCGAGAGCAGAGGATATGGGGCAGTTGGAGGAAACTCGCAGCGCTCATTTTTTAGAGAACATTCGGGAAATGGGAATTGAAAACGATTCAATCACACAGGGACTTGCATTTGGATCGGTTCTACACCTAGCAAGAGCGTATAAACTGAGTTCTTATGATGCGTCCTATTTAGAGTTAGCGATGAGACACGCGATACCTTTGGCGACCTTAGATAAAGGCCTGCTAGGCGCAATGAAAAAAGTAGGGGTGAAGCAGTTAGCGGCTTAGGCTACATACTGATCAGGTCTGTCAAAATAACGAAAATGATAAATAAGCAATCAAACCCGAAGCCACAAGATAAGGCATTGCTAGAAGCCGTTGCCTGGAATGAGCAAGGACTTGTGCCTGTCATCGCCCAAGAAGTCGGTAGTGGCGATGTCTTGATGATGGCGTGGATGAATCGTGATGCGCTACTAGAAACCTTGCGCTTAGGCGAAGCTGTTTACTGGACACGTTCTAGGCAAAAGCTGTGGCACAAGGGCGAAGAGTCTGGTCACACGCAAAAAGTGAAGGAAATTCGCTTGGATTGCGATGGTGACACGATTTTGCTGTTGGTAGAGCAAAAAGACGGTATTGCCTGCCACACAGGTGAGCACAGTTGTTTTTTCCAGCAATGGGATTCAACTAGCGCGACTTGGGTGGATGAATCTAAGCCTAAAAAGATCTAGGCAGGCAGTAAAAAAGAAGTAAAGCCAATAAAGACATAAAATCACTTTATGACTAGTAATGCATCTGCCAAGCCTAACTTAGACTCCGCATTAGCCCATTTGGCTGATGTGGTTGATCAGCGCCGTGAAGCATTTAAAGCCGGCCAATCAGACCCTAAGACTTCCTATACAGCCTTGTTGTTTTCCAAGGGCGATGATGGGATCTTGAAAAAAATTGGGGAAGAAGCCACCGAGACCGTGATGGCGGCCAAGGATTCCCGCCAATCGAACCTATCCCCAGAGCAACAAAAGCTTTTGGTCGGTGAGGTGGCTGATCTTTGGTTCCACTGCTTAATTGCCTTATCCCAGTTTAATTTGCGTCCAGAAGATGTGATAGCTGAGCTTGATCGCAGACTGGGAACTTCAGGTATTGAGGAAAAGGCTGCCAGAAAGGCCGCCGATAAAGAATGAGCCACGATCCAAATTGCTTGTTTTGTAAGATTTCTCAAGGAGTCATCCCGTCCCAGAAGGTGTATGAGGACGAAGAGATTTACGCATTTAAAGATATCAACCCAGCAGCGCCGATTCATTTTCTGATGGTTCCTAAAAAGCATATCCCTATGCTGGAGTCGGCTGAAGCTATGGATGTGCCATTGCTGGGTAGAATGATGGAATTGGCACCGCGTCTTGCCAAAGAGCAAGGCTGCCGTCTTGGAAAAGATGGCGGCTTTCGATTGTTGGTGAACAATGGGGCAGATGGAGGGCAGGAGGTTTATCACTTGCATTTGCATGTGATGGGCGGTCCGCGGCCTTGGAAAAAATAATCCTAGGAGATTAAGCATGGGTTCATTCAGCATTTGGCATTGGTTAATTGTTTTGGTCATCGTCATGTTGGTATTTGGCACTAAGAAATTGCGCAATATCGGCCAAGATCTAGGTGGCGCTGTAAAAGGTTTTAAAGATGGCATGAAGACATCGGAAGAGTCAAAAGACCCAAGCAACGAGCAAATTCCGCAAAGTTCAGCAACCACAGAAAAAACGGTTGACGTTCACGCTAAAGACGTTAAGTAAGCGATCGATGCGAAAGTGCATTGGTAATGATTAAGTTCACATGATCGATCTTGGAGTTTCAAAGCTTGCACTGATTGCAGTAGTCGCTTTGGTGGTAGTTGGTCCAGAGCGCTTGCCCAAAGTAGCGCGTATGGCTGGGAATTTATTTGGCCGTGCTCAGCGCTACATGGCTGACGTTAAATCTGAAGTCAATCGCCAAATGGAGATTGAAGAATTCAAGCAGCTACGCGAAGAAAGTGCGGCTGTCTTAAAAGAGGTGGAAAACAGTATTCACTCCACTGTGCAAGAGGCTAATGCAAATCTCAGCGACCAAGCCGACATCTTTGAGAATAATTACACCAAACCTTTTCTGGATGAAAAAGAAGTCTTGCGCAAGTCTAAGCGGCAAGGCCGTAATAGCTGGGGCGTAAGGCGTGCAGCTAGACCGGTTTGGTTTAAGCGTTCTGCAGGCATTAGGACTCGTGTGCAATCTGGGGCAGCCAGAATGAAGCGCTTTCATCACAGCACTACTAGTAAGTAAGCCATAAGAAATAATGACGCAACCTAATTCAAATTCAGACTCAGGCTCATCAGAGTCAAACGAGGGACTGCAGGAGTCATTCCTCTCTCACTTATTTGAATTACGTGACCGCGTTATTAAGGCTGGATTAGCGATTATTGTTGTATTTATTGGTTTGGTTTATTGGGCGCCAGATATCTTCCATCTCTTTGCGCAACCTTTGTTGCAAGCTTTGCCAGTAGGCGGCAAGATGATTGTGACCGATGTTACTGGTTCATTCTTCGTGCCCATGAAAGTCACGATGTTGGTTGCTTTCATCATCGCACTTCCAGTGGTGATGTATCAATTGTGGGCTTTTATCGCCCCCGGCTTATATATTCATGAGCGCAAACTCATTTTGCCTTTGGTGGTAAGCAGTTATAGTCTGTTTATTATTGGTATGGCGTTTGCTTACTTCTTAGTGTTCCCGACGGTTTTCAAATTTATGGCAAGTTATAACGCGCCCTTGGGTGCCGAGATGTCGACTGACATTGATAACTACCTTAGCTTTGCTATGACAACCTTCCTGGCATTTGGTATTACCTTCGAGGTGCCGGTGGTTGTCGTAGTGTTGGTACGTATGGGTATCGTGTCATTGGCTAAGCTGAAAGAAATTCGTCCTTATGTGATTGTGGGTGCTTTTGTTATTTCTGCGATTGTGACGCCACCAGATGTGTTGTCACAACTCTTACTAGCAGTACCGATGACTTTGCTCTATGAGTTAGGGCTTTTGGTTGCGCGTTTCTACGTACCCAAACCATCTGACGATGAAGATCAAACTAGTTCCGCGTCTGTTTGAGTTTTAAACGTTTCGCTAAGCCAGGCAGTTACCCTATCGAAACGATAGCGTCTTTGGCGCAAATTACCTTCAATCTCTTGCTCTACCCCTACAAATGCTTTGCCAGCAGCTAGTAAGGCGCGGCGCTGTTGGATGGTTTCAATTTGAATCAGTCTAGGTAATATCTTGGGGAGTTCCCAGCGAATATCCACTACTACACAATGCTCATGCTGAAGTTGACCTACTTCACAAAGCAATAACTCTGCTTTGCTGAAACTGAATTGGTTTGCAATGATGAGCCGATGGCAAAGCAACACCCAATCTATATCAAGCTTATGCTCTGCGTGATGATTTAGCGCCTGCTCTGCGCATAGTGCCAGTTCGTGCCATTCATTATTTTTGGGGTTTGGACAGCTTTCTAAAATCTTGCTCAGTAGCTCTTTAGCCTCAGGTACACCTTGTTGGTTAGCTTGCCATACCCAATAAGATGCTTGAAGACCACGAACTTTTTCCTCAATCTTTTCGCGCTTACGCCAAAGGTTGGCCCCTTTTCGCAATTGCGCCTGAGCATGACCAAGGTCGGCAGCACGATCAAAGCAGCGATCACTTTCGTTAGCGTTGTATCCAGAAAATTGTGGACGGCGATAAATTTCACCAAGCGCATACCAAGCATCGCGATCCCCATCCTTTGCTGCGAGCTCTAACCAGTGAGCCGCCTTTTTAAGAGAGGCATTGGATTTGGTTCGCACTTCTTTCCCAGAATTTAGCTCGATATCAAGTTGCGCAAGTCTTAAGCCATAGGTGAGCTTGGCTATAGTGAGTCCCAGCTCAGCAGCTTGAATAAGTGCATCTTCATTTTGATCTTTGGCCCAGGCCTTCCAAAGAGTGGAGAGGGCTTCGTTCTTTGGCTGGAGTTTGATTAGCAGTTCTTTTGCTTGTGTAGTGAAAGCAGATTCAGACTCTGCAAGCTCATGCAGGTATTGCTTGGTGATTTTTTGTAGGCCACTGAAATCAAGATTGGCTAATTGAGGTATTGGTGTTAAAAATTTTTTTTTCTTTAACCATTCAACGAGCTGTGATTGGGTTTCTTGGTGAAGCGGGTCGATTAATAAGTGAATGAGTTGCCATTTAGCAGCGACTTGCGATTCTGAAGCTGCATCAGCTGTAGCTAATTGCCAAAAAGAGTCCCAGCCAAAGCCAAATGCTGGGGAATTAAAGGTTGAGGCTAGGGGGACACTAGCAATTTTTGCTAAAGCCTGCAAAATGTGAGTGCTGCTTGAGCTTTGATCTTCAAGTAATTGATTTTGAATAGAAATATAGGATTTTTCTAGCCAAATCAAGGCATTAGATGGTTGAATGGGTGTTTTAAGGTCCCCGGTCAGATATGCGGAGGCTAATTGTTGTTGCGCAGAAACGTCACCTAATCGGGCTGAACTGAGGATTTTTAAGAATTCGCGACTTGCCATGTGACAATTTTGTCATCTAGAGGGCATAAAAGACAGAAATCAGAGGTCTTGTTGCCGACATACAACGAAGAAAGCAAAAAAACTACCTTTTGACAAGCAAAAAGAGCTCCTAAATACCCTTACCCCCAGTCTAGTGGGGCAAAAGAAGCAAAATTCATAGGTCCCAGTTTTATCGGGCATTACTTTCAATTTATGGAGATTTAAAGAATGAAAAAATCGCTATTCGCAGTTGCAGCTTTGTCAGCTATTGCTGGCGCAGCTCAAGCTCAATCCAGCGTAACCGTTTATGGTTTATTGGATATGGGTTATGTTGGTGCTAACGCCCGCGCAGTTTCTTCTACTGGCGTAGTTACTAAAACTCAATACAGTCAATTCGGCCAAAGCCAAGAGAACACATCACGTCTGGGCTTTAAAGGTGTTGAAGATTTAGGTGGTGGTACTTCCGCTTTCTTCACAGTTGAATTAGGCCTCACGCCACAAAACCCAGCAATCGGTGGCACTACAGCTGCTGATGCTTGGCAAAAAACTGACCAAAACGGTGGTTCATCCATCGACAATCGTCAATCTTTTGCTGGTTTGAAAAAGAATGGCATTGGCCAATTCGCATTTGGTCGTCAATACACACCAATATTTAATGCTGGTGCAGCAACTGACGCATCACAGTACGCTAACGTTGCTGGTAACGTAATCTACCAAAGCCCATTAGCAGCTGACGTAAACGGCGGAACAGGTTCAGGAGCTGGCTTTACAAACCGTGCCTCCAATGCTTTGACAGTTCAGTCCGATTCATTTGCTGGCTTTAAAGTTTCTGGTATGTACGCTTTGAACAACACAAACCAAACACAAACTACCTCTACAACATCTGGTGGCAATACGAACTGGAATGGCTGGGGTTTGAGTGCTGATTACACATGGCAAAAATTGTTTGCAACGGTTGCTTATCAGTCCTTTAAGTCAAACTACACAAACGGTATTTACTCTTCAGCTGGCGCAACAAACCTTGGCACAGCGGGTACAAGTGGTCAATTGCCAGTTGCAGGTTTATTGTTTAACCCATCCTTGATTTCAGACAAGCAAACATATGCTGCTGCAACTTATGACTTCGGTATCTTGAAGGCATACATTCAATGGGTTGGCCGTAAGATTCAAAACGATACGTCTTTTAGCACCACATATGCTGGTGAACAAGTTAATCGTACAGCGCAACAGATCGGTGTTCGTAGCTATATCACTCCGACAATCGAATCATGGGCAAGCATTGGTACAGGTAAGTACAAAGGCGCTCCTTTGAACGCAAGTACAGCTGCAGCTTCTGTTAATTTTGTAGGTTGGCAGTTGGGTGGTAATTACTACTTGAGCAAGCGTACAAACTTGTATGCGATTTATGGTCAAGGCCAAACAAGCTCTTCCGTAACTGGAACTGCTGGTTCTGGAAGCTCACAAAACCAGTACACAGTTGGTATGCGTCACACTTTCTAATTTAATGCTAGCGTAAGCTAGTTGTAAATTAGTTGGGCATTAATTAAACCCATCGTAGAAATACGGTGGGTTTTTTCATTTAACAAGTGCTACAAATGGATCGAGAATTAATAGATTATTACGCGGTAATTTTGAGGTGATCTGGATGAAGATTGCTTATATGGCGGACATAGGCTGTTTCATAGGCTTTCTCAATGTTCTTAGAAAACTGAGCAATATCAAAAAGTGGAGATAAAAGCTTATTTTTGCCCAATTTTTCGCGCAATTTCATTAAAAATTCTGGGCGAGTTGCCAAATCTACTGCTAAATTTTCATATTCCGCTTCAGAATGGGCTATGAGCTCAGGGAGATTAATAGCATTTAAGAGGCTTGCAGCAACCCGTCCAGCAAAAGACTCGCCAATCAGGGTTAAAACAGGAAGACCCATCCATAATGCATCGCTAGCAGTTGTATGTGCATTGTAGGGGGATGTATCTAGAAATAAATCAGCGTAGATATGTCGAGCTAAATGCGCTTGGCCAGAAACTTGTGGCGCAAATATCAACCTATCTGGAGAAACTCCATGGTGGAGAGCCTCAGCTTGAATATTTCTTGCAAAACAAGGATTGGTTTCAAGCAACCATAGAACGCTATTAGGTACTTTGGTTAAGATATTCATCCATAACTTAAACGTTCGAGGGGTAATTTTATAGTTGTTGTTGAAGCAGCAAAAAACAAAACCCTCCTCTGGGAGACTCATATCTGACTTAGTGCCCTGGCGAGTCAAAAATGTTCTAGTCTGGTCGTTCGGTTGATAAGTGTGCGGGAGATAGATTACTTTTTCACTATAAAAACATTGATGATGATTTGGGATAATGGTTTCATCAGCGACTATGTAATCGTAGTATTTTGAACCCATGGTACCAGGGTAGCCAAGAAAATTAATTTGTATTGGGGCTGCTTTATGCAAAAAAATTGGGGTTCTACTATCCGTTGTATAGCCACCCAAATCAACTGCAATGTCGATTTTTAAGGTATTCGAAAGGCGGGCGATTTCTTTGTCAGATAAATACTTGACGTCAATCCAGCGGTCAAATGCTTTGCTAAGTCTTTGACGCATGGAGTCATCCGGAAATCGGCCAAAGGAAAAGGCAAAAATTTCAAATTTATTTTTATCATGTCGCTCAAAGAGGCCTGCGAGTAAAGTTGAAATAGCGTGATAGTGAAAGTCGGCTGAGAAGTAGCCAATACGAATCTTTTGGTTGGTTGAATCGTTTTCAAATGTTAAAAATCCAGCCTCTTCAATCATAAATTCGTTGGCCCAGATTTCAGCAACACTCCTTTGGATTGCAGGGTTCGAAGTAAGTGATAGCGATGGGAATGGAGTGGATATTTTTTTCCCTTTTAGAATATCAGCTTCGTAATGATCTAATTCAGCCTGAATATTTTTCCATTGCCCGGTTTGCATCTTTAATTGCAATATAAAACCCTTAATAAACTCAAAATGGGGGTTTATATGAAGGGCTTGCTCGTAATTTTGCAGAGCGTCTTCATCTCTTCCGAGAAGATTTAGGACGTTAGCCTTGTTAAAAAATGCACTTTGATGAAGCGGATTTAATTCAATTGCTCTATCAAAGTAGTAGAGCGCCTCCATGTTTTTATTTAACGCAGTCATAGATAGGCCTAATCCATTAAAGGCGTCGAAATATCCAGGGGCAATGGAGATTACTTTATTGAATGCATCAATAGCTTCTTGATATTTCTCAAGACCCAGAAGTGAGATGCCAATGTTATTGATAGCATCTAGATACGTAGGTTTTAGATTCAAAGCTTTTGTATAGCTTTGAATTGCAAGCCCATATTTTTTTTGAGCCGCATAGGTTGCCCCTTGATTATTAAAAGCCTCGGGCAGGGGGTTATTAATTGTTATGGCTTTTTCGTAGCAGGACAGTGCGAAATCAAATCTTTTTAGCTCGTGATAAATAAGACCAGCATTATTGAAGGCGCTCGGATCCCTTGGGTTTAATTCAGTAGCTCTGAGGTAGTGGTGCAATGCTGTTTCATATTCTTTAAGAATATGAAAGGCATTTCCAGTGTTGTAGTGTGCTTTATCAGAGCTTGGATTAATTTTAGTTGCCCGAAGAAAATAACTGGCAGCTAAAATGAAGTCCGACTCCTTCGTAGCTAGCATCCCAAGCATATGGGCGGCGCTGAAATTCTCTTGATCCAGGCTTAGGATGGAATCATAGGCAGTCTTAGCTTTATCGAAAGTGCCAGCCCTAATATAAAATTCAGCCTCAAGAATGAGCGCCTCAATATTTTTGGATGTAGCTGAGCTTATGGAAGTGGGCATGATAATTTTTTTAGAAAAGTAGATAAGTCAGCAAAAGTTTGACCCCAATCATTCCGAGCATGCTGTCTAAATAGTGTTGCAGAAGGGTACCAGGGAGTTTTCTCACCTTCCGCTGGGGACATGAAGTCTGGGGGGTCTGGCAGCAGTATTAATAGAGGCTTTCCAAGGGCGCCGGCTAAATGGGCGGATGCGGTATCAATTGAAATGATTAAATCAAGCTCTTCAATGAGGGCTGCTGTATCGCTGAAATCACTTAAGGATCTGGCGTGATAGTGGGGCCTCACTTTTTTATCATGATGTTCTCCCCAGTATGAATCTTGAGTGGTATGCAAGGAGTGGAACTCAATATTACAACTAGATAATTCAAGTAGCAGAGATTCGATTAGTTCGAATGGAACGTTTCTTCTGAAATTTATTTTTCCTGCGTAATGTCCAGATCCCGTCAAAGTGATGCCTACCCGGAATGGGTTTGTTTTTCCGAACTTATCGGAAAGATGATTCAGTCTTTCTCGCCAAATAATCCTTTTCTTTATATTTGCATTTAGATATGGCGTGATATTTGGAATAGTTTGAAATCTAGTACCAAGCGCGAGGGGAAGACTCATTACAGGGCAATAATAGTCAATCCTTCTATCAAGATTGCTTTCATTGGCGATTTTGATATCTATTATTTCAATCGTGGGGCTTAAGGTGCTCATAAGCTCTAGAAACGTAGTTGGTACTGCAAAGATAACTTTTGTCCCTCTATCTCGCTCTAAGATAGGCAAGTACCGGCACATTTGAATAGTGTCGCCATACCCTTGTTCAGCATGAATCAATATTGTTTTATCATGAAGTGATTCTTTTCCTAGCCATAGTGGGACTGTGAAATACCGAGCGTGCTCTCGCATGCCTGGCACTTGCCACCGTGCTTCGAATAGTTTCCAGCCCTCCTCGAAATTTTCTAGTCGCAGCAGGGATAGCGCTTTGTTCCATTTAGCTTGTGAGTTAAATGGGTTGATTTCTAGCGCCGCATCAAAATCTTCCAGGGCAGATCGATATGCTTTCAATTCATTTTGAAGGTTGCCTCTTCCAATATGCGCCTCTTGTGATTGGGAATTTAATTGAAGAGCTCTATCGAAGCAATGGGCGGCTTGTTGGAGTTCATCAATTTCCTGGAGAATATTTCCCTTATTAGTCCACGCTCTTTCAGAATGCGGATCAATGGCAATTGCTTGGTCAAGATATTCCAGCGCTTGCAATTCATGCTCTGTTTTTGATAAACAGACGCTGAGATTTAAGAGGGCATCATAATTACTTGACTCAATACTAAGTATTTTCTGACAAGTTTTTTCGCACTCATACCATTTACCAAGTTGAATCAAGGTTGCTGAAAGATTGACAAGAATAGAGATGCGATCTGGCGCTATTAGAAGCGCCGCTTTGAATTGCTCCTCGGCCTTAGAAAAATCCTCTTCTTCAAAAAAATATAAGCCTAATTCAAAAAGACGTTTAGCTTCTTCTATTGCACGGGTCACAACAGACCCAGCCTCTTACTTGCTTGAATATTTAGTTCCACAGTTGCATTTCCAAATTATTTTTTCAAGCTATCGCGGATTTCACGCAACAGCACAACATCTTCTGGAGTTGGTGGAGCAGGAGGCACCGGTGGCGCATCCATCACGCGAACCCTATTGACAACTTTGACCATCTGGAAAATTACAAAAGCTAACAAAATAAAGTTGATAGAAATAGTAATGAAGTTGCCATAAGCAAAAATAGGCACTCCGGCTTTCTTGAGAGCATCAAAGGTTCTTGGTACCCCCTCTGGAATGCTCCCAAGCACAATAAAGAGGTTGGTGAAGTCAATATGACCGCCCAACAGGGTGGAGATCACTGGCATCACAATGTCATTTACTAGGGAATCAACAATTTTCCCAAAGGCACCACCAATAATCACACCGACTGCTAGATCTATTACATTGCCCTTAACTGCAAAGTCGCGAAATTCCTTCAAAACGCTCATAAATGCTTCCTTTCTAGTGGGAATATGGATTATCCAGAGATTAACCCCATAACTTTCTTGCTTACCCTACTTTTTACTTTAAAATCCTACCTTTAAGCAATTTCCACCTATAAATGCTTCTTTCGAGGATTTTTGTAAATGAGTGACAAGCCCTGTATGGATAAGGATCGCCGTAATTGGTTGATCGCCACTTCGGCAGTTGGAGGCGTTGGTGCGGCCGCAGCCTTATACCCTTTTATAGATAGTTTTGAGCCTTCCGAGCGTGCCAAGGCCGCTGGGGCTGCAGTTGAGATTGATATTACTGGCATGCAGCCAGATGAGATGAGGATGGTGGAATGGCGCGGTAAGCCTGTTTGGGTCGTGCGTCGCACACCGGAGCAGGTTGCAGAGCTCTCCAAGATTGACTCCGAGCTAGCCGACCCTGATTCTTTAAGGGATCCTGCTCAATTTACGCCCCCTTACGCCCAAAATCAATGGCGCTCTATTAAGCCTGAATACCTTGTTGTAGTGGGGATTTGTACGCATTTAGGTTGCTCGCCATCCGCTAAATTTGAGGCAGGCCCACAGCCTTCCTTACCTAATACCTGGCCAGGAGGCTTCCTTTGCCCATGTCACGGTTCTACATTTGATATGGCAGGTCGCGTATTTAAGAACAAACCAGCCCCGGATAACCTTGAAGTACCGCCACATATGTATTTGAGCGATACCAAGATTCTGGTTGGCGAAGATAAGAAGGCCTAAGGAGAGATAAATGGCATTTCACGAAAAAGAAGTCCCAGCAGACGCTTCTG
>CAIMOW010000038.1 GCA_903843235.1 uncultured beta proteobacterium | reverse complement strand
TGCGGAATTCGCGAGGATGGCGAAATTGGTAGACGCACCAGGTTTAGGTCCTGACGCCAGAAATGGTGTGGGGGTTCGAGTCCCCCTCCTCGCACCACAAGTTAGCTACTTGGCTTGGGCTTCACATATCCTGATTTCAATTAAGAGACGAGAATGGCTGTGCAGATAGAAAATTTAGGTCAACTAGACCGCAAAATGACTTTGGAATTCGCTCGTGCCGATTTAGCAAAAGCACGTGAAGCCCGTTTGGCAAAGGTTGGCAAGACCATGAAAATGGCCGGCTTTCGTCCAGGCAAGGTTCCGAAGAACATTGTTGAAAAACAATATGGCATGCAAGTAGATTTTGAAATTCAATTTGATAAAGCCTCTGAATTGTTTTATGAGCTAAGTCAAAAAGAAGGCATTGTGTTGGCTGGTCAACCACGCCTTGAACCTAAGAGCGAATTAGATGCAGACCAAATTGTTTTTGATGCTTACTTTGAAGTATTACCGGAAGTAAAAATTGGCGACTTCAGCAAAGCTGAAGTAACTAAATACACAACAACTATTGCTGATGCCGAGATTGATCGTGCGCTAGATGTGTTGCGTAAGCAACAAGTTCATTACCACCCACGCGGTGAGGTTGGTCCACATGGCGATGGCGGTGCTAATACTGCAGCCCAAGCCGGCGACCAAGTGATTATTGATTTTGTGGGCAAAATTGATGGTGTTGAATTTAATGGCGGGAAAGCAGAAAACTTTGAGTATATTTTAGGCGAAGGGCGCATGCTTCCAGAATTCGAAGCTGCAACATTAGGCTTGAAAACTGGTGAGAGCAGGACTTTCCCATTGAGTTTCCCAGCGGATTACCACGGCAAAGAGGTTGCGGGCAAAACTGCTGACTTCACCATCACTGTTAAACAAGTGAACTGGGCACACCTGCCAACTGTCGATGACAATTTTGCATTGTCATTGGGCGTTACTGAAGGTGGCGTTACCAAGATGCGTGAAGAAGTTAAAGAAAACTTGGATCGCGAAGTAAAGCGTCGCATTACTTCTTTGTTAAAAAATGAAGTAATGGACCAAATCGATAAGAACTGTGAACTGGATGTTCCTAAGTCCTTAATTGCCTCAGAGCAAGAGCGTCTAGTTGGATCAGCACGTCAAGATTTAATACAACGTGGCATTCCAAATGCCAAAGACGCTCCGATCCCCCCTGAGATGTTTGCCGAACAGGCCACCAAGCGTGTACGACTAGGTTTGATATTGGGTGATCTCGTAAAGCAACAGAGTTTGAAGGCTACCGCCGATCAAATTAAGGCTGAGATTGATGAGCAAGCTGCTACTTATGAAGATCCAAAAGAAGTGGTACGCTGGTTCTATAGCAACCCAAGCCGTCTCAAAGATATTGAGAATTTGGTGCTTGAAGATAACGTGATTAAATACTTCACATCACTTGCCAAAGTAAATGAGAAGGCCGTTAGCTTCGAAGAACTTAGCAAATTAAATTGATTGAATAAGGCGCAATGACATGAACCAGAATCATTTTCAGTCTGAGAATTTAGAACCCAAAGGTTTGGGTTTGGTTCCTATGGTGATCGAGACCTCTGGTCGAGGTGAGCGCGCCTATGACATTTACTCGCGCCTATTAAGGGAACGTGTTGTGTTCTTGGTTGGCGAGGTGAATGATCAAACTGCCAATTTAGTTATTGCCCAGTTACTATTTCTTGAAAGCGAAAACCCAGATAAAGAAATTTCCCTGTATATCAATTCTCCTGGTGGCTCCGTTTCTGCAGGTTTAGCTATTTACGATACGATGCAATTTATCAAGCCACACGTCAGTACTTTATGTATGGGAATGGCTGCGAGCATGGGCGCTTTCTTATTGTGTGCCGGTGAAAAAGGTAAGCGTTATGCCTTGCCAAATTCTCGCGTCATGATTCATCAGCCTTTAGGTGGCGCACGTGGTCAGGCTTCCGATATCGAGATTCAAGCACGAGAAATTTTGTATTTGCGTGAGCGCCTCAATCAAATTTTGGCTGATCGTACTGGCCAATCTATGGAGACGATTGCAAAAGATACAGACCGCGATAACTTTATGTCAGCAGAACAAGCGCGGGATTATGGCTTGATTGATAAAGTCATCGATAAACGTCCTTAAGCTCACATAGAAATTAAATTAATTAGGCATCCCACTTGAGCGATACAACCTCTACAAGCAGTTCAGAAAAAACACTATATTGCTCTTTCTGCGGCAAGAGTCAGCATGAGGTTAAAAAACTCATTGCTGGACCATCTGTTTTTATCTGCGATGAGTGCATTGATTTATGTACTGACATCATTCAAGAAGAGATCGCCAAGTTACCTAAGGGTGAGGGCGAAGATTTATTGCCGACACCTCATCAAATTCGTGAAAATTTAGACCAATACGTTATTGGGCAAGATCAAGCCAAAAAGACTTTGGCTGTAGCAGTTTATAACCATTACAAGCGCTTGCAGTATTTGCCTAAGCCTAAAAAAGGAAAGTTAGATAAGGATGGCAAGCCTACTGAGGCGGTAGATAAAAAAGATTCTAAGAAAATTGCAAAGGCAATGGTCGATGGCGTTGAATTGGCCAAGAGCAATATTTTACTGATCGGACCGACTGGCTCTGGAAAAACCCTGCTTGCTCAAACTTTGGCTCGCATGTTGGACGTGCCATTTGTCATGGCCGATGCAACTACATTGACCGAGGCTGGTTATGTCGGTGAGGACGTCGAAAATATTATTCAAAAGCTTTTACAAGCTTGCGACTATAACGTTGAAAAAGCGCAGCGTGGCATCGTTTATATCGATGAGATCGATAAGATCTCTCGTAAGTCAGACAATCCATCGATTACTCGTGACGTTTCAGGTGAAGGCGTTCAACAAGCCCTCTTGAAATTGGTTGAGGGTACGATGGCCTCCATTCCACCGCAAGGTGGGCGTAAGCATCCAAACCAAGATTTCTTACCTGTGGATACGACTAACATCCTCTTTATTTGTGGTGGCGCATTTGATGGTCTTGAAAAAGTTATTCAGCAACGTACCGCAAAAACTGGCATTGGATTTAATGCAACAGTTCCCGGTAAAGATGATCGTGGCGTGAGTGACTTACTGATTGAAGTCGAGCCAGAGGATTTGATTAAATTTGGCTTAATCCCAGAGCTGATTGGCCGCTTACCAGTGGTAACCACTTTGGCGCAATTGGATGAAGAAGCTTTGATTCAGATCCTGACTGAGCCAAAAAATGCCTTGGTAAAGCAATATCAAGCACTTTTAAAGATGGAAGGCGCCGAACTTGAAGTCAGAGTTGAGGCACTTTCAGCAATCGCTAAGAAAGCTATTGCGCGTAAAACTGGTGCACGTGGCCTCAGATCTATCCTTGAAGGCTCACTAATGGATGTGATGTACGACTTGCCATCCTTAAAGAATGTGCAAAAGGTTGTTATCGATGAATCTAGCATTCAAGAAGGCGGGGAACCACTTTTGGTCTATAAGCAAGATGTAGAACATGAAGATTTCAGCAAAAAAGCTTAATTTTTAAGGTTTTTTTGCTATTCTACCCCTTTTTTTCGGTATTTTTCGTATTTCACCCCCTTGTTTTTCCCTTGGTTAAGCCCATATAGGTAGTATGCTATCTCTTAATAATATCCCTATTTAGTGTTTTGCTATTTGGGGAGATTTATAAGAACTGACTACTTTGGAGGTTTTGCCCTATGCCTGGCCACTTATTACTACCCTCTGAACCGATTCAGCTGCCATTGCTGCCTTTACGAGATGTAGTTGTCTTTCCCCACATGGTGATCCCATTGTTTGTGGGTCGCCCAAAATCCATTAAGGCTCTTGAGGCTGCTATGGAAACCGGTAAAAACGTGCTGTTGGTGGCCCAAAAGACAGCCGCTAAGGACGAGCCAAGTGTAGAAGACCTATATGAAGTCGGCTGTATCGCCAACATCTTGCAAATGCTTAAATTGCCCGATGGCACAGTTAAGGTCCTTGTGGAAGGTGTTCAGCGTGCCGAAGTGAGTCAGATTGAGGATAGCCAGGGCTACTTTGCTTGCGAAGCTACGCCAAGTCCCATTGCAACATTAGATGCTCATGAAACCGAAGCATTACGTCGCGCTATCATGGCCCAGTTTGATCAGTACGTGAAACTAAACAAAAAGGTGCCTCAGGAAATTCTGTCTTCCTTAGGTGGGATTGATGATCCTAGTCGCTTGGCCGATACTATTTGTGCACATTTGCCTGTCAAGTTAGAGCAAAAACAAAAACTTTTACAGATGACTGATGTTATTCAAAGACTAGAAAGTCTTTTGGCTGATCTCGAGAGCGAAATTGATATTTTGCAAGTAGAGAAGCGCATCCGTGGACGCGTGAAGCGCCAAATGGAAAAGAGTCAACGCGAATACTACTTAAATGAGCAAGTCAAAGCCATTCAAAAAGAGCTAGGCGAGGGTGAAGAGGGCGCCGATCTGGAGGAGCTTGAAAAGCGTATCAAAGCCGCACGCATGCCTAAAGAGGCGTTGAAAAAAGCTGAGTCAGAGCTTAAAAAACTCAAGCTCATGTCTCCAATGTCTGCCGAGGCAACGGTGATTCGGAACTTTATTGATACTTTGGTGAATTTGCCTTGGAAGAAAAAGAGCAAGATTAATAACGATCTCACTAATGCTGAAAAAGTATTAGATGAAGATCACTACGGCTTAGACAAGGTTAAAGAACGCATTCTGGAATACCTCGCAGTTCAACAACGTGTTGACCGTGTAAAGGCTCCAATCCTCTGTTTAGTTGGCCCTCCTGGCGTTGGTAAAACGTCTTTGGGTCAATCTATTGCGCGTGCCACCAATCGGAAGTTTGTACGTATGGCCTTAGGCGGTGTGCGTGATGAATCTGAGATACGTGGTCACCGTCGCACCTATATTGGATCGATGCCCGGTAAGATTCTGACGAGCCTTACCAAGATCGGCGTCCGTAATCCACTGTTCTTGCTAGATGAAGTAGACAAGATGGGTATGGACTTCCGTGGCGATCCTGCTAGCGCTTTATTAGAAGTATTAGATCCAGAGCAAAACCACACATTCCAAGATCACTATGTAGAGGTTGATTTTGATCTTTCTGATGTGATGTTTGTGGCGACGGCTAACTCATTGAATATTCCTGGTCCTTTGTTAGATCGCTTGGAAATCATTCGTCTTGCTGGTTACACAGAAGATGAGAAGACTAATATTGCTGTTAATTACCTCATCCCTAAGCAAATCAAAAATAACGGCTTGAAAAAGGATGAGTTAAAGATTGAGGAAAGCGCTGTTCGCAACATGATTCGTTACTACACCCGTGAAGCAGGCGTACGTTCCTTAGAGCGCGAGATTAGCAAAATTTGCCGTAAAGTGGTCAAGCTCTTACTCTTAAAGAAAGAGGCTGCACCTATTGTGGTCAACGCTGACAATCTCGAGAAGTTTTTATCGGTTCGCATGTACGACTTTGGTTTAGCCGCAAAAGAAAACCAAGTGGGTCAAGTAACTGGTTTAGCTTGGACTGAAGTTGGCGGTGATTTGTTAACGATTGAAGCGGCAGTGATGCCTGGTAAAGGCGTTATCACTCGCACTGGCTCCATTGGTGATGTCATGAAGGAATCTGTTGAGGCTGCTCGCACCGTGGTTCGCTCGCGAGCAAGGCGCCTAGGAATTACAGATGAAGCTTTTGAAAAGAAAGACATTCACATTCACTTTCCTGATGGCGCTACTCCAAAAGACGGTCCTTCAGCAGGTATTGCGATTACGACTGCTTTGGTTTCAGTATTCACTGGAATTCCCATTCGCTCTGATGTTGCGATGACCGGTGAAATTACCTTGCGCGGTGAAGTATTACCGATCGGCGGGCTAAAGGAAAAGCTATTGGCAGCCCATCGCGGCGGCATTAAGCTTGCCCTAATTCCTGAAGAAAACGTCAAGGATCTGATCGATATTCCAGATAACGTTAAGAATGCGATTGAGATTGTTCCGGTTCGCTGGATTGATAAAGTTCTAGAACTTGCCTTAGAACGCATGCCCCAAGCATTGCCTGATCCAACACCAGAGGAGCTTGCTAAAAAGGCTGCGGAGGCAAGTAAGGCCAATGAAAAATCAACTAGTGCTGACGTTCTAAAACATTAGTTTTGAAGGGTTCCAGCTTCTATTACATCTTTTTAGGTTGATGGATAAGGGAACCCTGCCTTGGGCTAGACGTTTGGGTTACAATCTTTCCTGTAGTAATTTTGGGGCGCTTAGCTCAGTTGGTAGAGCGTCTGCCTTACACGCAGAATGTCGGCGGTTCGAACCCGTCAGCGCCCACCAAGATTCTTCATCGCTTTTAAGGCTAACTAGCTGCTCTAGATCCCAACGCCTAGTACACTCCATCATCGACTTTATTTCCCAGCGACTAACTCATGTTTGATACCGTACGTAAGCACCAAAAGATTCTTCAAATTGTTTTGATACTCTTGATTGTTCCCTCTTTTGTTCTGTTCGGCATTTCTGGTTATTCCGGCTTTATGGATAAAGAGACTGATCTCGTCAAGATCAATGGCAAGCCCATCACTGCGCAAGAAGTTGAGTCCGCTGCAAAGCGTCAAGCTGAGCGTGTGGGTGGAAATGCGCAAATCGCACAAAGCCTGCAGTTCCGCCAAGCTATTTTGAACGAACTCATGCAGCAACGCATTTTAGGCTTTGCTGTCTACGATCTACACCTGCAGGTGAGCAAAGAGGCGCTCATTAAAAGTTTGCAAAATATTCCGCAAATTCGGGCACTTTATCGCCAAGATGGTAGTTTTGATGATCAGCGCTTTAAGCAGCTCTTGGCTAGTAATGGTATGAATGAAGAACAATTTTATGCCGGTCAAAGTTTTGATTTAAAGATCCAGCAATTAGTTAGCTCTGTTTCTCGTACTGAACTTGCTAGCCCTAAGATTTCAGAAGCGATTTCGTCTTTGTATGAGACAGAGCGTCAAGTACAGGTTTTGCAATTTAACGCCAAAGATTACTTGAGCAAAGTAAATCCAAGCCCAGAAGAGCTGCAGGCCTTTTACGATGCTAATACTAGGTTATTTGAGAGCCCTGAATTTATTGATATTGAGTACATCGTTCTCAAGGCCGATCCAAAAGAAGACGCTAAGGTTTTTGGCGAAAGAGCTGATCAGTTTGCGAACATAACTTATGACCAATCTGATAGCTTGAAACCAGCGGCGGATAAATTGAAATTAAGCGTTCAGTCCCAAAAGAACGTGACCCGCGGTGGCCTCTCTGGATTAGGTAAAGACCATCCACTTAGCAACCCAAAAGTGGTTCAGTCTCTATTTGCTGATGAAGCTCTAAAAAATAAGCGCAATACTGAAGCAGTACAAACTTCACCTGGTGTGTTTGTATCAGCACGAGTAGTGACTTTCCATCCTGCCCAAACCTTGCCTTTCAAGGATGTTGCCGCCGAAGTGAAGCGCCAGGTAAGCCAGCGAGCTGCTGAGAAATTAGCAGTTGCGTCAGCCTCAGAGAAATTTGTAATACTTGAAAAAGACCCTAAAAATTCAATTGGATTTGCTACCCCATTTTGGGTGTCACGTAATAAGCCCAGTAATTTAGTTGGTCAAGCCATGGATCAAGTGATGGCTGTGAGCACAGACAAATTGCCTGCTGTTGTTTCGGTATCCAATCCCGGCGAAGGCACCAGCATTTACAGGGTTGATCAGGTTCGCCAACCTTCGGGCGGTGATGCCAAAATCCATCAGGCACAAGCACAACAGATACAAGCCCTGAGTGCTCAATCTGAATTCGCAGGTTTTATGGCTTATTGGCGTGATACTGCAGGCGTTAAGGTCATCAACCCACTCAAGCCAATGTCCTCAGGTAGTGCTGGTAGCTAACCTTAGCCTTAATTTTTAAGCATTTTTTTGTATGGGGCCATTGAGCCCCATACGTTTTTGAAGAGAATGTTTTGAGCTTCTACGTTAGGATGAAGGCGATCGGCCTGAAATAACTTCGGCTTATCTGCAACATCACTCAGAAAGAAGGGTAGTAATGTAATGCCTTCTTGAGTTGCCAGCGTTGAATACAGTTCGCGAAATTGCTTTGTGTACTGTTGGCCATAATTCGGGGGTATTTGCATGCCAAACAGCAATACCTTTGCCCCAGACTTTTTACTCATTTGAATCATCTTGCGAAGATTATTCTCTGATTCTGATATAGGCAGACCTCTCAATGCATCATTTGCTCCAAGCTCCAGTAGCACGAGGCCTGGTTTTTTTTGTTCCAATAAATCGCCCATTCGAGTTAGACCACCAGAGCTTGTTTCACCGCTAATGCTGGCGTTGAAGATAGTCCATAAACTTCCTTCTTTTGCTAATTGCTGTTGGAGCAGGTTGACCCAGCCGGATCCACGAGGCAGACCGTATTCTGCAGACAGGCTATCGCCCATCACCAAAATGACCGAGTTTGCTTGTGCCAAAGAGTTAAATCCAATTAACAGGCAAAATAGACCCACACAAAGTGATGTACTCAACGCATTACAGGTTTTGTGAAATCGTTTCATGATTCTGTGCTCAGTGGAAAAAGATAAGTAATGAGTGGTTTATTAAAAACAATTAGTGTCGCAAAACTAGGTAAGACTGTTTTTGCAAATGGTGGCTCTCTATCCATTTTGCACGACATTAGTTTCGATATAGAAGCGGGCGAGAGCGTCGCTATTATTGGCGCCTCCGGCTCTGGTAAAAGTACACTTTTGAGTCTTTTGGCTGGATTGGATACGCCATCCCAAGGTGAGGTTTGCTTAATGGGGCAAAGTCTCAATGTCTTAGATGAGGATGGTCGGGCTAAGTTACGTAGCTTACACACCGGGTTTGTTTTTCAGTCCTTTCAGCTACTCCCGCACCTCAATGCTCTTGAAAATGTCATGTTGCCAGCAGAGATCTCTGGGCTTGATTTAGCCAACGCCCGAACTCAGGCTCAATATTGGCTTGATAAAGTGGGACTGTCCCACCGCCTCCAACATTTTCCAAAGACGCTTTCAGGTGGGGAGCAGCAGCGTGTAGCCCTAGCCAGAGCCTTTATTAGCAGGCCTGCCATCTTGTTTGCTGATGAGCCTACCGGAAGCTTGGACGAGGCTAGTGGCAGTAGGGTAATAGAGCTTTTATTTGAGCTCAATCGGGAGTGCAACTCCACGCTTGTCTTGGTAACCCATGACCCGGCCTTAGCCGCTCAATGCGGTCGTCAGTTGCAACTTCAGGCTGGGCGATTGGTCTAATCAAAACCTTATAATCTAGGCATGTCATTTTTTTGTTTCTTGCCAGGGGCTGATGCCCTCTCTGCCTTTCGCCAACAGCGTCTTTTAGCATCCTTAGCGGCCCAAGGCGTCGAACTCGAGTCCATTGAGGCTCAGTATCTCCACTTCATTTGGTCCGAATCAGATCTAGATGTAAAAAATCAAGAAGTTCTTTCCAGTCTTTTGACCTACGGACAACCTTTCGCATCAAAATTAAAGTCGGGAAGCTCTTGGTTTAGCAAAGGATCCAAGCTTCGAGAAGACGCGGTTGTGATCCCTAGATTTGGCACGGTATCACCATGGGCTAGCAAAGCTACTGACATTGCGCGTCAATGCGCTTTAAACGTTTTCCGAATTGAACGCGGTGTCCAATATGCATGGCAATCTAAAAAAGAATTAACTCAAGCTCAAACAGGCATTGTTTTAGCTACTATTCATGATCGGATGACCGAAGCTGTTGTTAACGGCCCCGATAAGGCTCAAGCCTTGTATCAAACATTGGTCGATCGCCCGCTATTGCGTATCCCAGTGTTGACAGACGGTAGAACTGCACTAGACAAGGCCAACCAAGAGCTTGGTCTTGCTTTATCTGATGATGAAGTTGCTTACCTCACAGAGAATTTTATTCGCTTAGAGCGAAATCCAAGTGACGTTGAACTCATCATGTTTGCCCAGGCGAATAGCGAACACTGTCGCCATAAGATTTTTAATTCTTCATGGACAATTGATGGCGATGATCAAGAGCTTTCGCTGTTTGCCATGATCCGTAATACCCATCAACTCCGTCCAGAAGGCACAATCGTTGCTTACTCAGATAACTCCGCCATCATGGAGGGCTGTGACTCTGAGACTTGGGTGCCACAAGGCAAAGATCAACGCTATGAAAAAGATACGCGTTTAGTACATACATTAATGAAGGTTGAAACCCATAATCACCCAACTGCAATTGCTCCATTTCCTGGGGCATCTACAGGCGCTGGTGGAGAAATCCGAGATGAGGGAGCTACAGGCATAGGTGGACGCCCTAAAGCAGGTCTCACAGGCTTCTCGGTATCAAATTTAAATATCCCCGGCACTGATTTTCCTTGGGAGAGCGAGAAGTACGGTAAGCCAGAGCGTATTGCTACCCCACTGCAAATCATGATTGATGGCCCTTTAGGTGGAGCTGCTTTTAATAATGAATTTGGTCGTCCAATTTTGGGCGGTTACTTCCGTGTATTTGAGCAAACTTTAGATGGCACTCGTCGTGGGTATCACAAGCCCATCATGATCGCCGGCGGTATTGGCAGTATTGATTCTATTCATACACATAAAAAACCGATTCAAGCTGGTCATCTACTGATTCAGTTAGGCGGACCTGGAATGCGCATTGGTATGGGTGGTGCAACTGGTAGCTCTGTTGCAACAGGTACCAATACTGCGGACCTGGATTTTGATTCAGTACAGCGAGGCAATCCAGAAATGGAGCGCCGTGCTCAAGAGGTGATTAACGCCTGCCGTGCAATGGGTGAAAAAAATCCGCTTGTTTCCATTCATGATGTCGGGGCGGGCGGTCTCTCTAATGCCTTCCCAGAATTAGCTGATGGTGCTGGCTTAGGCGCACAATTTAAATTACGTAACATTCCGCTCGAAGAAAGCGGCATGAGCCCCGCAGAAATTTGGTGCAACGAGTCTCAAGAGCGTTATGTTCTTGCGATTGAATCTAAAGATTTGGATCTATTTAAGTCTTTATGTGAACGTGAGCGTTGCTTATTTGCTGTAGTGGGTGAAGCTACCGATGAACGTCAACTTCTATTGAGTGATAGTAAACAAACGCCTGGTACTGATGCGGCACTGCCAATTAACATGCCAATGGATGTGCTGCTCGGCAAACCTCCGCGCATGCACCGTGATGTTAAAAGCATTAATCAAGAATTTTCTGAGCTGAACGTTACAGATGCTGATTTAGCACAGTGCATTGCCTGGGTATTGCAACAACCAACCGTAGCAAGTAAATCATTCTTAATTACTATTGGTGATAGAACTGTGGGGGGTTTAAATTCTCGCGATCCATTTGTTGGCCCATGGCAGGTACCTGTAGCAGATTGTGCTGTGACATTAATGGATTACAAGGGTTATCGTGGTGAAGTGATGACTATGGGTGAGAGAACCCCTTTGGCTGTCATAGATGCTCCCGCTGCTGCATGCATGGCTGTTGGTGAGGCCTTAACCAATTTATTGGCTGCTGATATCAACAGTTTGCAAGATGTAAAGTTATCTGCTAACTGGATGGCAGCATGTGGTGCACCCGGCGAAGATGCCAAGCTCTACGACTCTGTTCAAACGATTGGTATGGATCTTTGCCCAGCACTAGGGATTTCTATTCCGGTCGGCAAAGACTCTTTGTCCATGGCTACCGAATGGCGTGATGGTGAGCAGTCCAAGAAAGTGGTTTCACCAGTTTCTTTAATTATTTCTGCATTTGCTTCCGTAATTGATGTGCGCAAGACATTGACACCCGAATTGACGCTAAAAGATGCTAGTGGCCTAGCTTTAGATACTGAACTAATATTGATTGATCTTGGCCGTGGCAAGAATCGCATGGCCGGCAGTATTCTTGCTCAAGTTCTAAATCAATCTGGCAAGATGGCTCCAAATGTTGATTACCCAGAAGATCTAAAAGCGCTTGCTGCTGCCATTATTGAGCTGCGCAAACAAAACCAGCTGCTTGCTTATCATGACCGCTCTGATGGCGGTTTGCTCGCCTGCATTGCTGAGATGGCATTCGCTACCCATTGCGGTATCTCTATCAATGTTGACATGATTGCTGTCGATGCTGGCCAAGAACCTGATCATGGGGATGCTAAAAATTGGGCACAACAAGTGTCAGGCCTTCGTCATGAACAAACATTACGCGCCTTGTTTAATGAAGAATTAGGCGCAGTGATACAAGTACGCAGAGAAGATAGAGACGCAGTATTTTCAGTCTTGCGTAAGCTAGGTCTTAGTGCATATAGTCATGTTATTGGCAAACCTAATACCAATGGTCGTATTGAGATTTGGCGCGACGCTAAAAATATCTTTGCTGAGCCTAGAGAAGTTCTGCAAAAGATGTGGGCCAATACTAGTTATCAAATTGCGCGCCTGCGTGACAATCCAGCCTGCGCCGATAGCGAGTTCAATTTACTGGATGACCTAGCTGATCTTGGCATGTCACCAAAGCTAACATTTAATCCATCAGAAGACATCGCCGCGCCATTTATTCAAAAGAACAGTAGACCTAAGGTTGCAATCCTACGCGAGCAGGGCGTTAATTCTCATGTTGAAATGGCATATGCCGTCAACTGGGCTGGTTTTGACAGTTATGACGTGCATATGTCTGACTTGCTTGCCGGTAAGGCAAAGCTGGATAATTTCCGCGGTTTAATTGCTTGCGGTGGATTTAGTTATGGCGATGTATTGGGGGCTGGTGAAGGGTGGGCCAAAACCATTCTATTTAATCAGCAATTACGTGACCAGTTCTCAACCTTCTTTAACCGTCAAGACAGTTTTGCATTAGGTGTTTGCAATGGCTGTCAGATGATGAGCAATCTTTCGGGAATAATTCCTGGCGCAGAGGCTTGGCCTAAATTTACGCGCAATCAATCCGAGCAGTATGAAGCCCGCTTGGTTATGGCTGAAGTATTAGCATCACCATCAATCTTTACCCAAGGCATGGAAGGTAGTCAGCTACCTATTGCCATTGCTCATGGCGAGGGTTTTGCCAATTTTAGTCAGCAAGGTAATTTAGAGCAACTTCAGAAGCAAGGCTTAACTGCATTACGTTTTGTAGATAACAGTGGCAAGCCTACCGAAACTTATCCACTGAATCCCAATGGCTCTCCTGGTGGCTTGACAGGTGTTACGACTCCTGACGGTCGTTTTACGGTCATGATGCCTCATCCAGAGCGGGTATTCCGTGCGGTGCAAATGAGCTGGTGTCCACCAGAATGGTTAGATGTTGCTGATGGCGCAAGTCCATGGTTGCGCTTGTTCCGTAACGCGCGTCACTGGGCTAACTAAATCATGTCTTTAGGCATGGAGCCTGTCACCTTTTCTGAAAGCGGCGGCGTTCGGTATTTACATTTCGGTAGCGAACTGATTCAAGGTGCGATGCGGATTCGCGATCCAGATGAAATTTACTTAGATTACAACCAGCAGATGATGGCTTGGCTATTGTTTCTTGAAACCAAGCCCGGTATGCGCGTAGCTCAATTAGGATTGGGAACGGGCGCATTGACCAAATTTCAGCATCGTTACTGCCCATCTGTAAAAACCACTGTTGTTGAACTTAATCCCGCTGTCATTATTTCGGCGAGGAGTATGTTCTTTACCCCAGACGATGATCGTCGCCTAGAAACGCTGCAAACGGATGCGAAAGCATTTGTACAAAGTTCTAAGCAGCAAAACCAATACGATGCCGTTCAGGTAGATCTCTATGACGCGATTTGTGATGGGCCTGCCGCGAGTTCACTTGAGTTCTATCGGGGCTGCCACGACATCCTTAAAAGTACCGGTGTCATGACGGTGAATTTATTTTCACGGCATAAGAGTTTTGACATTAACTTACAGAATATCTGCCAAGCATTCGATAACAGAGTTCTTTTGTTTCCAGAGTCCCACGATTGCAACGTAGTAGCAATCGGCTTCAAAGGACCTACACTTGAAGTTGAATGGAAAGATGTATCCAAGAGGGCAAAGCTGATCTTGGAGAAGACTGGTTTGCCAACCAATAATTGGGTATCAGGTATCGCTCGTGAAAATGCTCGTCAAGAGAATAAATTGTCGATTTAATGTATCGACAGGGCATGAAAAAGGCGATCGATTGATCGCCTTTTTTGTACCCCAGAAAAACTGGGGAGGCGGCCTCTTAGATTGTCACGGTATCCGCAACATCACTAAATGACTTCAACTTATCAAAGCTCATATATCTATAAACCTCAGCAGACTTAGCGTTAAGTGCCTGAACTTGCTCTAAGTACTCAGCAGGGGTTGGCAAGCGTCCGAGTAAGGCTGCAACAGAAGCTAGCTCAGCAGAAGCCAAGAAAACCCGTGTATCAATACCTAAGCGGTTAGGGAAGTTGCGTGTTGATGTAGAAACTGCTGTAGAGCCTTTGCGGATCTGAGCTTGGTTCCCCATACATAAAGAACAACCAGGGCTCTCCATACGCGCACCAGCAGCACCCAACATGCCGTAGTAGCCTTCTTCCATCAAGACCATTGCATCCATCTTGGTTGGAGGGGCAACCCATAAGCGAGTTGGCATATCTTTCTTGCCTTGTAAGACTTGACCAGCAGCACGGAAGTGGCCGATGTTAGTCATGCAAGAACCGATAAACACTTCATCGATTTTTTCACCAGCAACTTCAGACAATACTTTCACATCGTCTGGGTCGTTAGGGCAGGCAAGAATAGGTTCTTTGATTTCATCAATATTGATTTCAATGATTTCAGCGTAGTCAGCATTCTCATCAGCTTTGAGAAGTTGTGGGTTTGCAATCCAAGCCTGCATGGCCTTAATGCGGCGACCTAATGTACGCTTATCTTCGTAACCGTTTGCAATCATCCACTTCATCAAAGTAATATTGGATTGCATGTACTCGATGATCGGCTCTTTGTTGAGGTGAACTGTGCAACCGCCAGCAGAGCGTTCTGCTGAAGCGTCAGACAATTCAAAAGCTTGTTCAACCTTAAGATCTGGTAAACCTTCAATTTCTAAAATGCGGCCAGAGAAAATATTTTTCTTGCCTTGTTTTTCAACGGTCAGCAAACCTTTTTTGATCGCATACAAAGGAATTGCATTCACTAGATCACGCAAGGTGATGCCAGGTTGCATCTTGCCTTTGAAACGTACTAATACAGATTCAGGCATATCTAATGGCATGACACCAGTAGCAGCGGCAAACGCTACCAAGCCAGAACCAGCAGGGAATGAAATGCCAATTGGGAAACGAGTATGACTATCGCCACCAGTACCGCAGGTATCTGGTAACAAGAGGCGGTTTAACCAGCTATGGATCACGCCATCACCTGGACGCAATGCAACGCCACCACGATTAGTCATGAATGGTGGCAACTCATGTTGAGTGCGAATGTCTACAGGTTTTGGATAGGCAGAGGTGTGACAGAAAGATTGCATCACGAGATCAGAAGAGAATCCTAAGCAAGCTAAGTCCTTCAACTCGTCACGAGTCATTGGGCCAGTTGTATCTTGTGATCCAACTGTCGTCATGTGTGGTTCGCAATAAGTCCCTGGGCGAACGCCTTGACCTTCAGGCAGGCCACAAGCACGGCCAACCATCTTCTGCGCCAAGCTAAATCCTTTTTTATTATCTAGAGGGCTCACAGGTACGCGGAACTCTGTAGAGGCAGGTAGTCCCAAAGCTGCTCGTGCCTTAGCAGTTAAGCCGCGACCAACGATCAACGGAATACGACCGCCAGCACGAACTTCATCTAAAATAACTGGTGATTTAAGGGAGAAGCTAGTGATCTCGCTACCATTCTTAAATACTTTTCCTTCATATGGACGCAGTTCAATCACATCGCCCATATTCATTTGAGAAACATCTAATTCAATTGGTAAAGCACCAGAATCTTCCATGGTATTAAAGAAGATAGGTGCAATATTGGTACCAAGGCAAACACCACCAAAACGCTTATTAGGCACAAAGGGAATGTCTTGACCCGTCCACCAGAGGACTGAGTTTGTTGCGGATTTGCGTGAAGAGCCTGTACCAACAACATCGCCGACATAAGCAATTTGATTACCTTTTTTCTGTAGCGCTGCTATTTGTTTCATTGGGCCACGAACGCCTGTTTCATCTGGTTCGATGCCTGGACGTGGGTTCTTGAGCATGATGGTCGCATGCAATGGGATATCAGGACGACTCCAAGCGTCTGGTGCTGGTGAGAGATCGTCGGTATTGGTTTCACCGGTGACCTTAAATACTGTAAGTTTCATGTTTTCTGGTACAGCAGGGCGGCTAGTAAACCACTCGGCATCTGCCCAACTCTTCATGACTGCCCTTGCATTGGCATTGCCTTTTTCAGCAAGCTCTTGCACGTCATTAAAGTAATCAAACATCAAGAGGGTTTTTTTGAGTGCTTCTGCTGAAGCTGTGCCGCATTCAGGATCTACCAAGAGTTCTACTAATGGCTTGATGTTGTAACCGCCCAGCATTGTGCCCAGCAGCTCCGTTGCTTTTAATTTTGAAATGTGGGGTGATTGAACAGTGCCTTTTGCAATTGCATCCAAAAACTCGGCTTTAACCTTAGCGGCATCATCAACGCCAGCTGGAACGCGATGGGTGATGAGTTCTACAAGCTCAGCCTCTTTACCCTTTGGCGGGTTTTTTAATAGCTCAATCAGCTGGGCCGTTTGATCCTTGGTTAAGGGGAGGGCTGGGATGCCAAGGGCTGCGCGTTCGGCAACTTGGGCGTTGTAGGCTTCTAACATCGTGTTTCCTATGAGATAAGTGTTGTCAACAGAAAAATGCCAAGCGGGAAAGTAAATCCCGATCATGGTTATTGTAGTAGCTTGATCATGCTCTGAGTATGGGTTTAACTACTGATTTTGACCCAAAATGAGCCAAAAAAGGGCTTAAATCACTTGCTCTTCTTTGAGCGCCCAAACCAAGGCCACAACCCAACCAATTAAGGACCAGCCTAAGAAGAGATTGAGTGCAAAAATCGCTCCTGTATTAGCCCGTCTTCTATTAAATGCTATGGCAAAGGGCAGAAAGTAAAAAAGCGAAAAAATGGTGATGAGAATAGCGAAAAAGAGGCGCATATTTGAAATACTACCTTTCTCTTACCCAGGTTTGAGTCCTGCCTAGCAAAGGAATGCCAATATAGGCGCGAACTTCCAATTTACTCCCTTGATCCTTGAGTTTCATCTCAGTACGGTAGATCTCACCATCATCGGGGTCCAATATTCGGCCATCACCGTAGGATTCCCCAGACTTTTTCAATCCAGTAAGGATTTCCATACCCAATACCGGCTTACCCTTGCGGGAATCGGTGCATTTTTCACAAGTGGGTTGGGCGCTTGGATCTAGGATTTTTTTAATCACCCCGCTGTAAATCCCATCTTTGAGCGTAATTTCAACCAAGGCTGCAGGCTGGTATGTATCGTCATCAAAAGTCTTCCAAATACCTGTAATCGTGCTCGAATCTTGGGCAAATATGGGCTGGAGCCCAAACTGGGTGACTAGCGTTAGGCCTAGAAGGATCTGAATCAGGATTTTGTTCATTTTTTAAGCGGCGAATCAAGAAGATCAGCAGATATTACCGCCTAAGAAATTTCTTAGGGAGGGTTAGCTATCGTTATAATTACTTTTTCCAACAGAGCTTAAGCGATGACCAAATACGTTTTTGTCACTGGTGGTGTGGTTTCTTCCTTGGGGAAAGGAATCGCAGCTGCCTCGCTTGCCGCGATTCTCGAATCCCGCGGCCTGAAAGTCACCCTCCTAAAATTAGACCCATACATTAACGTTGACCCGGGGACGATGAGCCCACTTCAACACGGCGAAGTTTTCGTAACCGAAGATGGCGCGGAAACCGATCTCGATTTAGGTCACTACGAGCGATTTGTTTCTGCCAAGATGCGCAAGAGCAATAACTTTACAACGGGTCAGATTTACGAATCTGTCATCAGTAAAGAGCGTCGTGGTGAGTACCTTGGTAAAACAGTCCAAGTCATTCCGCATATCACCAATGAAATTCAGGCATTTGTAGAGCGGGGTGCTAACGCGAGCCATGATGGCCAAGCTGATATAGCCATTTGTGAAATTGGCGGTACCGTTGGCGATATCGAGTCACTACCATTCCTAGAGGCCGCAAGGCAAATGAGTCTTCGCTTGCCACGCCACAGTTGCGCTTTTGTTCACTTGACCTTAGTGCCCTACATCAGTAGCGCTGGGGAATTAAAAACCAAGCCCACTCAACACTCCGTCCAGAAATTGCGCGAGATTGGCATCATGCCAACAGCTTTGCTATGTCGTGCAGATCGCCCAATTCCTGAGGATGAGCGCGCAAAAATTTCTCTGTTCTCAAACGTACGTGAAGATGCTGTGATTTCTGTTTGGGACGTTGATACGATCTATAAGATTCCCGAAATGCTGCATGCCCAAGGCATGGATGATCTTATTTGCCGCGAGCTGGAAATTGAAGCAAAGCCAGCCGACTTATCTGTTTGGGCTAATCTGGTTTATCAGATGGCCAATCCGCAGCACGAAGTCACTATCGGTATGGTTGGTAAGTATGTTGAGCTGACAGAATCTTATAAATCCTTGATTGAAGCGTTGCGTCATGCTGGCATCCACACGCAGACACGTGTAAACATCACCTATATCGACTCGGAGCAAATTGAAAAAGACGGTATTGACTGTCTCAATAATCTCGATGCGATTCTGGTTCCAGGAGGATTCGGAAAAAGAGGTACTGAAGGCAAGATTGCAGCCATTCGCTTTGCCCGTGAAAACAAGATTCCTTATCTCGGCATTTGCCTTGGAATGCAGTTAGCGGTAATTGAGTTTGCGAGACATGTTGCGAATATTGCGAAGGCCAATAGCACTGAGTTTGATCCTGAAACTGACAACCCAGTAGTAGCTTTGATTACTGAATGGCTTGACCGTGAAGGTCGGGTTGAGAAGCGTAGCAATGATTCTGATATGGGTGGAACCATGAGGCTCGGCTCACAACGTTGTCCGGTAAAAGAAGGTACTTTGGCTCGTCGCATTTATGGTGCCGAAGTGAATGAGCGTCACCGCCACCGCTATGAAGTGAATAATGCTTATGTTCCGCGCTTAGAGCAGTCTGGTTTAATTATTTCAGCAAGAACGCCTAATGAATCCTTGCCTGAGATGATGGAACTTCCCAGATCCATGCATCCATGGTTCTTTGGTGTGCAATTCCATCCGGAATTCACATCCACTCCGCGCGATGGACATCCTTTATTTTCCGCATTTATTACAGCTGCACTCACGCATCAAGTTGCCGACCTCAAAGAGTCTGCATAAGAGGGAGATATGAGTACATTTAAGCTTTGTGGATTTGATGTTGGCTTACAGCATCGCTTTTTTCTAATTGCCGGCCCCTGTGTAATTGAGTCAGAGCAGTCTGCAATTGACATCGCTGGTGAACTCAAAGAGATTACCGGAGCGCTCCAAATTCCTTTTATTTATAAGTCGTCATTTGACAAAGCCAATCGTTCCTCTGGTACTTCGTTTCGTGGCTTAGGCATGGAAAGAGGTTTAGAGATTCTCGCCAAAGTAAAGCGTGAGATTGGAGTCCCAGTTCTGACTGATATTCATGACATCAGCGAGATTGAGCGAGTCGCCAAATTAGTTGATGTTCTTCAGACGCCAGCTTTTCTCTGTAGACAAACAGATTTCATTCGCGCTTGTGCACAAAGTGGTAAGCCCGTGAACTTTAAGAAGGGTCAATTCTTATCACCGCATGAGATGTTAAATGTGATCGAAAAAGCGCGCGTAGCAGCTGCAGAAAAAAGTCTGCCCGATCAATTTATGGTTTGTGAACGTGGTGCGTCTTTTGGTTATAACAACTTAGTGTCGGATATGCGCAGCCTGGCTATCTTGCGTGAATCACGTGCGCCAGTTGTATTTGATGCAACCCATTCTGTGCAGCTACCAGGTGGTCAAGGCAATTCAAGTGGTGGGCAACGAGAGTTTGTGCCTGTGTTGGCGCGAGCTGCAGTTGCGGTAGGGATTAGTGGCCTTTTTATGGAAAGTCATCCAGACCCCGCTAAGGCGCTTTCAGATGGTCCGAATGCTGTGCCATTAAATCGTATGCGTGAACTATTGGAATCTTTGGTAGCAATTGATTCCGTGGTGAAGAAAAATGGCTCATTTTTAGAAGACAGTTTTAAGTAATTTTTATTTTATTTTTGTAATTAGGAGATTTAGATGAGCGCCATTGTTGACATCATCGGTAGAGAAATTTTAGATTCACGGGGCAACCCAACAGTGGAGTGCGATGTCTTGCTGGAATCTGGCGTCATGGGTCGTGCCGCCGTTCCTTCAGGCGCCTCTACGGGCTCACGTGAAGCTATTGAGTTGCGCGATGGTGACAAAGCGCGTTACCTCGGCAAAGGCGTTCTCAAGGCGGTCCAGAACATCAATATTGAGATTGCAGAGTCCATCTTAGGTCTAGATGCAACCGAACAAGCTTTCTTAGACCATACGCTCAATGAGCTTGATGGCACACATAATAAGGCACGCTTAGGCGCCAATGCCACCTTAGCTGTTTCTATGGCTGTCGCAAGAGCAGCGGCTGAAGAAGCTGGCTTACCTTTGTATCGCTATTTCGGTGGCTCTGGTTCTATGCAGTTACCTGTCCCCATGATGAATATCGTGAACGGCGGTGCTCATGCGAATAATAGCTTGGATATTCAAGAATTTATGATCATGCCGGTTGGTGCCCAAAGCTTCCGTGAAGCGTTACGCTGCGGCGCTGAAATTTTTCATGAACTGAAGAAAATTATTGGCGCCCAAGGTATGCCAACGACTGTTGGTGATGAAGGCGGGTTCGCCCCTAACTTTAAGAGCAATCATGAGTGCTTGCAAACGATTATGCAAGCCATTGAAGGCGCCGGCTACCAAGCTGGGGACGATGTCTTGTTGGCCTTGGATTGCGCCGCTAGTGAGTTCTATAAGGATGGCAAATACCACCTATCAGGTGAAGGTCTCCAATTGACATCAAGTGAATTCTCTGATTATCTCGGTAATTTAGCTGATCAATTCCCAATTGTTTCTATTGAAGATGGGATGCATGAGAGCGACTGGGACGGTTGGGCTGACATCACTAGGAAGCTTGGTAAAAAAATTCAACTAGTTGGCGATGATCTTTTTGTTACCAATACGCGCATTCTGAAAGAAGGTATCGAGAAAAATGTTGCTAACTCCATCTTGATCAAGATTAATCAAATCGGCACATTGACTGAAACTTTTGCTGCAATTGAGATGGCCAAGCGCGCTAACTACACTGCAGTGATTTCACATCGCTCTGGTGAAACTGAAGATAGCACTATTGCTGATATTGCTGTCGGTACCAACGCGGGCCAAATTAAAACTGGTTCATTGTCACGCTCTGACCGCATTGCTAAGTACAACCAGCTTTTGCGTATCGAAGAAGACCTGGGTGATGTTGCTAGCTATCCCGGTAAGTCTGTTTTCTATAACCTTAAGCGCTAAGCAAGCAATACTGTGTTTAATTAATCTATGCGGATTGTCATCTATTCAATGCTGTTATTGCTGATGGCAATCCAGTATCCCTTGTGGTTGGGGAAGGGTGGATGGCTTAAGGTTTATGAGATGGAGCGACAACTGGAGCTTCAGGAAGCTAAGAACGGCGCACTGAGCTTAAGAAATGCCAAACTATCCGGCGATGTTAAAGATTTGAAAGAGGGCACTCGGGCAATTGAAGAGCGTGCCAGAGTTGAGCACGGCATGATTAAAGACGGTGAGTTTTTTGTCCAAATTTTGCCTAACGAAAAGCCACAACAGCCTGCTACTATCAAGCAGTAGGGTTAATGTCCGCTTGAGGGTGGTCTAGTTGCATCACTTAACAAATCTGTTTTAAAAACCTGTCGGCAATCTACCACATCAAATTGGTATATCTTTCCACAGAACTCACAGGCAGTTTCCACTTTGCCTTGCTCGGCAATGATATCTTCAACCTCTTCCTCTCCCAGCATTCTTAAAATATCAGCAACCTTATTGCGGGAACAGCGGCATGAAAATTGTATTTTGCGCGTAGGAAAGCTGCGAACCCCACTGTGAATAGACTCCTCAAGGAAGAGGCGACGCAAAATAACTTCAGGAGTCAGCGTTAGAAGCTCTTCATCAGTAATAGTCTCGCCAAGAGCCTGAATGCGGTTCCATCCTTCGGCAGACTCTTGTGGATCTAGGTGCACTTGACCCCCAGAATCTGGTAGCCGTTGCAGTAATAAACCACCTACGTGTGTTTCGTTTGAGCTTAACCAGATGCGAGTATCAAGCTGCTCAGAATTTTGCATGTAAAGAGCGATGGCTTCAGCTGCGCTTGTGATAGGCTTTATGACCGTGCCAGCATGATCCTGAAGGGCAACTATGCCTTGATATGGTGCCTGCCCTGGCTCACGGTCTACAGGATCCAACGTAATGACCAGTCGGCCTGAATTACTTGCATCCAAGAGTTCGCCTAGGGTTGCGTCTGGTGAAATCTCGGACGCATCAACGGATAGTTTCACTGTAGCCCGCATCGATAGGTCAGACTTGCACTCAACCACCAGGAGTTGAATGGGACCCTTGCTCTGAGCCTGAATAATCAAAGTCCCGTCAAACTTCAGGCTAGCGCTTAATAGGGTGGCGGCACCAACAAAATCACCTAGGATTTTACGGATAGCAGGGGGATCATTGCGTCGCTCTAAAACAGCCTGCCAGGCACTCCCAATCGAGACAATTTCCCCTCGTACAGGGGCTCCATCACACATAAATACGAGTAGTTCATTCATAGGGTGAAAGTATCCACGTTTTTCACAAATTCAGTTGGTTTTTGACTGACCTGAGATAATGTGATTTATGCATATACGTACACGTTTCGCTCCCAGTCCAACGGGCTTTATACATTTGGGCAATCTTCGCAGCGCTTTATATCCTTGGGCATTTGCTCGTCACAATAAAGGTGATTTCATTTTGAGGATTGAGGACACGGATTTAGAGCGCTCAACACAAGAAGCGGTTGATGTCATTATTGAAGGAATGGCGTGGTTAGGTCTGGATTTAGATGAAGGTCCCATCTATCAGATGCAACGTATCGATCGCTATCGGGAAGTTGTAAAGCAGTTGCTAGATTCTGGTTTAGCTTATCCCTGCTATATGAGCGAAGACGAGCTCAATAAATTACGTGACCAGCAAATGGCCAATAAAGAAAAACCGCGCTACAACGGCTTATGGCGTCCTGAGCCAGGAAAAACTTTGCCAGCAATACCAGAAGGTGTTGAGCCTGTGATTCGCTTTAAAAATCCCATTGGGGGTTCTGTAGTTTGGGCAGACGCTGTTAAAGGGTCTATTGAAATTAGTAATGACGAACTAGATGATCTAGTTATTTCAAGGCCTGATGGAACGCCTACCTACAACTTCTGCGTAGTGGTAGATGATCTCGATATGAAAATTACTCACGTGATACGTGGTGATGATCATGTGAACAACACACCACGTCAAATCAATATCATGAAAGCCTTAGGTGGTTCACCTCCTGTATATGCTCATTTACCAACGGTTCTCAATGATTCTGGCGAGAAAATGAGTAAGCGCAATGGGGCGATGAGCGTACGCGACTATCAAAAAGCGGGTTATTTACCCGAAGCAATTCTCAATTATTTGGCTCGCCTTGGTTGGTCTCATGGTGATGCAGAGGTCTTTACCAAAGAACAGTTCGTAGATTGGTTTGATTTAGATAACTTAGGGCGTTCACCTGCACAACATAACCCTGAAAAATTGCTGTGGTTGAACCATCAATATATTCAGAATGCTGATCCCGTTAAATTGGCTGAGGCCACTAAGCCATTCGCACATGCATTAGGCATCGATACTGAACATGGTCCTGACTTTCTTCAAGTGGTTACCTTACTCAAAGACCGCGCCAATACCTTGATTGAGATCGCGGAAGGTGCAAAACTTTTTTATCTCCCAGCGCCATCACATAGCGCTGAACAATTGACTGAAAATATTCCCAACACTATCAAGCCTGCATTGCTCGATCTGATTAAAGCAATTGAATCAGCTGAACCTAAAAAAGAGTCTTATGGGGCCGCTTTTAAGCAAGTACTAGCCCAGCACCAACTCAAGATGCCAGCTCTAGCCATGCCAGTGCGCTATGCTTTATTTGCCACCACGCAGACGCCAGCGATCGATTCTGTCTTGGTGGTACTTGGTAAAGATGAAGCCCTGAAACGCTTATCAAAGGTGCTCCTGTAGGCAATTTGCGCATTCGCAGCAAAATAGGATAAAATCTTGGATTGTTTTGAATGTCTTGTAGTTTGATCGCGAGATTTAGGGGGTATAGCTCAGCTGGGAGAGCGCTTGCATGGCATGCAAGAGGTCAGCGGTTCGATCCCGCTTATCTCCACCAAGGTTTAAAATAAGCAGTGAAACAGTAGTCTAGGTCCCCATCGTCTAGAGGCCTAGGACATCACCCTTTCACGGTGAGTACGGGGGTTCGAATCCCCCTGGGGACGCCAAAGATTTTGGCTGGTTGTTGTAGTGAGTGACATAAGTAGCATGCGTTGTAATTTGGAGCGGTAGTTCAGTTGGTTAGAATATCGGCCTGTCACGCCGAGGGTCGCGGGTTCGAGTCCCGTCCGCTCCGCCAAATAAAATAAATCCTTGTAAATCAAGGTCTTATGGAATAAGAGGGAAGAAGTTTCCCCCTTATTTTCCCTCTAAAGCTTCCCCTTCTAGCAGTCCACTTTCTAAGTCTATTTAATTAATAGAGTAATTTAATTTCTGAGACCAGCAATGGGTCTTTTAGGCTTATTTTCAAGGTCTTTCTGACCCACTTTGCAACTAGTTCCTCGGGTGTCCTTTGAGGTCTTCTGGTTACCTTCCGTGAAAACTTGTTCCTTCCTGGCATCTGCTCATTCATACATTAATCCTTCCAGTCAAAAATTAAATACTTCAAGCTATCAATCAATTCATTCGCCAGTCCTTTTGTAGGTAGGTAACCGTTAATCTGGGTTATTGCAACTAACCCAAGAAACATTTCATATCATTGGCTTTGATTCGGGTAGCGCCTCCAAGGCTTGCTCAGAGCGGAGGTCTATTTCAGCATCTCATAATTACCTGAAGATGAAATTGAAGTAAATAGGTCTGGACAGTCAATACGAGACTTTCGGATAGATGTTATGGGAAATTAAAACCTTGTGTTGGTGGATCGGTTCTACCCCCAAACCATCATGCAACGCCAATATCAAGCTCTGATCGTTTTTCTTTTTTGGTTTGCCTCCATAGGATTAACCATTAGAAATCGCTGGTTAATGGGGTTCACAAAAATCCTTGTTTAAAGTAATTGATATGAATCAAATTCAATTCATGATGAGGGAATATATTCAATCAAATTCAACGGATTGAGGAATATTGAATATGGGTTTGTTTTTTTAAAAATTGATTCTTCAATTCATCATTTTTCTCAATTTTGCTTTCTATGCCTATACCTATGTAAGCGCTGCGACTTTGGAGGACACCATTAAGATCTGTGCGACATGTCATGGAGAAGATGGTAATAGCACAGCTCAGAATATTCCAAAGTTGGCAGGCCGCGATCCTAGTTACATTGTTCGCGAATTAAAAGATTTTTCTTCTGGGAAAAGAAAAAGTGACATCATGGCACCCATAATTTCGAATGTTGATGCGAGCCAGTTTAAGGATTTGGGAATGTATTTTGGAAAACAAAAACCAAACTCCGATAAGATAACGAACCCCAAAGCAGCCGAGATCGGCAAAGGGATATACCTTGATGGTGATGAGGATAAGGGTTTACCGGCTTGTGCGGGCTGCCACGAACCTAGTGGTGTAGGTAATAGTCGTTTCCCTAGATTGGCAGGTCAGCATAAAGAGTATTTGGTTGGCCAATTGAATAAATTTAAGAGCGACTTTCATACTCAAGAATCGGCTCGCTTAATGCGTGAGACCACTAAAAGAATGACGGAAGCTCAAATTAATGATGTGTCTGAATATCTGTCTGGACTGTAACCGTGTTTTCCATGGCAATAGGAGAAATCTATGTATAGAGTAATCGCTCCACTTTTTTTGTTTTTCGTGGCCTTATCGACGCCTCTTTTTGCGCAAGATAAACCCGTAAAAAGTATTGAAGGTTCGACGTCTACTTGGAACCAATTAAGCGGTGAAAAGTTGGAGGCCCTCCAACTGAAGGGCAGCCCCATTTCTGGGGCCGAGGCTTTTAAGATTTGCCAAGGTTGTCATAAGAATGGCGCAATTGGAACTCCAAGTGGTGCTTACCCACGTTTAGCTGGACAGTATTCCACAGTCTTAATTGAGCAGATAACCGATATTAGGTCTGGCGTTAGAAAAAATCCAAAAATGGAGCCGTATTCTGATGAACATGTATTGAGTACCCAAGAAATTGCTGATATAGCTGCCTATCTTGAGTCTGTGCCCATTCAGCCAAATACTATAGGGATTGGCCTCGGCAATGAATTGGCAAAAGGTCAAACCCTTTACCTAAAAGATTGCGCAGTCTGTCATGGCAATCAGGGGGTGGGAAATGCAAAGAAGTTTATTCCTCTCATTGCAGGGCAATACTACAAATATATATTGCGGGAGCTTGTATATATTCAGACTAAAAAAAGAGGTAATGCCAATCCAGACATGGTTAAAGTACTTAAGCCATATTCGAAAGAAGATCTTGAAGCTGTTGCAGACTATGTTTCTAGAATGCCGGTAGATAAATGAAAGATTCTTTATGGTTCCACATAAATTAGGAGTAGAAATTTAGGAACTTCCAATCTATGACTGATTCTGACTGTCAGTCTAATTTTTGCTATCTGACTACTGTTTCTTATGGATCGGCATTTGCCTGCGGGGCTCGATTGGGGTGAAGGGAAATTCACCATTGCATAGCGGCCCGATGCAAATTCAAGTAAATAGGCTAGCTAGAGTCAATACTAGACGGTCAGCTATGCGACCCAGGGTTTTTGGCGTTAGGTCTAAATCTTTTTATTTATTGCTCCTTAAGAAGGTTCAGTACCTCTTTAAAAGAAGGGTTAGTTGCAGATCCCAACCACTCAAATGCCAGCATTTCAACTGTTAGAGGGATCGCACCCGCAGAGTAAAGTCTTTGAAGGGCAATATCTTTATCCAAAGATCTACGCGAGCCTATCGCGTCAACCAAGAAAAAAACTTGGTATTTTTGGCGCAATAACTCTAAGGCAGTTTGCATTACACATACATGGGCCTCACATCCAGCAAGGACTAGATGCTTCCTATCTCTTGGTAGCGCTTTAATTAAGTCATCCTGGCAGGCATCGAAATGGTCCTTAGAGACTATGTTTTGGCAAAACTGAGTAATTTCATCTACGTTATGACCTAGACTATGCGGACTTTGCTCTGTGCCAATGATGGGCACCTTTAGAAGCATTGCTATCTTGGCGATTCGGATGCATTTTTTTAAAACCTCATTCCCATCGTTGATTGATGGCATTAGTCGACTTTGTAAGTCAATAAAAATGAGAGTTGAAAGACTTGGATTTAATTTCATAGTCTTAAGTTATTTTTAAAGTTCTAGGCTAATGATTTTTAACTCAGAATCATTTTAGAGTGTATTTGTATGAACGCCCAGCTGTTTTACCAAGCGCAGCATTTTTCTGTTGTTGCCTAGAATGTACCCAGTGATATTTTGTAGGCCTTTTTTCTGGATATAGTCAATGAGATGATGTTTTACTTCCACCCCGTGTTCTAAATAAATATTGCTAACGGAGGTTGTATTCAAGGCCGTTATTGGAGGAGATTAGCAGGTCTTCATGCTTCTACTAGATCTGCAAATTCCCCGTCTTATTGATATACGCTCTAGAAGAAAAACTCGCCTAGATTTATCGTTGCTTTAGGTAAAGCCTATGGCGCTAATGCATCCAAAGTGGAATCCCTAAGCGAGCTCAAGGTTGCCTATCTTCATGCTTTAGCCTTTAAAGGAACTTCGGTGATTATGGTTCCCATTACCAAACAATTGAAACCTTTATTTGGATAGTTTTTTCTGCTGACGAATGTCTCCTCCTATGAGTCAGGTACTACCTCCTATGTTTAGATAGCGTGAAGGGCAGATTATTATCTGATAGCGGCCCGATGGGGAAATGCAATTTAGTAGGCCCTGCAAGGCCATAACAAAGCCTTCAGTGAATTAATTAGACTGCCAAAGATGATTGACCTCTATTCAGACATGTCAAATGATAGGCTTTCTAATGAGATGCAAGGTACTTTCACTTCTTTCAGGTATCAGATGTGAATAAAACTTCTTTTATTGTTCTAGATCAAAACATGGATTCCAAGTAAGTTATCCAATGGGGTATGGAAATCATTCATTGTGATGTAGCTATTGTGGGGGCAGGCGGAGCAGGCTTGCGGGCGGCAATTGCAGTAGCTCAGGCTGACCCCAGTCTAAAAGTGGCCCTTATTTCTAAGGTTTATCCGATGCGTAGCCATACCTGTGCAGCTGAGGGTGGTGCTGCTGGCGTAGTCAAGGTCGATGATAGTTTTGAGATGCACTTCAACGATACCGTCGGTGGTGGAGATTGGCTCTCTGACCAAGATTGCGTAGAGTATTTTGTTACAGAAGCCCCTAAAGAGTTGATCCAGTTAGAGCATTGGGGATGCCCGTGGAATCGTGAGGCAGATGGTTCTGTTGCCGTTCGTCCCTTTGGGGGCATGCAAAAGCAGCGTACCTGGTTTGCAGCAGATAAATCCGGATTTCATATTCTGCATACTTTGTTTCAAACTAGCCTGCAGTTTCCGTCGATTCTTCGCTTTGATGAGTATTTTGCGCTTGATCTCTTGGTTGAAGATGGCCGCTGCCAAGGTTTGACCGCAATGGAAATGCGTAGTGGCATGATTAAACAGTTTCATGCCAAATCGGTGATTATTGCAGGTGGTGGTGCTGGACGAATATTTCCATTTAGCACCAATGGGGCTATTAAAACAGGTGATGGTATGGCTATGGCATATCGCGCAGGCGTCCCCCTCAAGGACATGGAGTTTGTTCAATATCACCCCACTGGATTACCTAATACAGGAAGTCTTCTCACAGAAGCTTGCCGTGGAGAGGGCGGCGTTCTCCTAAATAAACAGGGACGTCGCTACCTACAAGATTATGGTATGGGACCTGAAACTCCCTTAGGAAAACCACAACTAAAGACAATGGAGCTTGGTCCTCGCGATCGAGTCAGTCAAGCATATTGGCATGAATTGCAAAAGGGCAATACAGTCACCACCCAATGGGGCGAATGTGTCTTATTAGATATGCGGCATTTGGGCGAAAAATACATTGATGAGCGTTTACCGCTTGTGCGTGAGCTGGCAATTGCCTATCTGGGAATTGATATTGTCAAAGATGCTGTCCCAATCAGGCCGGTAGTGCATTACATGATGGGCGGCATCTCAACCAATACCAAGGGAGCTACCATATTGCCTGGATTGTTTGCTGCGGGTGAATGTGCATGTATTAGTTTAAATGGAGCAAACCGCTTAGGTTCAAATTCTTTGGTAGAGCTATTGGTATTTGGAAAATCAGCCGCCTTATCTGCGGTCGATTTTATTAAGGACCTGCCACCGCCAGATACCACAAAATTAGAAGCGCTTGCTAGGCAGTCACAAGCGAAAATTCGTGAACTGTTTTCTCGAACGGATGGCACTGAGTCGATGTCTGGATTGCGTAAAGAGATGATGGACACGATGGAAAAAAACGCTGGAATTTATCGAACAGAATTGGGTTTACAAGAAGCAGTCAATCAAATTAATGAGTTGCGCCAACGTTATCAGAAGGTTATTCTGAACGATAAGAGTAATGTCTTTAATACAGATTTATTTCAGGTCTTAGAGCTGGGCTCAATGTTAGATTGCGCATCTGCATTAACTGTATCCGCACTAGAGCGCAAAGAATCACGCGGGGCTCATCAAAGGTTGGATTACGTAGAACGGGATGATCTCCATTTTCTGCGTCACAGCATGGCTTATTTTCAGGGTCTAGAGCAAGCAAAAGTAGATTATTTAGACGTCGTGATTACAAAGTCACCACCAGGCGTACGGGATTATTCGGGGGGGCATTCATGAAAGAGCGTCTAGTCCAGCTTGAAGTATTGCGATATAACCCCGAAACAGACATAGAGCCCCATTTTCAGTCGTATGAGGTGCTATGCAAGGAGGAGTGGGTTGTTTTAGATGCACTCAATGCAGTGAAAGAGCGCACTGACCCAACCTTAAATTACCGCTGGTCTTGTCATATGGCAGTATGCGGTAGTTGTGGAATGATGATTAATGGCGAACCCAAGTTATCCTGCCACGCATTTTTGCGTGACTATGAGGGAGTTATTAGGGTCGAACCACTCGCTAACTTTCCGATCGAGCGCGATCTTGTTAGTGTGGCCGATGATTTCATCGCAAAGCTAAAACAAGTAAAGCCATATTTAATTCCCAAAGAGAAGAAATCGATTGAAGAAGGGGAGTACAAACAAACCCCTGCACAGTTGATGAAATATCGGCAATATTCCATGTGTATTAATTGCATGCTCTGTTATGCCGCTTGCCCTGAATATGGGCTGCAGCCGAAGTTCATAGGACCTGCTGCTATTACATTGGCACATCGATATAACTTGGATTCGCGCGATGGCGGTCGTGATGCGCGACAAGAGGTGATTGCCACAAACGAAGGTGTATGGGAATGTTCTTTTGTAGGTGCTTGCGCTGAAGTATGTCCCAAGTCAGTTGATCCTGCGGGCGCTTTACAGCAAGTGAAGGTAGCAAGTACGGTCGATTGGTTTAAGGAGCATTTATTGCCGAAGGGAAACAAATGAGTCGCATTCCCTACATTCGTCAAATTTCAAAGACGACTTGGTATTTTAAGAATGCGCGTTATCTACGCTATATGTCTCGAGAAATCACCTGCCTCTTCATTGGCGCTTTTGGACTACTGATGGTTTGTACTCTAGAGCGCTTATCAGAGGGGCAGCTTGCTTATGAGTCTTTCTTGGCATCCCTTAGGGGGCCATGGAGTACCTTTTGGCTACTCCTCATTTTTATATTTGCAGTTCATAACTCAACCAGTTGGTTTAATGTGACACCCAAGGCACTACCCGTCCAAATTGGTGAAGAATTTCTGCAGGGCAAGTACATCATCTTGGCGCACTATGCGTTATGGGCGCTGGTTTCTTTGGTGGTGCTATTTATGTCTGGGGTGATGCAGTAATGGCTAAGTCCAATAAACCGATCTTTTGGAGTTTATTTGCTGCAGGCGGAACCTTGGCCGCCTTTTTGGCGCCGATATTAGTTCTATTGTTTTTATTAGCTTCGGTTGGCTATGTACCCACTATTTTGACTTATAGTCATCTACAGCAATTTGCTAGCATTTGGCTTTCTAAGATTTTCTTATTTGGTGTAATTGGCTTGTTTTTATGGCATGCTGCGCACCGTTTGCGTGTTACTTTGCATGATTTAGGCTTACGTCAAGATCAGATGGTTGCGTATATATTGTATTTTGTCGCAGCAGTCTGTACTATTTGGACGGCCGTCATTTTGGTCCAAATTTAATTTCTTTTCTAGATGTAATACCAAGTATTTTTAGTAATTAAGGAAAATAATGCCAGTATGGTTACTTTATAGTTTTTACACGACATTCTTTTTGGCTGCTGCCATAGCGGTATTTTTCTTTACATTTACTAGAGGCGCATTGATGCTTCGTGGATTAATGGGCGGATCTGAGAATCAGACGGTCCATGTCTACCCCCTGTATTCAAATATGCGTCTTATTCAGCTAGTAGATTTTCAACCGATTATTTCTGCAATTCTCTTATTTCAATATAACCGCTTAGTAATGATCATTACTAGCGGTTTATCGGCGATGAATTTAAGTGGCAAAAAAGTTCTGATTACTTCCTGTGCCTTTGGTAATGTCATTCCTAAAGTTGTTGAAAGCTGCGAAGATGCGGGGGCAAGCAAAGTTCTGATTATTGACATTATTCAAAATGAGCTGAAGAACGCTCGAAGAAAGCTTGCGCGAAGCGATGATAAGCTCGAATACCTAGAACAAAATGCTACAGCAGTAAGGCTAGCCGATGGTTCGGTTGCCGCTAACGTAATCTTTTTTTTGCTGCATGAATTACCTCATCATCTTAAAGGGGAGGCACTCCGGGAGGCTTTAAGAGTCTTGGAGCCTGGCGGTAAATTATTTTTAGCTGAATTTCATCGGCCAGCTCCGTGGATTTTATGTGCTCTCAGTTGGACCTATTTTAAGGTTTTTGAGCCGCTAGGATTGGCACTCTGGGACACACATGACCCCTGTACGCAGTTTGAAGCTATTGGTGGGGTTTCTTGCGAACGCCACATTGTTTTTTTTGGAAACTTCCAAGTGATCATAGCTACTAAAAAGTAAGTAACTCACTGATAAATTTGATCGGCACGTTTCACAAAGTTTTCGACAAAAGTTCCGGTAATAAAATTGAATACTGGACCAATAATTTTTTCTAGTGAGTGGCTTTTAAACTCATAGTGCAACTCAAACTCTACCTTGCAAGCATCATCTTGTAATGGGGTAAATCTCCAATAGCCATGAAAATGCTCAAAGGGCCCATCTACAAAATTCATGTCCATATAGGTAGGTCTAGTATTGACATTACGGGTATGAAAATATTGCTCAATTCCCATGTAATGAATATGAATTCTGACGTCCAGCAGGGTATCCGTTTTCTCTAAAATATCTACCCCGCCACACCAAGGTAAAAACTCTCGGTAGCTTTCAACATCATTAACCAAGTCGTATATTTTTTCCGCAGAGTGGCTCAGTAATACAGATTTAATTAGATTGGGCATGGTCGAATCGTATTAAAAGCGTTAAGATATTTTTATGCTGAACTCATTGCGTCTCAATAGAAGTAGTTTAAGGTGAAAAGGATAAACACTCTAGATAATCTTTGCTTAAGGCCTGCTGAATGTGAATATTTGGAATAAATTTTTTCTGAAAGTATCCAGCGTTCAGGTGATAGCAAATTAGCTAAAAGCAACGGTGCAATCAGATTGCTATTGCACAACACATCGAATATGTTGGGGGAAACAGAGGCACTGAAATCGAGTGTTACTACGTCGGGCATGATTGTCATAATAAGGATATCAGGAATTTGGAGTTTTCAAGCTGGTTTTCTTTGGCAAAGTCAATGACCGCGCAAAGGGTAATGAAGGCACCAACACCTGAATAAGCTCTCCACCTTCGGTTGATTTTTCATCTTTTGACATAGAAATCTGCATTTAGAGGATATTTTGAGGTTCGATGTTGCGTATTTCTCAGGGGGTAAAATCAAAGTGTGAAGCACCCATTCAAGCAATATGGAGTCCTAATTGGTATCACAGAAGTTCGGAGCATACTTTCTTTTACTGGTATTAAGCGTCATTCAAGAGGCTCATGCTGGAAAGAGAGGCGTATTTCCAGCAAATACCCCCGCCATCTATTATTCTGAATGTGCAGAGTGTCATGTGGCCTTTCCCCCCGATTTATTGCCTAGTAATTCCTGGAAAAAAATCATGGTTGACCTTCACGAGCACTTTGGAAGCAATGCCCAAGTTGATGATCAGATTCGAAGGCAAATCGAGGACTATTTACTTTCGAATTCCGGCGCTACGCTAGGCGTAAAAAAAGACGGTAGCGATTTACGGATTACTCAAACCCTTTGGTTTAATAGAATGCATGGTAAGAGTAAAAGATATTTTGATAACTCAAGTGTTGGATCTGGGTCTAATTGTGCGGTCTGTCACAGTCATGCGACCGATGGACGATTTGATGAAAATAAAATTCCCGCCAATACTGATTGGCAGTTACAGCTAAACCCCTTTGGCCTTAATAGAAAGCCCAATACCAAATGAAAATATTTACTTTATTAATAGGATTGGCAACATTTGGCTTTGTTCTATCTGCATCTGCCACTACGCCGCAAGAGCTTATGAAATCCTATGAGGCGCAATCTAGCAAGGCGTCAATCAATCGTGGAGAGCAATTTTTCAATGCTAAGCATGGTAAAGAGTGGAGTTGTGCTACTTGTCATGAAAATCCACCTAATCACGATGCAAAACATGTTGTTACCGGCAAGGTTATAAGGCCCATGTCACCTAATGTTAATTCCGAGCGATTTGTTGATCAAGCCAAGGTTGAAAAGTGGTTTAAGCGGAACTGTAATGATGTGCTCGGTCGCGAATGTACTGCCCAAGAAAAAGCAGATGTGCTTTCTTGGTTAATGACGGTTAAATAGGATGCTTATGAAAACATACTTTCTCTTACCATTGCTGGCTTTATTGGTAACGCCAGTTTCTGCCGCGAAAATGGCCATGCCCTCTGATGTCCCTAAGACCTATGAGGCCGAGTGTGCCAGTTGCCACATGGCTTATCAGCCAGGATTATTGGGTCAGAAGAATTGGCAAAAAATCATGTCGGGCCTTGATAATCACTTTGGTACAGACGCAAGTCTTGACGCAAAGGCGCAAACTGAAATCACTCAGTGGCTTCTTAAAAATGCCGCCACTAAGGAAAAGTATTCGGCATTATCTCCAGAGAATCGAATCACTAAAACTGCCTGGTTTATTCGTAAACATGATGAAGTAAAAGCCGATGTGTGGAAAAGAGCTGGAGTGAAGAGTCCAGCTAACTGTGCTGCTTGTCATACGGATGCCGCCAAAGGGGTGTTTAATGAAGACAATATCCGGATACCAGCAAAATGAACACTTCTAATCAAAAGCAATCTATTCTAGTTTGGGATTTTCCTGTCAGAGTCTTTCATTGGCTTTTGGTAGTTTCATTTGCAGGCGCTTGGCTTACTTCAGAAAGTGAAGCTCAGCAAATGATTCATTATGCATTTGGGTATTCAGCTTGTGCCCTAGTTCTATTTAGAATTATTTGGGGAATTGTTGGCACTAGGTATGCTCGCTTTACTCAGTTTATTAAAGGCCCAAGAGAAACCATTCATCATATCAAGGCGCTATTAACTGGAAACCAGCATCCCGGCCTTGGGCATAATCCTGCAGGTGCCTTGGCGATGATTTCATTGATGGTCTTGATTCTATTCATTGGATTAACCGGCTATTGGAGCGTTAAAGAATTTCTTGGTGATTTGATGGGAGACGCACATGATGCGATTGCCAGCATTGCGATGGCAATCGTGATTCTGCATATAGCGGCCGCTATCATCATGAGCTTTTTACAAAAAGAAAATTTAGTCAGATCTATGGTTACAGGTAAAAAACAGGGTGTTACCGAGCAAGCTATTCTTTATCCATTGTATTTTGTTGGCGTGATCTTGGCTCTCGCATGGGCGTATTCTTTTTACCTGGTGGTCAACGGTTCTTTGCCAGCATTAACCCAATAATTATTGATTACACTTATTTAAATTTATGACCCATGAAGACTAAAGCCATCCTTTTTTTAGTCCTTGCTATTGCCTTTTTTGAGCCTGCCTTTGCCAATGAAAAAAATGCAAGTGGCGAGAAAATCTATAAGGAAGTCTGCTTTGTTTGCCACGCTCAGGGTGTTGCTAATGCCCCAAAGTTAGGCGACAAATTTGCATGGGGAAAATTAATTAATGAAGGACAGATAATTATTACGGCGCATGGATATGTTGGAATAAGGGCGATGCCACCAAGAGGCGGTAAGGAGCGCTTATCCGTTGAGCAATTTTCTGAAGCGTTAAATTATATGGTTAATAAATCAGGGGGGCATTGGGCCACGCCAGATAAACCCATGTTTGAAGAAATCAATAAAGAAATTGCTAATCGAAAAAATATACAGTAAATCAATGGTGCCATCTAATGGATAAAGAAATAGAAGATCACGAATCGCAAACGCCTGCTAAGCAAGATGCCGCCAAGAAGTGCACATTGGTTAGTGTCATTGTCAATATCGGTTTAACAGTTTCTCAAGTGTTTACGGGTATTGTGTCTGGCTCCCAAGGCTTGATTGCCGATGGTATTCATTCTGCGACAGATTTAGTTGCTGATTTTGTTGTACTCTTTGCCAATCATCATAGCGCCAAAGATGCGGATGAGGATCACCACTATGGCCATCAAAGATATGAAACGGCCGCCTCTCTTTTTTTAGGAATTTCATTACTAGCCGTTGGTGCCGGTATGCTTTTCAAGGCCGGAGAAAAGATTGTTAATCCTGTTCCGACTGGACAAATTCAAATCTTGGCTTTGTATGTAGCATTAGCCTCTTTAGTTGCTAAGGAATTACTTTTTAGATATATGCTGGCAGTAGCCAAGCGAGTCCGCTCCTCAATGCTAGTCGCGAATGCTTGGCACGCAAGATCTGATGCGGCTTCTTCTTTGGTGGTTTCAGTTGGTATTGTTGGTGCCTTATTAGGGCATCCAATCTTTGATGCTATTGGCGCTTTAGTGGTCGGCTTAATGGTAGCAAAAATGGGTTGGAAGTTTGGCTGGGATGCCCTTCATGACTTGATGGATAGGGCAGTATCTGAAGTGGAGCATCGTCAAATAGAGGAAATTATTAAATCTACTGATGGCGTTAGAGGCTTTCATGATCTGAGAACTCGCAAGATGGGCGACATGATTTTGGTTGATGTCCATATTGATGTAGATGCAAACGCTACCGTTCAGATTGGCCATGACATTGCCCTAAGAGCTGGAAATCAAATCAAGAAAGAATTACCAGTCCTCAATGTCATGACCCATATTGACCCTGTTTAATGGTTGCTTTGGGCTGAGCCTGTCAGGGTGAATTCAGTCGAATGGCCGCCTGGCTTTTTTCTTTTCGATTAAATCAGTTACTTAGGATTTTGGGTGTAGTGACAGATTCCTCAAAAACATCGGTTTCCTATCTCCAAAGGCACCGTTGGCGCATTGAATTACTAAGAACTCGGGATTAAACGGCTTGTTTACAGACTGTAAATGAGCTAATTTACTAAAAAACAGTCTATCTCAATAATTTACACGGGAGATTCAAATGAAGAAGCTATTGGCCATTTTGTTGCTATGTTTTTCAGCATCTGTTTTTGCTACCCCCAAGCCGGCCTATAGTGTGGCGGAAATTACGATTACTGATAAAGAGGGTTATCAAAAAGACCTGTGGCCAAAAATACAAAAACTATTAACCGATGCTGGGGCAGTAGTGATTGTTGGTGGCGGCCAAAGCGAGGGAATCGTTGGTTTACCTAAAATGGCTGACAGAATTACCATCATTAAATTTAAGAGCTATGGACAGGCGAAAGGGTTTTATGCATCCAAGAGCTACCAAGATTTGAAACCATCAGCCGAAAGATATGTAAAGGTTAAACTATATATTGTTGAAGGTGAATAAGGACTTAACGCCCATCTTAAAGGTTTCTCTTGATAGCCAAATCTGCTGCCCAACCAATGCAAAGTAATCTGGAACTGCCCGATGTATTGGTTGATGACCTTAAGGCAATATTTGGCGTGCGCTTTAGTGTTGCGCCAGCCATTTTGGACCATCATGGACGTGATGAATCATCTTATCCCCCTATATCACCAAAGGCAGTTGTTTTTGCTAATTCCACTGATGAAGTAGTCGCACTAGTCAAGCTTTGCAGTCAATTTGAAGTCCCCATTATTCCATTCGGGGCAGGAACATCAGTCGAAGGACATATCTTGCCGATTCATGGCGGCATTTCACTTGATCTTAATAATATGAATCGAATTCTGGGGATTTATCCAGAGGATTTAATGGTTATTGTTGAGCCTGCTGTTAGGCGCCATCAATTAAATACCGAGCTTAAAGATACAGGTTATTTTTTTCCTGTTGATCCCGGAGCGGATGCCTCGATTGGGGGTATGTGCGCAACACGAGCCTCTGGTACTAACGCAGTTCGCTATGGAACCATGCGTGAGAATGTGTTGGCTTTGACTGTTGTAACGGCATCTGGTGAGATTATTAAAACAGGTACGCATGCTAAAAAATCATCTGCTGGATATGATCTTACTCGGCTTTTTGTTGGTAGCGAGGGAACTCTTGGAATCATCACAGAGGTCACATTGAAGATATACCCGCAACCAGAGGATATTGCTGCAGCCATTTGTATTTTTACTAGCATTACGGATGCGGTAACAGCGGTTATGGAGTTAATTCAAATGGGCATACCAATTGCTAGAGTAGAACTTCTCGATGAGTTGGCCATCAAAGCTATCAATCAGTACAGCAAACTTTCCCTGAAAGAAAAACCTACTTTATTTTTTGAATTTACTGGGTCAAGCCAGTCTCTAAAAGAGCAGATGGGAATAGTTCAGGAAATAGCAAAAAATAATAGCGGTCATGACTTTGAATGGGCTACCCGCCCTGAAGACATGGCAAGGCTATGGCATGCGCGACACAATGCCTATTTTGCTTGTTTGCAGTTGCAGCCTGGGTGTCGGATTATTAACACAGATGTATGTGTCCCTATATCAAAACTATCCCAATGTATTACTGAAACTAAACAAGATTTAGATACCTCCTGGTTAAAAGCACCTATTCTGGGCCATGTAGGAGATGGCAATTACCATGTTCTTTTGGTTATTGATCCCACCAAGCCAGACGATTTGGTCGAGGCTGAGAGAATCAATTCTGCGATTGTTCATAGGGCATTAATACTGGGTGGAACCTGTACTGGAGAGCATGGAGTAGGTATGCATAAGATCGATTTTCTAGTGGATGAGCATGGAACTGGCGCAATTGAGGTGATGCGATCGATTAAAAAAGCCTTGGATCCTAAAAATATCCTGAATCCAGGGAAAATTTTGAGGGTGTGAATTACTTTTTTTCGCCGCTAAAAAACTCAATGGTTTTTGTCTTTTAAGCCTTCCTTCAAGCGCTCACGATAAGATCTGAGGAAGCAGGTTAAAGTATCCATAATGAAATTATCTTGCGAATAAACCTTGTTATGGATCCAGTAACTCATGAATATAACCATGTTGGATAATATTGCATGGCATGCTTTGAGCGGCCCCCATTTGAAGTTTGCAGTTGGTGGTCCGACAGCAAGACGATATGCAAAAGGTTTTTCGCCAATAGTTGCCTATGAATCATGTGAGCACCCTGATTTTGAGGCTTTAACGCTGCAATGCGATATTGGGGAGCATCTTTATTGCTCTGGGTGGTCTGGCCGTGTAATGAAAGGTTGGGAGATTCTCGCTGACACTTCAGCGTATTTGATGACATGGCCTGGAAGATTACCAGAATTACTGCCTAATAAAGATATCAAACTCCTTTCTTTAGAAGATTTACCTCAGGTTCTAAAGCTTGCCAAGCTTGCTAATTTAGACCCTTTTGGCCCTAGGGCGCTTGAGCTTGGTATTTATTTAGGGATATACGAAGGCGATGAACTGGTATCAATGGGCGGGGAAAGAATGCATGCGGGTAGGTTTCGGGAAATTTCTAGCCTTGCGACTCATCCCGATTACCAAGGCTTGGGATATGCAAGAACAATCCTGGGGCGACTCCTTGACGAGCATTTGAAAAGGCAGGAATACTCTTTTTTACATGTGATGCATGACAATACGCATGCACTTCGAATCTATGAGCGCATGGGCTTTAAGATTTTGAGAGAAACCCCTGTTCGGGTCATGTCGATTTCCTCAAAGTGATATCAACAATTTAAGCGCGTTAGTCTTTTGAACCTATCATTTCTTCAAACCCTCTGTGGCGCTCTAATTATCACTTGCTTTAGCATGCTGTGTTTTGCTGCTGAAGTAGAAGTGTTATCTGAGCCGATAGGCTTTAACATGGATGATTCATTATCTTTTACTGGGAAAAGTCCTGTAGTTAATTTAGATGCGCTTGGTACATGGAGCATTTCTCCTGTTTTAACGGGAATTGGGTTTAAGCAAACAAACCCATTAAATAGCGCTATAGATTTTGGAAATGCCCAACTATTAATCCAAAAAAATGAGGGGCCCCTTCGATTCTTCATACAGACGGGCCTTTATTCTGTTCCAGTATTAGGAAAAACTTATGTCCGCAGCTTAAGCGAGACAGTTAATACCTACGGCTATATTCCTCAAGCATATGCGACTTATGTGCACGATCAAAACTGGTCTGTTTCCGCTGGAAAATTACCAGCCATGGGTGGGTACGAATCGACCTTTACCTATCAGAATTTAAATATCCAAAGAGGTCTACTGTGGGATCAAACTAGTTCGGTGTCCTTCGGCACACAGGTTAATTATTCAAAAGATAATTTAACGCTTGCTTTGACTTGGAATGACGGTTATTACTCAAATAAATTTAACTGGGTTGGCGGCTCAGCATCC
>CAIMOW010000037.1 GCA_903843235.1 uncultured beta proteobacterium | reverse complement strand
GGACGTAGACCCCTATATTATCCCCACCATTTGCAACTGTGACACTCATCACGGCAAGAATCTGGGAGTGTAGTCCCCGCTGTACTTTATGTTCTTGGTCTTGTATTGAGTGATCTTCGGCATCCCCGTCTTGTGCAGGCCTTCTCCATAAGTCAGGTAATTTTTGTAAGCCGAGATACAAGGGTGCCAATCCCAGTAGGGCCACCCATGCAGGGGGAATGGTGAGGGCTAATACAGCGGCAACTACACTCACCAGTGTAAGGACTGTAATACCAAGGTACTGCCCTAGAACAATAGATCGGCGTAATAATTTTGGATCAGAAAAGAAAGCGGCCAGCAAAAAAATATCATCAATATTTGTTGATATAAAGACAATAGCAGCTATACCTAGGTCGGATGGAAGTATATCGGAGGGGAAGATCAAAAAATATAGCTCAGGTAGTCTAACGGTTTAAAAAGGCTGTTACAAAATTAGCAACTTGATACATCTGTATATTATTCATATCACTCAGACTCCAAACAGTAGCACGTTTAATTATAAAACGTCCCTCTGGCTTAAAAATTCTTGTTCCGGTTATTGCCCTTATATAGCCTTTAAAAATTCCTGATTTGGTCAATTTAGCATTTTGTTCATTGTCATGTATTTTGGTATAGACTTTGTTGACTAAAACTGACGAGGTAATTCATGGCAAATCAACCGATGACAACTATTCCGGAATTTCTAATTCGACGGTTTCATGAGTTGGAGGTTAACGAAGGCTTTGGGATAGTAGGTGACTTTGCCCTGAAATTATTTGATCGTCTATCTCATTTTGGCTTCCCCATTCTTGTGACTGCAGATGAGCAGGGTGGGGCATTTGCAGCGGAAGCATATGCTCGTTTGCGTGGTTTAGGAGTCTGCGCAGTAACTTACTCTGTTGGCGGATTTAAGGTCGTCAATGCCACCGCTGGAGCATGGGCAGAAAACGTGCCACTTTTGGTGTTGAGCGGATCCCCAGGACTTACCGAAAGAAAAGGCGATCCTTTGCTCCACCATAAAGTGAAAAACTTTGATACGCAGCTCGAGGTATTTAAAGACATTACTATTGCTCAAGCTGTTTTAAGCAATCCTTTGACTATCACACAAGAAATTGATCATGTTCTTAGTGAAATGATCACACATCAACGTCCGGGATATATTGAAATTCCTAGGGATATGGTGGATGTACCCGTTCTAGATCGTCTTGAAGGCCTCTCCATTCAGCTACCCAAGGTTCATCAGAAACGCCTTGATCTTGCGGTTGCTGAGACCTTAACATTATTAGAGGCTGCTGGCGATGCTGTCTCTATTGCGGGAGTAATGGCAGTTCGACGTGGGCTTGGAGCTGAACTCTTAGCTTTTACTGAAAATTTTGGTGTCCCGATGGCTACCACCTCACTTTCTAAAGGAGTAATACCTGAAACGCACCCATTGGCTTTAGGCGTTTATATGGGTGCAGTGAGCTCTGAATCTATTGTCAAGCAAGTAGAAAGCGCAAAACCACTGATTTCATTTGGAGTGTTGTATGGAGATTTAGTAATGGGTGGATTTACAGATCACTTGGATCGAGGTCAAGTCATCGAATGTACAGATACTCATGTCAATATTGGCTTTCACACATATCACGATGTACCTCTTTGGGCCTTTTTGCCAGCCTTAATTAAGGCTGGAAACGAAAGAGGATATAAAGAGCATGGGCAGGTTATTCATCAGCAATCGCGTTTTGTACCAAAGGCAGGACAAATTCTCGTTGTTGAAAGAATTATGGAGTGTATTGCTGCTTTTATGAATCAAAAAACAAGATTGATAGTGGACCCGGGAGATTGTCTTTTCGCATCAGTAGACCTGCCGGCACATTCTCTAACTCTGGCAAGCGCCTATTACGCAACAATGGGTTATGCGGTACCAGCCGCATTAGGATCTGCGAAAGCTGATCCAACGAGCAGACCGGTTGTTTTGGTGGGAGACGGAGCCTTTTTGATGACGGGTTTAGAGGCTCTTAGCGCGGTTCATCATGGGGTTCATCCTATTGTGATTGTGATGGACAACAAGGGTTATGGTACCCAACGACCAATGATCGACGGGCCATTTAATGACATTCCTTCGCTACGCGCAGAGGAGCTCCCAAAAGCATTTGGTGCTGGTGTTGGAATCCTATGTGAGACAGAAGAAGAGTTATATGAAGCGTTAACTCAAGCAACTGCGAATGATGACCTATTCATTATTCGTGCCTGTGTTCCGCCTAGAACCTACAGCCCCGGATTGATACGCTTGACCGATGCCCTTAGAAAGCGTGTCTAGCACTAATTATCCCTGTGAGTAATATACCCATGCGAATAGTAGCTCCCATCTGCTCCGCCAAATTCAAAAACCTCCCATTGGGAGGTTTTTTCTATATATGCCCATTGAGTTTGTGCTTATTCCATTTCTCTTGACTTTAGTTTCTTTGGATTGCGATCGTTGTATTGCTGATCTAAGGAGAAGTTGACTGCATCGGCACGATCCAAAAATCTCAACACTTCATTCAAAACAATCTCTCGCTCATTGTCGATGGTGACAATATGAAAGCTATTTCCAAGCCAAATAATTCTTCGCAACTCTGAATTAGCATATTTCAAGATCTCCTTAGCGGACCATACAGAACATGTATCGTCTTCAACGGATTGGATGATCAACATCCGATTATTTACACTGTGCAAATGAACATCCGCAAAAGTCATAAGGCCTATTGCCTCATGCAGATGCCTTGCTGTGATGGTTGCGGCTCCCATATCAGAAACTTCTGATGTCTTAAATTTTTCTCCAATTCGACGTCGAAGCTCAGCATTTTTAACGCCATAGGGCTCACGTTCGACATATTTCCAGTTTCGAACACCTAGAAGATAAAAAAAATCTAATAAAGGTCGATACCAAGGAACGGACCATCCGTCATATTTCAACACAGGAGACATCAGGATTAAATTAGCAAGATCGGTGCGTTGGCTCGCTACCGCTAGGGCTAAGGTAGCGCCCATGCTAATCCCGCCAATGTGGATATATTCATAATGCTCGAATTGCCTATCAAGCAAGCTATCTATTTGACTAATCCAGGTTTCGAATTTCTTGGGAGTACTACCATATAGATATCCGTCAATTTCCGGAATAAGAACTTTATGACCATTATTTTCCAGGAAGCGAGGTAGTTGCCCAAGCTCTAGCCCGCTACCATTTAAGCCTGGAATGAGGATGGTTAGGCTCTTTTCTGGAGGGAAATCAACATTCTCAGACATTATTTTTGAAGATTTTCATGAGGAATTGGGTTAGGATACACGCATCTATGAGACATAACCTCAATTCTAAAAGGTGGTGCACCGACAAGCGCTATGGTTACTTAATTGCCTTGGGTGGTGTCATGATCGCCTTTACGCTGCGTTTTTCCCTTCATCCCATTCTTGTAACATCCTTGCCCCTGTTTTTCTTTCAAATTAATACTATTGTGATTGCATTCTTCTTCGGATTTGGACCGGCAATTTTTACTGTCATCCTCAGTGCACCGCTACTAATCTACTTCTTCTTGGAGCCATTTAACTCATTTTCGGTTCTAGATCAACGTGATATAACCACATTATTTGTCTACATCTCATACACTCTTGTAGCTAGTGTTTTAGTGGAGCTATTAAGAAGAGAGCAATACAACGCCGAGATGGCTGTTCTAGTGAGCGAGTCACGTTTTAAGTTGATGCTTGAGGGTGATGAAAAAATTCGTACTTTACTCAGAAAATCAAACAAAAAAATACTGAGTTAATTTTTCTTTATAGGCTGATCTGGCTTAGGCGCTGATTTGTAGAGCGGCTCAACAGTAGGCATTAATGCCGTTAATTGCTCTATCCGCGTCTCACCTGAAGGGTGCGTAGACAAGAACTCTGGTGTTTTTTTACCATCGGTTGCTTTAATCATTTTTTGCCAAACGCTAATGGCGGCTTGAGGGTTATATCCAGCTCTAGCGGCCAACTCCAAACCAATTGCATCAGCTTCAGATTCATTTTGGCGAGAGTTTGGAAGCACTAGAACATACTGCGCGACCTGATTGGCTGCGCTTACAGCTGAACCATATCCACCAGCCGCAGCGATTGCAAGATTCGCCACAGCGCTCTGTGCCATTGCCTGAGAAACGCGCTCACGTCCATGCTCACGTATAGCGTGAGCAATTTCATGTCCCATGATGGCAGCAATCTCATCGTCGCTCAAATTTAGCTGATCGATAATGCCGCTGTAAAAGGTAATTTTTCCTCCAGGAGCACAGCTAGCATTTAGCGTTGGAGAATCGATCAGTGTCAGTTGCCAGCTCCACTGGCGCGTATCGTCTCGAAACTCACCCGTCTGGGGAATGAGGCGATTGGCAATCCGCTTCAATCGATCGTATGTTGGTCCGGATATGATCAGAATATTCTTTTCTTTAGCCTTCTGCGCTTGATCGTTATAGCTAACCGCGGAGAGACGATCTACCTCAGAGGAAGAAATCATCATGAATTGAGATCTGTTAACTCCAACAGCTCCCGGTCTCGTGGTATTAGCACAAGCCGAGAGGAGGGCTATTAGAGCAATGCTGGCGTAAAGCTTAAAACTTAAATATTTTTCCTGCATTTACTTCTTAAGCATCCATTCCGATTATTTCTTTGGGGTGGTAATGGATGCAGCCATGGCATCTGAGTAAACAACTTTTACCTGCTCACCAACTGCAACATCTTTTAATAGATTTGGATTTTTAACAAATACGGTTGTTACTTTGCCACTAGGCCCCTTCACGGACACTAATTTTTTATCACGGTCTACGCCAACGATGTCGGCAATGATCGTGGTTGTATTGCTAATTTTCTCTGCTGGTTTTTCACCTGCTTTAGAACTGGTAACAGATTCGGTTTCAACCTTGCTGCGAATACCAGTACTTTTTGTTTTAATCAGCTCAATTGCCACTGCAAGTTCATAACTCACGTTAAGATGGTCGCCTTTTTTAATCTGAGGAAAATTGGTGATTTCCGGGCCAGCAACGAATTTAGATTCACCCTCTTTATTTTTAAAGGTAATAGTGCGGGTCTTTTTATCAACGTTGGTTACGTCACCTTCATACAACTGATAGCGATTGCTGGTCACAGCAGCATCGATCACCATCGGCTTGTCAGTTGTCTGGGTTTGAGCAACTGATAATGATGAGCCAGTTGCTAAAAGTGCTGAGAGGAGGGCGATTTGCGCATGTTTCATGGGAATATTTTCCTTATTGGGGGATTAGATGATGATATTAGCGCACTTTTTATCATATTTATGCACTTCACTATTACATAGTCCCAGATCCCAAAGTAGCTAATTTTGTTAACATGACTACCTATTATTCAATCAGAAATGAGACAAAAAATGAGTTCTAAACTAAAACTGGGTTTTGTTGGGCTTGGCATCATGGGTGCCCCTATGGCCGGGCAACTGGTCAAAGCAGGGCATGAGGTATTTGTGTATACCCGTAGCAAAGTTGCTCCTGAGATTGCCCAATCGTCAGCCATTCAATGTACAAGCGCCACTGATGTCGCTCAAAAAGCTGACATCATCTTTACGATGGTTCCCGATACACCTGATGTGGAGCGCGTCTTGTTTGGAGAAAATGGCATAGCCTCGGGTTTATCAAAAGGCAAAATTGTGGTCGATATGAGCTCCATTTCTCCTATTTCTACAAAAGAATTTGCCAAGAAGATCAATGCGCTTGGTTGCGACTATCTAGATGCACCAGTTTCCGGCGGCGAAGTAGGAGCTAAAAATGCCACGCTATCTATCATGGCTGGCGGCGATGAAACAGTTTTCGAAAAAATTAAACCTATCTTTGAGTTAATGGGGAAAAATATTAACTTGGTGGGTGGCAATGGTGATGGCCAAACTGCTAAGGTCGCAAACCAAATTATTGTTGCCTTGAATATTGAGGCTGTTGCAGAAGCTTTATTGTTTGCCTCTAAGGCCGGTGCTGATCCAGCAAAGGTTCGTCAAGCATTAATGGGTGGATTTGCAGGCTCTAAAATCCTAGAAGTTCATGGTGAGCGCATGGTCAAGCGCACGTTCGATCCAGGGTTCCGTATTGAACTTCATCAAAAGGATTTAAATCTTGCACTAAACAGTGCTCGTGCATTAGGAGTTTCCTTGCCCAATACGGCTACAGCACAGGAGTTATTTAATTCCTGTTCAGCTCACGGCGGCAAAGCCTGGGATCACTCCGCAATGGTGAGAGCGCTTGAGATGATGGCTAATTTTGAGATTGGTCAAAAGGCTTAAACCGAATGACCTCTTTGTTGGTTGTTTATCTTCACGGATTTCGCTCTTCACCAAGATCTAGTAAGGCATTTATGACTGGAGAGGCCTTAAAAGCACTCTCTAGTAACATCAACCACATCGAGTGGTATTGCCCACAATTACTTGCCTCTCCTAAGGAAAGTATGGACATGGTCATAAAACATATTAAGCAATCTCACTTTACCGAAATGGTGGTGATGGGTTCTTCGCTTGGTGGCTTCTACGCAAACTTTCTGGCAGAAAAATATGGGTGCAAGGCAGTTGTATTAAATCCAGCGGTTCGAGCACCAAGAGAGCTTGCGCCACATGTTGGCATGATGACTGCCTACGATAGTGATGAGCCCTTTGATTTTCGCCCCGAATATATCGATGAGTTGAGGGCTTTACAGGTGGATGCAATAACAAAGCCATCCAGATATTTTTTGATGGCCACTAAAGGTGATGAACTGCTTGATTGGAAAGAGATGGTTGATTTTTATCCAAGCGCCTATCACTTGGTGCTAGAGGGTGGCGATCATGGTATCTCTGACTACTCCAAATACTTGCCCGAAGTTCTGAAATTTATACAACCAAGTACTTCAACAAAATTAAAGCCTTAGGGTTTATTTGCCACTGGATTTAGAGGTGAAGAAAAAATCCTTAAGCAATAGATCTCTGCGAGTTATTTTTGCTGCCCTAATACTTTCAGTATTGGGGCATTTCGTTCTTTTCTTTGGCATCCCTTTTTTGTCACCATCATTGCCAAGCGCCATTTCTGATGAGCTCGTCATCAAAACTGATTTACTACTTGAATTACCCAAGAAAATAAAGATGGCGAGGACTCCTAAAAAGAAGCCTTCCATGACTTCTGATCTAGGCAATGCCACTGTAAATGAGCCTAATGAGCAGAGCGGCTTATTTGACCAACAAGAAGGGCAAGCCTTTCGATTGCCAGAGTCTAGCATCTTGTATTACGACGCCTATGTCGATGGTCAGAAATACCAAACCGGAGAATTGCAGTGGACTGTTGAGGGGAATAACTATCGTTTATACGTCAATATTCCATACGCCTTTATTGGCCCTTTTGTTTTTGAATCGCGTGGCTCCGTAGACGCTTATGGCTTAGCCCCAACTATTTACTGGACGCAACGTGGCACGAATGCGCCTCGTTTTTCCCGTTTTGATCGAGATGAAAAGGGAGGAGGGAGGATGTTCTTTTCTGAAAAGCCCGATTTCAACCCAGATTTATTGCCTGGTACACAGGATCGTTTCAGCCTTATGTTTCAATTTGCCTCATTATTAAATGGCGATGGCACGATAGATGAGGTTGGCAGTATTCGGGCTTTACCGGTTGTTGACTACAACACCCTAGAAATGTGGCAATTCACAAGCTATGGAGAGACTATTTCCGATGATGTCCCTAGCCTAGGGAAGACGACATTGCGTCACTACGCCTTAGTACAACGTGAAAACGACCCATACAAGCGCCAGGTTGATATTTGGCTTGCTAAAGATCTGGAGTGGCTTCCTGGCCGAATTCGATCCCAAGAGGCTAATGGACGAGTCCTTGAGCTGGTGTTTAAGCAAAAGAACCCGATAAAACCCAGTTAATCAGTTGGCGAGCCCTCAGCTGGATTTTTCTCATCTGGGTGACCCAATAAAGTGCCCATCATTGAGTACATGGCTGCACCCGACATTGATACGGCAAAGATGCCTGAAAATGAAATAATGATTGGTAGGATCCGCCATTGCTCAGACAGGCTGTAATCGCCATATCCCACCGTGGTATACATCTCACCGGCAAAGTAGAAGGTTTGAGGATTGGTGGGGAATACCTTCAATGCTACGCATAAATATGCCCAAGCGACGATTTCGCAAAGATGGCTGCCAACAATCAACAAAATTGCTATGAAATAGGACAAAAAGTTAGCCCCATAGATCTTCCTGTTTTGCATATGCCGATCAAGGGCATGGAATGTACCAGCAATCGTCAAAACAGCGACGCCATGTACCGCCAGCATGAGACAAGCTGCCACGATGATGAACCAGATCTGGCTATTTCCCATATCTGCATTAATCTCAGAAAACAGGGTGCTAAAACTAGGGAGGTTAGAGAAGATGCTGAAATCCATAGTGCTTTTACTTTAGTTTGATTAGGTTAATTTCTTATTTGACATAATAATGATTATACGCAGTTAGCATATATCGTTAATTCGTAGGACCACGGCTTGGAGCCTCTGGATATGGGGGTTTGTAAAGCTTTGCCCATCTAGATCTAAGTCCATCTCCTATCCATGGCTTGGTATATATATCAGCAAAGTCGATTGCAGTTAGCCCCTGTTGATTGCGTATTTTGAGATCTGCGCCATTATCCAAAAGGTATTTAACAAG
>CAIMOW010000036.1 GCA_903843235.1 uncultured beta proteobacterium | reverse complement strand
GCAGGCGTTAAAGCATTACGACAAACTATCTAAATTATTGGCCCAAGCGGTTGCCACGTAGACAAGAAAAGCGACAACGTTTACTCGATCTATCCCGCCTAAGCAGTTTTTTGCTGTCTGGCAACCGTCTATTTTGGGTCGGAAAGAGATGGTGGACGGGTTAACTTGGTGCATACCCCATTTTGCAAGGTCAATTTCATCCTGTAACATCAGGCTTTAAAGATTTTATAACTTTTCAACTTGATGGCGAGTACGGATATGTCTACATTAAAAGGTAAAACAGCCTTGGTAACAGGCTCTACCAGCGGTATTGGTTTGGGTATGGCAATTGCCCTGGCAAAGCAGGGAGTCAATATTATGGTGAACGGTTTTGGTGAGAAGGACGACGCAATTGCGCAAATTAAAGCATGCGGCGTAGAGGTGGATTACCACGGCGCCGATATGAGCAAACCCGCTGAAATTGAAGACCTCATTAAACAAACTGAAAAACGCTTTGGGTCGATCGATATATTGGTGAACAACGCGGGTATTCAGTACACGGCTAATATTGAAGACTTTCCAGTGGATAAATGGGATGCCATTATCGCGATTAACTTGAGTTCCGCATTTCATACAACTCACCACGCACTTCCTGGAATGCAAAAGCGTAACTGGGGCCGCATCATTAATATTGCCTCAGTACATGGTTTGGTTGCCTCTACTCAAAAAGCGGCCTACGTTGCTGCCAAGCATGGCATCGTCGGCTTAACAAAAGTTACTGCCCTTGAAAATGCGCGCACTGGTATTACCTGTAACGCCATTTGTCCTGGTTGGGTCTTGACCCCATTAGTTCAAAAGCAAGTAGATGCTAGAGCAGAACGTGAACACATCTCGAATGATGCTGCGAAGATTGCCTTAGTTTCTGAGAAGCAACCTTCTGGGGAATTTGTGTCCCCAGAGCAGCTTGCAGCTTTAGCAGTGTTTCTCTGTGGGCCCGATGCCTCAGAGGTAAGGGGCGTTGCTTGGAATATGGATGGTGGCTGGACTGCTCAATAAGATTAAGATGCAGTTCAATTCACTTCTTGATATTCATATCGCTGAGTAGATTGCGCAATGGCTCGCAAATTGATTTACTCGGCGGTAATTTTTCTGTCAGCAATAATCTTGCCCCAAGTGGCGGATTGACTCGCAATATATTTGGCCAAATCTTCACGAGATCCTGGATTGGGCGTTAACCCATGTTCAGCCAATTGCTTGTTGGTAGTTTTATCAGTCAACACAGCAACCAAAGCTTTATTCCATTTATCTAAAATGACTTCAGGTGTTTTGCCTGGTGCCACGAATGCGTACCAGTTCACTGCATCAAATCCTGGGTAGCCAGACTCTGAAATTGTTGGGACATTTGGCAGGGTAGGTGCACGCTTCAATCCGGTGGTGGCAATCGGAATCAGTTTGCCACTCTTGATATAAGGCTCGGCTGTTGCCAATGCAGAATAGTAGGAAGAGACTCTGCCGCCGAGCAAGTCAACCATCGCAGGGCTGCCACCCTTATAGGGTACGTGAACTGTATCGATATCAGCTCTGACGTTCAAGAGTTCGCCCTGCAGGTGGGAGGCTGAGCCGCTACCAGTGGAGGCAAAAGTAATTTTGCCGGGATTCTTTTTGGCATAAGCCACATATTCTTTGAAATTCTTAATGCCTAGTTCTGGAATGACCACGAGGACATTGGGGAAGGTGACGCCCATAGTTAGCGGTGCTAAATCTTTTTGAGGATCGTATGACAACTTCATGAGGTGGGGCGCAATGGAGAGAGGTCCAATAGAGCCAAACAAAATGACCGATCCATCCGTTGGCGCATTTGCAGTAAAAGCGTGAGCAATATTACCGCCGGCACCAGGCTTGTTATCAACGATCACATTTTGACCAAGATCTTCACTCAGCTTTTTGGCGATGATACGAGCCGCATTGTCTGCCGAACCACCTGCGGCAAATCCAACCACCATCGTGATCGTTTTCTTTGGTGGAAATTCTTGTGCGTGGACTACGGAGGTGACACTTAAAAAAACGATACCAAAAGAAATAATAAATTTAACTAAGAAGGATGTTTTCATGATCTTGTATCGGATGTTGTTTGATTTTTTAAGTGTTTAGTAGATCTGGCAAGGCGCTTCGTACACACGATCTACTTTACCAGCCATAAGCAATTGGCTAGGTAAAATTCTGCCAATTATTTTTTGCAAATCTTTAGAGCATTCCAGAAGGGTATCAATTTGCATATGCGTTTTGAGACCCATGAGATCAAACATGTGTACCAGTTCTTCAGTGCAAATATTGCCAGTAGCGCCTGGGGCGTAGGGACAGCCACCTAATCCACCCAGCGAGGAGTCAAAACGATCTATACCGCTATTAACGGCTGCAAGGGCGTTAGCCAGTCCCATGCCGCGAGTGTTATGAAAGTGTAGGGTCCACTGGAGGTTGGGGTGCTTAGCTTGTGCTGTTTCACAGACTTCCTGAACTTGGGCTGGATTGGCCATTCCAGTGGTATCGCAAATCGTGATTCCGCGGATACCTTTTTCAGAAAAACGGTCAATCCAGTGCATTAATTCATTTAGCGGGGTGATGCCAGACATCGGGCAGCCAAAACTTGTCGACAAAGAGATATTGACTGCGGTCTTATTAGAGTGCGCTAGACCAATTACTGAGCTTAAGCCTTTGAATGAATCTTCGCGACTCATTTTAAGGTTGGCCTGATTGTGTGCCTCGCTTACCGACATGACGAGATTGAATTCATCTACACCAACAGCAATGGCACGTTCCGCTCCTTTGAGATTCGGAATTAAAACGGTGTACTCCACACCAGGTACGCGATTGATGCCTTGCATAACTGCTTCAGCATCTGCCAACATCGGAATGGCTTTTGGGCTGGTAAATGAGCTGACCTCAATTTTGGCGTAACCAGCATTACTAAGCCGATTGATCAGGGCAATCTTTTCCTCAGTGGGGATAAAGACTCTTTCAGCCTGAAATCCATCGCGCGTAACCACTTCCTGAATGTAAATTCGTTTATGTGGGGTAGGGCTTAAGTGGCTGGTCATATTAGTTTTTAAAATTGGCTACCAAAGTTAGCAAAGTGCCTATTTTATGTAAGAAATCCCAATTTTGGTTCAGATAAACAAAAACAACAGAATCGTTTATAGTTATGGCGCATTCATACATATAGGAGATCCTCACATGGCATCAATTTTGACCTCATTGGGACGCACAGTTTTAGCTGGTTTTGTGCTGCTCGTTCTGATTATTCTGGCCTTAGGTGGTAATTTTGGTTCTGCTGAGCTGCCTTTCGTATTGCGTTGGTTGCATGTGATGTTTGGCGTAATGTGGATTGGTTTGCTCTGGTACTTCAATTTTGTCCAGATTCCATCCATGCCAAAAATCCCTGACGAGCAAAAGCCAGCGATTGGCAAAGTCATTGCTCCAGCCGCATTGTTCTGGTTCCGTTGGGCAGCATTATTTACCGTGTTGACTGGTTTGATCGTTGCAACATTGAATGGTTACGCTCATCAAGCCTTCACATTGCAAGCTCCATTCCGCGCGATTGGCTTGGGTATGTGGATTGCTTTGGTAATGGCCTTTAACGTATGGTTCATCATTTGGCCAAATCAGAAACGTGCCCTCGGTATCGTGGCTGTTGAAGCTGACGTAAAAGCTAAATCTGCACGCATTGCGATGTTGACTTCACGCTTGAACACATTGTTGTCGATTCCAATGTTGTTCTTGATGGTTGCTCAATCACACAACACCACTTGGTTTGTAGTGGTTGCATAATTAGTCGCTTAATCAGCCACTTCTGCATTATAGAAAAGACCCGCATCTGCGGGTCTTTTCTATTGATCAATCAAATCTCTATTACAGGATTGCAGGCAACTCTTTAGTGAGAGCTCCACGCTGAGCAGTTGCAGTCCCCATTAGCACGAAGCCAAGGAGTTTGCCCTCTGTGGATTCAAAGCGGGCTTCTAAGCCTCCCTCGATGGGATTGATTTTCCAAAAGCCAATCGCCTCTTTAGCGGGCGCAGACACAAGGGTAGGCAAGGCGGGGGTCTTCACCATGACTGGCATGGCAGGGTAGCTTAGAGCAGTATCTTGACCCAAGAGTGTAGGTGCGAGTACTCTTGCAGCCTGCATGATTGGCATCACATAGGGCAACACCAAACCTTCGACCTCAGCGCAGTCGCCTATTGAGTAGATATTGTTGGCGCTAGTTTGTAGTTGGCGATTGACCTGGATTCCCATGTCTGTAGCCAACCCAGCGGCCTTGGCTAAGTCTAATCTAGGCCTCAAGCCAACAGCAGAAAGAACCACGTCGCTCTGAATCACGTGACCGTTGGCGAGGGTGATTTGCAAATTGCTACCAGTGCGATCGATTGACTGTACGGTTGTGCCAAAGTGCCAGCGCACACCCGTATCACTGAGTTTGTTTTGCAATTCTTGAGCAGCTTCTTTTGGTAGCAGGCGACCCAAAGCTTGTGGCGCTAAGTCAATTACATCTACTTCATAAGAACCCAGAACAAGATCGTTTGCAAACTCACAGCCAATGAGGCCTGCGCCTAATATCGCCACTTTCTTTTTTCCTGCAATGGCTTGGCGGAACCTTGCATAGTCTTCTAGATCATTCACGGTGAGGACTTCGTTAGCAGCATTGCCTTGAAGCGGGAGGCGAATTTGATCGGCGCCTAAGGCCATCACTAACTTGCCGTAAGGGAGGGCACCTTGGTTGGTGCTTATTATTTGCAACTCTGGATCGATACTACTCACTTCAGTCTCACTCATGATGGTGAGTTCTAACTGGGTAGCTATTGCAGCTTGCGAGGTGGAAATAAGTTGCTCAGCCTCTTTTTTACTTGCGAATGCGGTTGAGAGCATTGGCTTTGAGTAGAAATACCCCGGCTCACGAGTGATCAAGGTAATCGGGACTACTTTATCGAGTTTGCGGATTTCGCGAATGACGGTGAAGCCAGCCAATCCGCTGCCAATAATGACAATGGCGGATTGGGATTGTTGCGTATTTTGATCCAAAGCTGGGCTCCTAGTAATACATTAAATTGCGATAAAGATGAGGCTTAATTAGCCAATCTGCACCATTTCAAAGTCAGATTTGGCTACACCACAGTCTGGGCATTCCCAATCTACAGGTATATCGGCCCAAGCTGTTCCCGCAGCGATACCATCTTCTGGGAGTCCTTTTGCTTCGTCATAGATGAAGCCACATACGATACATTGCCAAGATTTCATAATAATTCTTTCATTCAATAGTGATCAGTTTAAATTTAATTTTGATTTAATTCTTGTGACAGCTTATTTGGCTACAAATGCCTTAGCATTTACCAGGGCATTTTTGTAGTGGTTGGCATGACGCTCTTCTACATTTGCCAAGGCAGCAAAGCGTTTGGCTGCTTTTGCCAACATAGCTTGGAATTGCTCTGCATGTTCTTTGGATTCAGCAATTTGCTCATCAATTTCTTTAATGGCTGCAGAGTTACCTTCCTCTAATGCTGTTTTACGAAAGCTGGGGTACATTTCGGTGTACTCATAGGTTTCGCCTTCAATCGCAATCTCTAGTGCGCGTGTTGGGGTAATTCTATTAGCAGGGTAGAGTAAATCGAGATGTCCGAAAGCATGCATCACCTCTTGATCAGCTGTTGCCTCAAAGATTTTTGCTGTCTCTTGGTCACCAGCGGCACGCGCCAACTTGGCAAAGTAACGATATTTGATATGAGCCATGGATTCTCCAGCAAATGCAGACTCGAGATTTTGGATTGTTTTAATTTCAGGACGTACCATTTTTGATTCCTTTTTGTAAAGTTTAAAAATCCGTTCAATGAGAAGAGGGTTATTTAAATACCTTTTTCTCAACCATGGGATAGATTTTGAGCTTTAAATGGTTATCAGTCAAATGAATAATAATGATACTATTGATCTAAATATTCGATCAATAGGGAATGAGGGAATATGGCCTATCTACCTTCACTAAGACAGCTTAGTTACTTTGTGGCTTTGGCCAAAGAGTTAAACTTTACGCGCGCTGCAGAAGTGTGCTTTGTGGGGCAATCAACATTGAGTGCAGGCTTAAAGGAGCTAGAGGATAGCTTGGGGATTTGCCTAGTGGAGCGAAACCGTCAAAATGTGTCGATTACTCCAATTGGGCTTGAGGTTTTAGAGCGTGCTAAGGCGATTCTGGCGGCTTCCGAGGACTTGCTTGAATATGCTGGTGGGGCAGCCAAGCCAATGACCGCGACAATTCGTCTGGGGGTGATTCCAACGATTGCACCCTTTCTCTTGCCACAAGTTTTGCCAGAAATCCGCGATCGCTTTCCAAGTTTGAAGATTACCTTGCGTGAAGATTTGACTGCGAATTTATTGTCTAGACTTACTGATCATCAATTAGATTTCGCCTTAATTGCCCTACCTTATGACGTCAATGGCTTGCTGGTTAAAGAGCTATTTAATGATGAGTTCTGGTTAGTTGCTCGAGCAGATGATCCCGCACTCAAAGGCAAAAAGGTGCATTTGCCCGCCAAGATGGCGGAGAGACTGCTGTTGCTAGAGGAGGGGCATTGCCTACGTGACCATAGCCTACAGGCCTGTAAGCGTTCCGATATTCGCAAGGCCGAGGGGATGGAGGCAACTAGCTTACTGACCCTACTTCAGATGGTGGAGTCTGGGATGGGGATTGCCTTACTTCCGGAGATGGCTGTGAAGAGCGGTTTGCTAAACAATACAGAGTTGCTTGCTAGGCCATTGGCGGCGCCGACTCCTAAGCGGGTAATAGCCCTCATTGCCCGCTCTTCCACTGCTCGCCTAGAAGAGTTCGAGGTGCTATCGGATTGCATTCAGGAGTGCTTTGGAGCCAGCCTAAGAATTAGTCGCAGTAAGTGCAAAGGTATTCGTGCGTGAGCAAAATTGCAGCAATCTTGCTACAGTATTGATTCACGATTATGTGTTTTATAGAAAAGAAAGATGGCAATGTCCGGAAAAGAAATGATGTTTACCCCAGTAAAACTCGGTTCTATTGAGTTGAAGAATCGTTTGGTAATGGCGCCCTTAACCAGAATGCGTGCCCTTGCTGGTGATGTGCCGCATCCATTAGCCAAAACGTATTACGCTCAGCGTGCAAGTGCCGGTTTGATCATCACTGAGGCTACTCAAATTTCACCCCTGGGTATGGGTTACCCAGCAACCCCTGGAATTTATTCTGCTGATCAAACTGCCGCCTGGAAAGAGATTGTTGAAGCAGTGCATGCGAAAGGCGGCTCTATCGTTGCCCAGTTATGGCATGTGGGTCGGATTTCGCATTCATCATTGCATCCAGAGCAAGGTTTGCCAGAGGCGCCTTCTGCTATTGCAGCTGCAGGCCAAACCTATGGTGCTGATTGGCAATTACATGACTACGAAACTCCCAAGGCGATGACGGCTGATGATATAGCTCGATTAATGCAGGAGTATGAGGCAGCAGCGAAGAATGCCAAGGCCGCAGGTTTTGATGGCGTAGAAATTCATGCGGCTAACGGCTATCTCTTAGATCAGTTCTTACAAGATAAAACCAACCAACGAACAGATCAATATGGTGGCTCAATCGAAAACCGCCTACGCTTGCTTAGTGAAGTCATCGACGCTGTTGCTAAAGTATTCCCAAGTGATCGAATCGGTGTGCGTCTATCGCCTTATGGTCAATTTAATGATTTGAGTGATAGCGATCCAGTCGCTTTATTTGGCGCTGCTATTCAAAAATTAAATGGCTATAACTTAGCATATGTACACATGATTGAGCCACGCTCAACCAGTGCAGGTGGTAATGATCAAGTGTACGAAGAAGCTCCAGTCACTTCAGAGATATTCCGCAAGGCCTATCAAGGAAAATTTATTAGTGCTGGTGGATACGACCAAGTAATGGGTGAGAAGGTATTGGAAGAAGGTTTGGCTGATGCGGTTGCTTATGGCCGTTTGTATATTTCTAATCCTGATTTAGCCGAGCGCTTTGAAAAGAACGCACCATTAAATCCCTATAACCGCGCAACGTTCTACGGTGGGGGAGAAGTTGGTTACACCGATTACCCGGCACTCTAACTAGATAGAAAAAACACAGTCACGCTAACAAAGGTGACAGTTGATGAGGTCATATTACCAGTGAATGTGACCTCATTTTTTATTGTTTGGAGGGTCTAGTAAATCAAAATGGTTAGCCACTAGTAGCATAACTACCGAAGCGAGACCTAGGGTGAAGAACTGCCATTGGTGGAGTATAGCGGTGCCAACAACAGTCATGAGGGTTGTCCAAGCGATGGCGATTTTTGCTTTTTTGCCTAATGGTTTCATATTTTAGAGTCTAGTTGGGTAATCTTGCTTTAGCACTTAATTCGTTAACGGCACCGCGCTTATCTAATTGAGATAGTCGTAGGGCCTCAACTTCAAAATCAATTTGCGCCGGATGAAACTCATCATTTCCTAAGTGAACTACGTAGGTCCAAACGAGCTCGCGGCCACGGTTTTTAAATACATCTACTACTCGTTTCATTTTTACCACCTATTAAAAGTACTATGCTTTATTTTTCTGAAGTAATGGGATTGCTAACACCATGTTGATTTAAGGTATTTTTTAACTGAATTAAATTACGCGGTTCCACTCTAATGACCCCGCCTCTTGGACTATCAATATCTGCAATCAGAAAGAAGGAGACTGCAATGACAAAAGGAAAAATCATGAAGAGGCCGATATTATGCGAAAAGTTCCTAGCTCCAAAACCAACCAAGAGATTAGCGCAAATCGCAATCGCGCCCATGAGGCCCCAAGCAGTGTAAGGGATACGATTCCACCAGGCAGCTTGGGTGTAGCCCTGAGAATTTAGGACATCATTCATGCCAGATACAGCTAAAGCAGTCATTACATGGGGCTGTGAACGCGCAGCTGGCAGAACTTCCTTCCAGAGGGAATTATCGATCTCATTAGTTCGCTTGAAAACTTCTTTCAAAGTCTCTTGATTCTGTTCCGTATAAAACAGGATGCGCTGATCAAGGTGGTGAATTAAGAGCATTTTGATTGCCGATGCCGAAGTTTCGGGAAGAAGATCAGCGCGAAGGTACTCAGTGCCAATAGCATTTGCTTCCGCTTCTTCCAGAACTTCTCGTTGATCATGGCGGTCAATTGCCATTGAGAAAGTAAAGCCAATGATGAGCGCTAACAGCGTCAATGTTGCCGTTTGAATAATCCCTAAATCAGAAGCTGTCTCACTGTCTTTGGTACGGTATTTACTGAGTACTGCATTTCCGAACCAAACAGATGCCGAGCAAATTACAAGAGTGAAGGCAAAAGCAACAAAGGGGTGATCAAGAATGTATTTAATTTTAAAAGCTTCCTGGGTACAAAATATCTTTAGTCACGTTCTGAATATCACGATGACCCGTAAAAGCCATAGTAATATCTAGCTCATTGTGAATGAGTTCTAGACATTTCGTCACGCCAGCTTCACCCATGGCACCCAAGCCATATAAGAATGGGCGACCAATCATCGTGCCACGCGCCCCAAGAGCCCATGCTTTTAAGACATCTTGTCCGGAGCGGATACCGCCATCCATCCACACTTCAATATCCTTGCCAACAGCATCCACAATGCCAGGGAGCGCTTGAATACTGGAAATAGCGCCATCGAGTTGACGTCCACCATGATTGGAAACAATCATGGCATCAGCTCCGGAGTTGGCGGCTAAACGAGCATCTTCAGCATCCAAGATGCCTTTAATGATGAGCTTGCCGCCCCACAGTTTTTTAATCCATTCCACATCATCCCAGTTTAGGCCTGGATCAAATTGCTCTGCCGTCCAAGAGGAGAGAGTGGACATATTGCCCACGCCTGTGGCATGCCCCACAATATTGCGGAAAGTTCTACGGGGTGTCATGGCCATACCTAGACACCAGCGAGGCTTAGTGGCCATATTAAACATATTGGCAATGGTCAGTTTTGGTGGCGCTGACAGACCATTCTTGAGATCTTTGTTGCGTTGACCCAAAATTTGTAGGTCCAGTGTGAGTACTAGGGCGGAGACTTTAGCTGCTTTAGCGCGCTCAATTAGACGCTCGATAAAGCCGCGATCTTTCATTACATAGAGCTGGAACCAAAATGGCTTAGTCGTGCGCTCATCGACGTCTTCAATAGAGCAGATGCTCATAGTGGATAAGCAAAATGGGACACCAAATTTTTCAGCTGCTCGAGCAGCGAGGATTTCACCATCGGCGTGCTGCATGCCAGTGAGGCCAGTTGGAGCTAATGCTACTGGCATGGCAACATCTTCACCAACCATCTTTGTTCTGGTAGTGCGATTAGTCATATCAACAGCGACACGCTGACGCAACTTGATTTTCTGAAAGTCAGATTCGTTGGCCCGGTAGGTGGTTTCAGTCCAGGAGCCGGAATCAGCATAGTCATAAAACATCCTAGGGGTACGCTTTTGATGAAGCACCCGCAGGTCTTCAATGTTGGTAATGATTGCCACGTTATATCCTTCGCTTTGAGGTCATGTATAAAGACTTTGACCAAATTAAGCTCTATCTTAGCAATACCGAGCATTTGTTTCTACAATGGGAGGGTAGTCCCTAACTGGGGCCTTGATTTTCTCCTTGTTCAATACTTTCCAATGTTTCAGCTTAATTTAGCCACTATTTTCTATTTAGTTGTCGCCACAGCACTCTGGGCTGGAAATGCTATCGCTGGTCGCCTCCTGGTTGGGAGTGTTTCTCCAATCACCTTAAGTGCAGTTCGTTGGGGATTGGCTGCTTTAATCTTGCTGCCTTTTGGGTGGCGCATCTTTAAGCGCGATAGTGCCCTCTGGCAAAACAAGATTCGCTTTTTATTACTAGGACTTTTTGGGGTGGGTAGTTATAACGTCCTCCTTTATCTTGCCCTGCAAACTTCTACCCCAATCAATGTCACTTTGATTGGGGCCAGTATGCCCATTTGGATGTTATTAATTGGGGCAGTATTTTATAAAGTCCAACCTACTTTTCTACAGCTTATTGGCGCCGTTGTCTCTCTGATTGGGGTAACAGTTGTATTAACTAGAGGTGAACCTGCAACACTATTCTCGATGGAATTAGTTGCTGGCGATCTTCTAATCATGCTTGCTACGATCTTATGGGCCACCTATAGCTGGATGCTTAGTCGTCCGGGTCAAAGCACTGAACGTCAGTGGCCATGGGCGGATTTTTTGATGGCCCAAGTATTGGTCGGTTTGTTATGGACATTATTTTTTGATAGCTTTGAGATCGCCGGGGGCTATGCCCACCTAGATCTCAATGTATTTACTGTCTCCCTTATTTTATTTGTAGCGGTCGGACCTTCATTGATTGCCTACCGCTGCTGGGGATTAGGTGTAAATGGTGCAGGGCCCACCGTAGCAGCATTTTTTGCAAATCTCATCCCTTTGTTCACTGCACTTTTATCGGCTGCAATGCTTCGGGAGCCTCCAAAGCTCTATCACGGCCTAGCTTTTGCATTAATCGTTACCGGTATTTTGGTGTCATCCACCAAATCTAGGGCTAGCTAAGTTAAGACATCTTGATCCGCGTCTAGGAATTAAATGTAAAAACACTTTACAGTTATTTGTTCTAATTTTTGCTGTCTATATTTTTTTAGGTTGATTATGTTTGATGTTCTTGTGATCGGTGGTGGAAATGCTGCTCTTTGTGCTGCTTTAATGGCTAAAGAGACGGGCGCTAGCGTTTTGCTTTTAGAGTCGGCGCCTAAAGAATGGCGTGGTGGCAATTCTGCGCATACTCGCAATATTCGCTCAATGCATGATGCCCCTGAAGATGTGATGAGCGAGGCCTATCCTGAAGAGGAATATTGGCAAGATGTGATGAAGGTCACCAGCGGTATTACAGATGAAAAGTTAGCGCGCTTGACGATTCGCGCATCTTCTCAGTGTCGTGCTTGGATGCAAAAACATGGCGTAAGATTTCAGCCACCCCTGTCTGGGACGCTCAATTTATCTAGAACCAACGCTTTTTTTATGGGTGGTGGTAAGGCTTTAGTCAATGCCTATTACCGGAGCGCTGAAAAGCTTGGAGTCAAGATTCGTTACGATGCCACAGTCACCTCCTTAGACATTAAGGATGGAAAATTTTTAGCAGCATACATTGGCAATGAGCGCATCGATGCAAGGTCTTGCGTATTGGCTGCCGGTGGTTTTGAATCGAATCGCGAGTGGTTAAAAGAGGCTTGGGGCATAAATGAGTTTGGTGAAGCGCCAGCAGATAACTTTTTGATTCGAGGCACTCGATATAACAAGGGTGTGCTATTAAAGCAATTGATTGAGATAGGCGCGGATTCTGTCAGCGATGCCACTCAAGCGCATATGGTAGCAGTCGATGCTCGCGCTCCACTTTATGACGGAGGGATATGCACACGAGTGGATTGCGTTTCCTTCGGAATTGTCGTTAATAAGAATGCCCAACGTTTTTCTGATGAGGGTGAAGATTTCTGGCCAAAGCGTTATGCGTTTTGGGGTAGGTTAGTAGCCCATCAACCGAGTCAGATTGGATATTCGATTATTGATTCAAAAGTATTGGGTAGATTTATGCCTCCAGTATTTCCGGGAGATAAGGCGGATACTTTGGAAGAGTTGGCAGATATGTTGGGCTTAGATAGAGCGGCCCTATTGAAAACAGTTCAAGAATATAACGCTGCTTGTAAGGTTGGTACTTTTGATCATACGATCATGGATGATTGCCATACTGAGGGCTTAGAGCCTGCCAAGACTCACTGGGCTCTACCCATTGATAGCGGTCCGTTTTATGGATATATTTTGCGACCCGGTGTGACTTTTACTTATCTTGGACTCAAGACCACTGATAGGGCGGAAGTGCATTTCGGTGGAAAGCCAAGCGATAACCTATTTGTCGCTGGCGAAATGATGGCCGGAAATGTTTTAGGAAAAGGCTATGCAGCAGGAATTGGCATGGCGATTGGCACTGCTTTTGGCAGGATTGCAGGAACGCAAGCAGCGCAGGCAGCGCAGGCAGCACAATTCGCTCTTAGTCATCAGGATATTAAACATGCAACAACTTAAAGAATTGATTCAAGAGGCTACTGTCCTAGCATCAGGCTCTTCCGAGGCTGAAGCTGCGCGCATGTTGCAGATCTGTAACGCCTGTCGTTATTGTGAAGGGTTCTGTGCGGTCTTTCCGGCGATGACTCGCAGGATTAATTTCAAAGTAGCTGATTTGAACTACTTAGCCAATCTTTGCCATAACTGCGGTGCCTGTTTGCATGCTTGCCAATATGCCCCTCCCCATGAGTTTGGAGTAAATATTCCCCAAGTGATGGCGCAGATCCGTAAAGATACCTACATGACTTATGCCTGGCCTAAGTCATTTGGCTCTCTCTATAAAAAGAATGGCTTGACGATGGCCTTGGCCACCTCCCTCTCTTTAACTGCATTTTTGCTTCTGACTTTGTGGATTAATGGCAATCTTTTCTCCAGCCCATTAAACGGCAACTTTTATGCACTCTTCTCTCACAACACTTTGGCTTTGATGTTTGGATTTGTATTTGCTATTGCCTTATTGGCATTAAGTATTGGGGTACTTTCTTTCTGGAGTCAAATCTCCGCTGGAAATATCTCAGGTGCGGCTGCTACTGAGGCGACACATGATGCGCTGACTTTGAAGTATCTTGGCGGCGGACATGGAGATGGCTGCAATAACGAGGATGATGCTTTTTCACTCTGGCGTAAACGCTTTCACCATTTCACCTTTTATGGATTTATGTTTTGCTTTG
>CAIMOW010000035.1 GCA_903843235.1 uncultured beta proteobacterium | reverse complement strand
CTTGGTCGTGCGCCTGGTACCGATCAAATGACAGCAAGAGCTTTGCGTCGAGACTTATTGGGCAGCGATGATCGCTTTCCACAAGATGTGCGTGAGCTGCAACACTACTTTGGACCCATTCAGGAGGGGCAGGCTGTTAAAGCAATTCCGGGTGCAGACACTGAGGTGCCTATTTGGATTTTGGGCTCAAGCTTATATGGCGCTCAACTGGCAGCCCACTTTGGCCTGCCTTATGCCTTTGCTTCTCACTTTGCCCCTGAGCAATTGATTGATGCCATGAATACCTATCGCAATCTATTTAAGCCTTCAGATAAATTAGCTAGCCCTTATGCTGCTTTTGTGATGAATGTGGTTGCTGCTGATACCGATGAACAAGCTCAGTATTTATTTACAACCTTAGAGCAGCATTTTGCAAGAATGCGTCGCAATACTCGTGGGCAATTACCTCCACCAACTAGCAACATGGAAGACTTCTGGGAGCCTCATGAAAGAGCATCAGTAATACGCTCTCTAGCATGTTCAGCGGTAGGGTCTTTGGAGACCGTCAAACAACAGATGCAGCATTGGATGGATCTAACGGGAGCAAATGAGGTGATTGTGACCGGTCAGATATTCGACCATCAGGCGCGATTGAAATCATTTCACATTGCTGCGCAGGCAGCGCAAAGCTTGAACCTCAAGCTCTCGGTCTAGAAGGTAAAGGCGTTGTAGTCGGGGGTAATCAGAACACCTTCTTTGAGGGCTCGAGATGCTAGCTTTAATACTGCATTGTCTTTGCTGATCAAGATTGATGGTCGTAATGTAAAGGCAATATCTAAAAAGACCTGATCATCGGGGTCTTGGCATTTCCAAGGAGCCGCTTCCAAGTTGATATCTTCCATCGACTGACTTAAAGATTGCCATTGCCCCATGATTTCTGCTTGCCGCTTCTTTTCCAAAGAAAAGAGTGGGCGGGAGATAACATCCTTTAATTCCGCTGCGCTAGCTTGGTTTGAGTAGGCTTTGATCTGCTGATTGAGAACAGCATTTCTTAATTGGCTTGCTCTAACATCTTCAAAGACAAAAATATCGAGCAAGATATTAGTATCTAGAATGATCGGCTTCATTACTTAAATTTACTGCTTAGGTATTGTTGCGCCAGATCTCAGGAGTAATGGTGACTTGACCTTTATCGGAAGAGACGTATACTTCGCCATCCTGAATATTGATATGAATGACCATACTACGTTCCACTAATTTATTGAGTTCATTGGCCTGATCAGGTGGAATAGAAATGACTTGTAAGTTGCGAGCGCGGGTAAGTTTGTTGGCAATACTATCCCACCAAATTTTGCTTGTATGCCCACCATAGCAATACACAATCACTTGGTCTGATCGTCCACATGCTTTGAGAATGCGACGCTCATCAGGCTGGCCAATCTCAATCCATAACTTGATTGCATCAGTCAAATCTTTAATCCAGAGATCGGGCTCATCGGTATCGCTCAACCCCTTGGTGAAGGTGAGCTCTTCTTGTGCCTGGAGGGCAAAAGCGATGAGCCTAACCATCATCCGCTCTTCGGTCTCGGAAGGGTGCTTAGCAATGGTCAGCGAGTGACTGCCGTAATAGTGGCGGTCTGAATCGGCGACGTGAAGGTCAGCTTTGTGGATGGTTGCGCGTAGAGCCATGGGGCATTATCGCCCTTAAAGTGTGTCAACCATATTCCCAGTATCATTTTATGAACTAGGTCCTTTTAAATGGAATATCTATGAATGCTTGCCTTGCTCGCCAAATCCGTTATTTCTTACCTTTAATGGCTGGAGTGATTTTGTCTAGTCTTGGCCATTTGGTCTTTGGGGCAGAAGTTTGGCCGAGTAAGCCTATTAAGATCGTTGTGCCATTTTCACCGGGCAGCGTTCAAGATGCCTTGGCTAGATCCTTCTCAAATGAGTTAAGTCAAACCCTTGGTCAACCGGTCTTCATTGAAAACAAGGCAGGTGCTGGTGGCACTGTTGGAACTGGCATTGTGGCTAAATCTGCTGCTGATGGATATACCTTGGTGATGGCTGCAGCTAGCCACAACATCAATGGCACTTTATACCCTAAATTAAGTTTTGATCCGATTAAAGATTTCACGGCAGCAGCCTACATTGGAACCAGTAGCTATATCTTAATGACTAATGCAGAATTTCCAGCTAAGACCGTTGCTGAGTTTGTTGCACTGGCTAAGGCTAAACCAGGGCAATTTAATTACGCTAGTGCTGGCAATGGCAGCGCCTCTCATTTGGCGATGGCGTATTTTGATAGTATGGCTGGCATTGATTTGGTTCATATTCCTACCAAAGGTACGGGTGACGCTATTACTGAGTTGCTGGCTGATCGTGCACAGGCAGTGATTGCTGCGAATGTGGCTGCATTACCGTTTGCCGCTGACAACCGTATTCGCTTCTTGGGTGTGTCTTCAGAGAATCCTTCTCCTTTTGTGCCTGGTGTTCCCCCCATTGGCAACACGCTAAAGGGTTATGCATTTGACAGTTGGTTCGGTTTGCTGGCGCCAGCTGGTACGCCAAAAGAGGTGACCAATAAAATTTCCGCAGAAATGACTAAATTGCTAAAGCAGCCAGACATCATCGATCGCATGCGACGCCAGGGGATCGAGATTGGTAGTCTGACGCCTAATGAATTCAATCGACTACTGGCCAAAGACTTTGATAGGATGGCTAATGTGGTTAGAAGTTCGGGGGCGAAAGCAGAGTAAGCATTAATACTGTGTATCGTAGAGTCCCATGATCCGTATTACTGAACTGCGTTTACCGATTGACCATCCTCCTGAGGCGTTGGAGGCGGCAATTCTGAAGCGCCTATATTTAGCCCCTAAAGACTTAAATGCATTTACTGTCTTTAAGCGTAGTTATGATGCTAGAAAAAATGCGGCACTGGCCTTTATTTACACCATCGATCTCTCCGTAAAAGATGAGGCGGCTGTACTCAAGCAATTTACAAATGATATTCATGTAAGACCTTCACCCGATACTAGCTACCACTTTGTTGCTAAAGCGCCAGAGGGCATTGAGTCTGGGAAATTACTGCGACCCATTGTGATTGGCTTTGGACCTTGCGGAATATTTGCGGCCCTTGTATTGGCGCAGATGGGATTTAAGCCGATTGTGCTTGAGAGAGGTAAGAAAGTTCGCGAGAGAACGCAAGACACTTGGGATTTGTGGCGCAAAAATGTTTTAAATCCGGAGTCTAATGTCCAGTTTGGTGAAGGTGGTGCGGGTACGTTCTCAGACGGTAAACTTTGGAGTCAAATTAAAGACCCTAAGTTCTACGGTCGCAAGGTGTTAAACGAGTTTGTGAAATCCGGAGCCCCTGAGGAAATACTGTACGTCGCCAAACCACATATCGGCACCTTCCGGTTGGTAGGTATGGTCGAAAAAATTCGGGAAGAGATTATTGCACTGGGTGGCGAGATTCGTTTCTCTCAGAAAGTCATCGGCTTTGATATTCAGAATGATCACATTCAGGGCGTCAAAATAGAAGGGCATGACGATCTACCGGCTAATCATGTAGTGCTCGCCTTAGGTCACAGCGCACGCGATACCTTTCAAGCTTTACATGATGCCGGTGTGTATATGGAAGCCAAACCCTTCTCGGTTGGTTTTCGTATTGAGCATCCTCAATCCCTCATTGATAAAGCCAGGTTAGGCCCTCATGCTGGCAATCCCATGATTGGTGCAGCTGATTATAAGTTGGTGCATCACGCTAAAAATGGCCGCTCTGTGTATAGCTTTTGTATGTGCCCGGGCGGGACAGTGGTTGCTGCGACCTCGGAGCTAAATCGCGTTGTCACTAATGGGATGAGTCAGTACTCTCGCAATGAGCGTAATGCCAATGCCGGAATCGTCGTCGGTATTACACCTGATGATTACCCTGGGGGTGCGATGGCTGGGATCGAGTTTCAACGTGCGATTGAATCTAAAGCCTACGTCCTTGGCGGCTCGACCTATGAGGCGCCGGGCCAACTGGTTGGCGATTTTTTGGCTGGTAAGCCTTCTACAGAATTCGGTAGTGTCACGCCGTCCTATAAGCCTGGCGTGCATTTAACGGATTTGGCTGATAGCCTACCTGCCTATGCCATTGAGGCGATCAGAGAGGCTATTCCTGCCTTTGAAAAGCAAATTAAGGGCTTCTCTATGAAAGATGCCGTTTTAACTGGGGTGGAAACCCGAACTTCATCGCCACTACGCATTACAAGGGGCCCCAATTTTCAAAGTCTCAATATCAAAGGCCTATATCCAGCGGGCGAGGGCGCAGGATATGCCGGTGGAATCTTGTCGGCAGGCGTCGATGGGATTAAAGTGGCGGAAGCAGTCGCGCTTGATTGCCTTTCTCAATAATTCATACTTAACATCGATTCGTCTTTATGGGCACAGTAGTGGTTAATTCGTCAAACAGTGAAGTAGAAGTTTTATTCCATCCCGAGCTTTTGCAAAAGTTCGATATCAATGGACCACGCTACACCTCTTATCCTAGCGCTGACCGATTTCATAATGAATTCGCTGAAGGGGATTATTTAGGCGCGCTTGAACGTGTGGCTAAAGTTGACGAGCCCTTATCACTCTATTTTCACTTACCCTTCTGTCCGAATATTTGTTACTACTGCGGCTGTAACAAGATCATCACCAAAGATCATGGCCGTAGTGCTAAGTACATTAAGTATGTAGCCAAAGAAATGGCTATGGTAACGGCAGCCATGGGTGCTCAGAAAAAAATTCCCATTACCCAATTACATTGGGGTGGTGGTACTCCCACTTTCTTATCTCATGAAGAGATGACGGAGCTCATGTTCTATACGCGCGAGCATTTTGACTTGCTCCCAGGTGGTGAATACTCTATTGAGATTGACCCTCGTCGCGTTACCGAAGCAGATATCGCATTACTTGCTGAGCTCGGGTTTAATCGAATTAGCCTTGGGGTTCAAGACTTTAATTTGGCAGTACAAGAAGCAGTGCATCGTGTACAAACCGTTGAAGAGACGCGTGCTGTCATAGACTGGTCCAGAAAATATGGCTTCAAATCCAGAAGCGTCGATTTAATCTACGGCCTGCCCAAGCAAACGCCTGAGACTTTCAAGGAAACAGTGGATCTAGTGTTGGAGATGAGTCCGGATCGTTTATCGGTTTATAACTATGCTCACTTGCCACACATCTTTAAACCGCAGCGCAGAATTTCTGAAGCAGAATTACCTCCGGCTGCAGATAAGCTCAATATCCTTTCAAACACGATTGAGCGCCTTGGTGAGGCAGGTTACGTCTTTATTGGAATGGATCACTTTGCCAAACCGGATGATGAATTAGCTATTGCTCAAAAAGAAGGAAAGTTGCATCGTAATTTCCAAGGTTACTCAACTCAAGCCGAATGTGACTTATTAGCTTTTGGCATTTCTTCCATTGGTAAGGTTGATGATTGCTATTCGCAAAACGTTAGAACCTTAGATGAATATTACGCCGCGATTGATGCTGGCCATTTACCAATCCTCAGAGGCATGCGTTTGGATCAGGATGACCTATTGCGCCGTGAGCTCATTGGGGAGTTGATGTGCCAATTTGCACTGGACACTGAGCAGTTTGCCAAAGATCACGGGATTGAATTCCCTAAATACTTTAAGGTCGAGCTTAAAGAATTAAAAGGTTTGGAAGAGGCTGGACTCCTTGAATGGCATGGGTCTCGCATGGTGGTACCTATTAAAGGGCGCCTACTAGCAAGGCGGGTTGCCATGACATTTGATCGCCATTTAAGAGAATCCCAAGCACGCGGTACCTATTCTAAAGTCCTATAAAAAGATCAAAAGTTACTTGTTTTGACATAGATCAATAACCCTATAAAACAGTGTTGCTTTTAAACAAATAGTGACAAATCAATGACAATGGGTTTGATGCAAATCAAATCCATTTCCTTCTTACAGTTTAAAAATGAACTTATCAAATTGATCAATAATTAGGAGAAATATTATGCGTTTAAAATCGTTAGTAATTGCTGCAGCGGCAGCGGGTCTTTTGGCTCCAGCTTTTGCACAAGCTCAAGCGCAGTTTAAGGATGGGGATTGGATGTTGCGTGTACGCGCCGTCGACTTGCTTTGGCAAAATGGTCAATCAGGTGCTGTTGTTCAAGGTGCCAATGTTAAGGCTTCTAATAAGGTTATCCCAGAGCTTGATGTTTCTTATTTCTTTACCAAGAATATTGCAGCTGAATTGGTTCTTACCTATCCGCAGACCATCAATATCAATTACTTGGCAAGTCAACAAAATCTTGGCTCTATTAAAGCCTTGCCACCATCACTTTTAGTGCAATACCATTTTACCGATTTGGGTGCATTTAAGCCATATGTTGGCGTTGGCGTGAACTACACAATGTTTAGTAATCGCAGTAATTTGATGAATGGTCAATATTCCGTAGGTAGTTCTAGTGCTGGTGTTGCAGCTCAAGTTGGTATGGACTACATGTTTGATAAAAACTGGGGGCTGAACGTTGACGTTAAGTACATTACTATGTCTACTAACGTAACATCGACAGCCTATGGTACCAATGTTGGCACATTAACCTTGAACCCATGGACACCAGCAGTTGGTATCGCTTACAAGTTCTAAGAAGCATCGCTTAGTTTTTAATAAGGCCCTTCATAAAAGGGCCTTATTTTTTTACCATATCAATTTAAGTTATCAGCTAACGAGATGTTCAATCAGCGCATCAAATTTCTTTTCATCAAAGGTTTCATTGCCATATCTTTTTAAAATTAGATTGCTTGGGGGTTCTACGCGTCTTTTAATATAGCTATCCCAATTGGCGAGTTTCCAGTCATCTCGCGCATCTGCGCGAAGTTGAATTCGAGATCTCGCTTCTTCGGCTTTCAAATCAATCCATGCGAGGCGAATATGGGTTTCTTGTGGAAGTTTCATCCGGCAGGCATCGAACATCATGCCGTTTTGAATTTCCCGGGAAAATGGACCAACTAGGATGACATTAACTCCAAGCAATAGATTTTCTCGGACAATATCAAGTAGTCCTGCATACTCCCAATCGCGAAGATTTTCAAGATAGTAGGGACTGTCCCGATCGTTTGAATTACCCGTTGTCAGCTCCATGACGTGTGAGCTGAACGATCCATAGACTGTATCTTTATCCAATAGAAAAAAATCCTCCCCAGTACGTTCAACAATCATGGGCAGAGCCCGTTTGGCCAAGGTGGACTTTCCTGTTCCGGCGTGACCAGCAAAAAGAATTAGGCGTGGAGGGAGGATTGTAAGTGGATTTGTCATTTTTCTACTTCTGGAAATTCTACTTCCCATTGCAGGTTTTATTGCCCCATTATCTGGAAATTAGGGGGGATTTATGGAAGTAGCGATAATGTCGCCATGGCTTTAATCGTACTTACTGATGCAAAACTGGCTTTTGGCCATGTTGACCTCCTCGCTAACACCGCATTTTCCCTCGAATCTGGGGAGCGTGTTGGCTTAATTGGCCGCAATGGCACTGGCAAATCTTCTTTATTGAAGATCTTGGCTGGCATAGAAAAATTGGATGATGGACTGCTGCAATACCAGCAAGGCCTGCGTATAGCCTACGTCCCCCAAGAACCCATTTTTGAAGCGAATGAAACCGTCTTTGATGCAGTGTCTCAAGGTGTTGCACAGGCCAAGGCGCTACGTGAAGAGTATGAGGCTCTCAGTATTGGAGAATGGGATGATGCGTCTCACCATCGCCTTGACGAAGTTCAGTCTCAGTTAGAGTCCGTCAGCGGATGGAACTGGGAACAACGTGTTCATGAAACCTTGGACCGATTGCATCTCGAGGCTGATCTGAAGATCAATACATTGTCTGGTGGGACCAAGAAACGGGTTGCCTTAGCGCGCGCTTTAGTAGAGGTGCCTGATGTGCTGATTTTGGATGAACCTACCAACCATTTGGACTTGGATTCGATTGCTTGGTTAGAAGAGCTCCTAAAAGAATATCAAGGCTCGGTCATTTTGGTGACGCATGATCGCGCCTTCTTGGACAATGTTTGCACACAAATTGTGGAGCTTGATCGCGGCATATTGCGCTCATATCCCGGAAACTTTTCAGCGTATGAGGTTTTAAAAGATCAGGAAATGAATTCCGAGTCATTGGCTAATGCACGCGCAGATAAATTGCTTGCTCAAGAAGAAGTGTGGATTCGCAAAGGCGTAGAAGCGCGTCGTACGCGAAGTGTTGCCCGTATTGCCCGTTTGGAAAATCTCCGCGTGAGTCGCTCACAAAGGCGCGATGCAATTGGCCAGGTGAAGCTAGCTGTGTCGGCTGGAGACCGTAGCGGCAAGATTGTTGCTGACCTACAAAATGTTTCTAAGTCTTACGATCGACCAATTGTGACGGATTTCACGGCAACGATTTTGCGCGGTGATAAGGTTGGATTGTTAGGCCCTAATGGCGCCGGCAAAACGACTTTGCTCAAGTTAATTTTGGGAACGATTAAGCCGGATTCCGGCACCGTGACGATGGGCACCCGCATTGAAGTGGCTTACTTTGATCAAATGCGTGAAAGTCTTGATCTCAATGCCTCTCTAGAAGATTACATTAGTCCTGGCAGCGAATGGATTGAGATCAATGGGAATCGTAAACATGTGAAGAGTTATTTAAGCGATTTCTTGTTTGCTCCCGAGCGCACAAATTCCCCTGTAAGCACTTTATCTGGGGGTGAGCGTAACCGCTTGCTACTAGCCCGCTTGTTTGCAAGACCCGCAAACGTATTGGTGCTTGATGAGCCAACGAATGATTTAGATATTGATACCTTGGACTTGCTCGAGCAGTTACTGCAAGACTACAAAGGCACTGTCTTCTTAGTAAGTCACG
>CAIMOW010000034.1 GCA_903843235.1 uncultured beta proteobacterium | reverse complement strand
TGATGTGTACACCATTATTTAAAAATGAGAGTTCACGGATGCGTTTAACCAGAATCTCATAATGAAATTCAATATTTCCAAAAACAGTTTCATCGGCCAAGAAGTGCACTTCTGTGCCTGAGTGCTCGGTATCGCCTATTACAGAAATTGGAGAAACGCTAATGCCGCCCTCTTCTTTGATATTGCGATTTTGAATAACGCCGCGCGCAAACTCCATATAGTGGGCTTTACCATCTCGACGAATAGTTAACTTTAACCATTTAGATAGCGCGTTAACACAACTAACACCAACACCATGGAGACCGCCGGACACTTTATAGCTATTTTGGTCAAATTTGCCACCAGCGTGCAGTTCGGTCATAACAATTTCAGCAGCACTTCTTTTTGGCTCATGCTTATCGTCGTATTTAATACCTGTGGGTACACCACGGCCATTATCAACAATAGAAATAGAGTTATCAGTTTGAATTACAACAGTAATCTCAGAGCAGTAACCAGCCAAAGCCTCATCGATAGCGTTATCAAGAACCTCAAATACAAGGTGGTGTAACCCTGTGCCATCAGATGTGTCACCAATATACATGCCGGGACGTTTACGAACCGCCTCAAGACCCTCTAAGATTTGAATCGATGATGCGCCGTATTGCTCTACTACTTTTTTTTCTTCAGTCATTTTTTTCTAAGTTAAATACGCATTGGCATCACAACATACTTAAAGTCTTCGGAGCCAGGTAGCGTTACAACAGCACTACTATTCGCATCACCTAAACTGATTTGAATGTTTTCATTTTTTAAGTTTGATAAGACATCCAATAAATAACTTACATTGAAACCAATTTCAACAGCATCTCCACTGTATTCAGTTTCAATTTCTTCTTGAGCCTCTTCTTGCTCCGCATTTGTGGATTGCACAGTAATGCGATTGGGCGATAAAGAAAAACGAACACCTTTAAATTTATCTGTAGTTAAAATCGCCGCACGCTGAAGTGCTGCTTGTAAAAGATCTCTACCAACAATTAGAGAATTTTTGTGACCTTTTGGGATAACACGTTGAAAGTCAGGAAATTTACCTTCAACTAATTTAGAAATAAGTTCAATATCACCAAATGAAAATTTAACTTGATTAGAAGTTAAACTAATCTCAAGAGGCTCCTCAGAATCTTCAAGTAGGTGTTGGCATTCTAAAATAGTTTTACGAGGAATAATAATTTCTTGTTTTTGTCCAGATCCAGAAGGTGCCTCCGCCAATTCAACTTGTGAATAAGCTAAACGATGACCATCTGTTGCAACAGCAATTACTTGTTTCTCTTCAATAACTAATAACATTCCATTTAAGTAATACCGAATGTCTTGCTGAGCCATTGCAAAATGCACCTGGCTTATAAGTTGGCGGAAACTTTTTTGTGACATCTTCCAAATGGCTGTAACCTCCCCAACACTTTGCATCACTGGGAATTCGTTAGCGGATAAAGTTTGGAGTGAGAAACGACTCTTCCCACTCTGAATAACCATTTTATTATCTTTAAGATTGAGTGCTACAGGCCCTTCTGGCAGAGCACGCAAAATATCTAATAATTTTCTTGCTGCAACCGTTGTGGTCACATCCTCAGACCCCACTCCAAAATTTGCATTAGTTGTTATTTGAATTTCAATATCTGTAGAAATAAAAGAAACTTTGTCACCCTGTTTTTTAAAAAGTAAATTTGCTAAAATAGGTAAAGTGTGACGACGCTCAACAATTCCACTAACAACCTGAAGAGGTTTTAGTAAGCTGTCACGTGAAGTGTTAACGAGTTGCATTGCTTTTAAATCCTTATATATATATCTTATTAGTAGTAGTAGTAAGGCTTATGATTTCAGTGGATAACTCAAAAACCTTATATAAAACAATACATTAAAGACTAAAAAACCTGTGGAGAACTTTTGTATAACCGCTGGATAAAATTTGGATAACTTTCCATCAACACCCTATTTTTGCATGAAGCGGACACTTTCCACAATTTATCCACATACAATCCCTAAAGTTATTCATTGAGCTATCCACAACCTTATCCACAGGCAAAAAACTAAGCTTTTAAGGTTTGCTCTATGACATGGATTTCATGGTTAAGTTGCCCATCGTGCGAGCGCTCCTCACCAATCTTACGAACAGCATGTAAAACAGTTGTGTGATCACGCCCCCCAAACAGCTCCCCAATTTCCGGGAGGCTCTTTTGGGTCAATTCTTTAGCCATAAACATCGCAATTTGACGGGGGCGCGCTATATTGGCAGGACGTCTTTTGGAGTACATATCCGCCACCTTAATACTGTAAAAATCCGCCACAGCCTTTTGAATATTTTCTACTGAAATTTGTCGATTTTGAATAGAAAGAAGGTCTTTAAGGGCGGTGCGGGCCACATCAATCGTCACTTCACGACCATGGAAACGTACATAAGCCAAAATCTTACGTAACGCCCCCTCAAGTTCCCTAACGTTTGAGCGAAGGTGTTTGGCCACAAAAAATGCCACATCCTCGCTCATTGGGATACCTTCACTAATTGCCTTTTTCATCAAAATTGCAACGCGCATTTCTAACTCTGGTGGCTCAATAGCCACAGTTAAACCAGAGTCAAAGCGGGAGATTAGTCGATCGTCAATACCCGCCATCTCTTTAGGGTAGGTGTCGCTAGTAATAATCACCTGAGCTTTATTACTCAATAAAGCCTCAAAGGCATAGAAAAACTCTTCTTGTGTGCGAGACTTGCCACTAAAAAACTGAATATCATCAATTAACAGGAGGTCAAGAGAGTGGTAGTAGCGTTTAAAGCGGTCGAAAGCCTTCTGTTGGTATGCGCGGACCACATCAGAAACATACTGTTCTGCATGGATATAACGAATGCGCGCGTTCGGCTTTTCCTTCAAAAGGTGGTTGCCAATAGCGTGGATAAGATGTGTTTTACCTAACCCTACTCCGCCATATAAAAACATGGGGTTGTAGGATGTGCCGGGATTATGAGCAACCTGAATGGAAGCGGCCCGAGCAAGCTGGTTTGCTTTACCTGTTACAAAAGTGTCAAAAGTGAGGTTTGGGTTCAGCTTTGAGTGATCCTCAATCTCAAACGTGCGCTCCTCGGTTAGCACTTCATCCTCTTGGCTGGCTTGCGTTAAATCAGGCTCTGAGTTGGATGGGTTTAGGATTGGAATAGGGGCGGTTAAACCTAAATCTGGTGCGCCACCCTCAATATCTAAAACAAAGTTTAGATTTACAGGAAAGCCAAAATAATGCTCAGCTAACTCTTGAAAACGATCGGCAAAAGTTTTTTTGATCCAATCAAGTTTGAATCTGTTTGGGGCTCCAACCGTAAGTGATTGATCACTTACATCAAATGAAATCAACCTCAAAGGTTGAATCCAAGTTTTAAACTGTTGGGGCGACAGCTCGCGGGATAGGGCACCAATAGCACCATCCCAAAAACCCAAGGGGTTTAGTGAATTCAAGGCGGGGGGACTGTTTAGGTTGCTCATATTTTTGGAGGATCCATTGTAGCGATGCTACAAAGTTATCCACAAGCCAGAAAATCGTGGAAAATCTGTGGATAACTTGTGTACAAAATCAAAAAAACCTTACAAATTAAGTGTTTATAAGAAAAAACCACAAAAAATAAAGAAAAATACCTATATATCAATAAGGATAGGTTGACCTTTTGCTCTGCAACAAGGAAAATACTTGGCTTCCTTAGGATCTATCATGAAAAGAACATACCAACCGTCAGTAGTACGTCGTAAACGCACCCATGGATTTCGTATTCGTATGAAAACCAAGAGCGGACGCGCAGTTTTAAATGCGCGCCGCGCAAAAGGCCGTAAACGCTTAGCTGTTTAATTAATTTAGCTTTTGAATAGCGCCAGGATTTCTGAATTACTCAAAACACACCCCAAGACAAGTTTATATTGGGGTTTGTATTTGGCTTCGACAGAGGTTGGTACGCAAGCTGACTTAGGAATAGCAGTAGCCAAAAAACTAGCGAAACGCGCTGTTGATCGCAACAAAATAAAGCGCATGATTCGTGAATTGGTTTGGACGGCACAAACAACACATCTGAATAACAGCGACGTGGTTGTTAAGTTGAAAAAGCCAATTGGTCGTGATACTCGTGGCAGACTGCGAAAAAAAGAAAAAACACTACTGCGCGCACAGTTTGCAGGGTTGATTTAACGTGCGCGTCTTAAACAAAGCGGCGATTAAATTGCTCAAGATGTATCAATTGTTATTAAGCCCCTACATGGGGATGCAATGCAAGTTTGTGCCCAGCTGCTCCGAGTATGCTTGCGAGTGCTTTAATCATTATGGTTTTATAAAAAGCCTTGGCTTAACAATTTGGCGCATTGCACGCTGCAATCCATGGTCACAAGGTGGTCATGATCCCGTAGTAAAACAAACAACTCATTAAGTAAGCGAATTCAAATGGACTTTAAAAAAACAATTCTTTGGGCTGTGTTTTCCTTATCGGGGTTAATGCTATATAACAATTGGATGGTCCATGAGGGCAGGCCTTCTTTGTTTGGCGGTACTCCAGCAACAACAAGCCAACAAGCACAAAATCCCACTGCTAGTAAATCAGACGTACCAGCACAAGTGTCCGGCGCCACACCAAACGCAGCGGCCCCTATAGCAACCGGAGCCGTGGCAGATGCCGGCGAAAGATTTGTATTAAAAAATGATGTATTGGTTTTAGAGATTAGCGCTAATGGTGCAAATGTCGTCGACGCCAAGCTCTTGAAAGAATTAACAGCAGACCAAAAACCTGTTGAGCTTTTTCAACAAACACCAACACACACTTACATTGCTCGCTCAGGCTTGATTGCCATGGGTAATGCTGACCTTCCCAACCATACCAGCGTATTTAAATTAGCTCAGTCTGGAAAAGACGGCTCAGGCAAACCTTTTATTGTTTTATCGAGCGAACGCAATGGGGTAAAGCTTGAGAAAACTTTTATCCTCACACCAGGCAGCTACGTGGTGGATGTTGGCCATCGTGTAACACAGGCTACCGCAAGCACTACACCGCTGGTTCTTTATACAGAAATTTTGCGAGACGGCAGTCAGGAGCAAAAAATAGGACCGTTTGGTGGCGCCTTCTCTGCTAGCACCTTTACTGGACCGGCCGTATACACGGACGGTGAAAAGTTTAAAAAGGTTCAATTTAGCGACATAGAAAAGAACAAAGCATCAATTCCAAACCAAGTGCCAGCGGGCCAACCCGGTTGGGTTGCAATGGTTCAGCATTACTTTGCAAGCGCGTGGATACCGGGTGATAAAGTCACTCGTGATATCTACACAGGCAAAGTTGATAACGATTTGTATCGCGTTGGTATGCAAATCCCATTGGGGGTTGTTGTGCCAGGTAATGCAATTATTGAAAAAGCACAACTATTTATTGGGCCGCAAGAGGAAAGAATGTTGGAGTCAGTGGCTCCGGGATTGGAACTTCTGAAAGACTATGGTTACCTCACCATTTTGGCTAAACCTATTTTTTGGTTACTAGAGAAGATACATTCTTATGTTGGTAACTGGGGTTGGTCAATTATTCTTTTGACGATCTTTATTAAATTGGTTTTCTTCCCGCTGTCTGCTGCTAGCTATAAGTCCATGGCGAGAATGAAGGAAGTTCAACCACGCTTGGCTCTGATGAAAGAGCAATTTAAGGGTGAACCACAAAAACTAAATCAAGCGATGATGGAGATGTATCGTAAGGAAAAAATTAATCCATTGGGCGGATGTTTGCCTGTGGTCATTCAGATTCCTGTGTTCATTTCTTTGTACTGGGTATTATTGTCATCCGTTGAGATGCGTGGCGCCCCTTGGGTAATGTGGATTCAAGATTTATCAGTCCCTGATCCGTACTACATCTTGCCAATCATTATGGCTGCCTCAATGTTTGTTCAGACCAAATTAAACCCAACACCACCAGACCCTATTCAAGCCAAGGTGATGATGTACATGCCGATTGTTTTCTCGATCATGTTCTTCTTCTTCCCAGCAGGTTTGGTCTTGTATTGGGTAACCAATAACCTACTTTCAATAGCTCAGCAGTGGCAAATTAATAAATTATTTGGAAAAAAAGCCGCCCAATAATTTAGGCGTAGCAATTAATTTCATATAAAGCGCACAGCAATGATGTCAAGAAAAGCGCCCATCATTGCTGTAGCTACTGCCCCTGGTAAGGCTGGGATTGGCGTCATTCGTATCAGTGGCGCCGACCTGTCACCAATCGCTAAAGCGCTTTTTCAAAAAGCACTCAAGCCACGCGAGGCAAATTTACTGACCCTGCGAGATGCTGATGGGGCACCAATCGACCAACTCATCGCCATTCACTTTATTGGTCCGGCATCCTTTACGGGAGAAGATGTTCTGGAACTGCAGTGTCATGGTGGCCCCCAACTGCTTGTGCTGGTAATGAAGCGCTGTCTTGAGCTTGGTAAAGACTGCGGCCTAGCGATTGCGGAGCCGGGGGAGTTTACCCTTCGCGCTTATTTGAATAACAAAATTGATTTGGCCCAAGCCGAAGCCATCGCTGATTTAATTAATGCTCAAAGCGAAGCTGCAGTGCGTGGCGCCGCAAGGTCATTGCAGGGCGCATTCTCTGACGACATTAATGATTTGATTGAGGAAATTACCCAACTCAGAATTCTAGTTGAGTCGACCTTAGACTTTCCAGAGGAAGAAATTGAGTTTTTGGAAAATGCACAAGCACGTGAACGGCTAAAAAAGGTAAGCGATAAGTTGCTGGCACTGCGCAATGGCGCAAAGCAGGGCAAGATCTTGCGTGACGGCATTGAGCTGGTTTTGGCTGGCGCACCCAATGTCGGCAAGAGCTCTCTACTAAATCGACTCGCTGGCGAAGAGGTTGCCATTGTTACACCAATCGCAGGGACGACGCGCGATCGCGTTAAGGAGAGCATTATTCTTGATGGTGTGCCTATGCACATCATTGATACTGCGGGGCTTCGAGACACTGATGATTTGGTGGAAGCTAAGGGTATAGAGAGATCGTGGGACGCCATACGATTAGCAGATTTGGTTATTTTTCTGAAGGACTTCAATTCAGAGGCTTCTCCAGAAGCCGCCACTGAAGAGGCCTTGAAAAAAGAAATCTTGCGGGCGCTCCCACCCAGGTGTGAAGTTTTAGAGGTGCTGAATAAATCAGATCTGTTAATAACAAGCGATTGCTCAACGCGCGACGACGCTATATTGATTTCGGCTAAAACTGGCGATGGAATCGATAGTTTAAAGAAAAAGATCTTGGAAATTGCTGGTTGGGGCGGATCACAAGAGGGCGCTATTATTGCTAGACGTAGGCACTTAGATTGCCTAGATCGGGCTGCGGAACATATAGATAAATCACAGCAATTCGCTGCAGATGGAAACATTTCCTTGGATTTATTTGCAGAAGAGCTCCGTTTAGCGCAAGATCAGCTTGGGCAAATTACCGGAAAGCTGTTGCCTGACGACCTTTTGGGCAAGATATTTAGCCAGTTCTGCATCGGCAAGTAATCTGCTTGCCCCTTGGAGTTGGACATACAAATATGACCAAAATGTTAAAATCATCGGATTAAAAATTAATTCATTCCAAGGGATCCTTATGACCACAAGCACCAATGGCCAAATCAATGTAAATGCGCCAGATTATGTAAAAAATAATAAATTAATTAAATGGGTTGCAGATATTGCCGAACTAACTAAGCCCGACAGCATTCACTGGTGTGATGGATCTCAAGCCGAGTACGACAAGCTTTGTGAGTTATTGGTTGCAGTGGGAGTATTCAAGCGTTTGAACCCTGCAAAACGTAAAAACTCATTTTTGGCACTGTCAGACCCAGATGATGTGGCGCGCGTTGAAGATCGTACATTCATTTGTTCAGCGAAAAAAGAAGATGCAGGTCCAACCAATAACTGGGTTGAGCCAAGCGACATGCGCGCAACCCTAGAACCCTTGTTTGACGGCTGTATGCGTGGCAGAACAATGTATGTAGTGCCATTCTCAATGGGCCCAATTGGCTCCCCAATCGCTCATATTGGTGTTGAACTTTCAGATAGTCCGTATGTCGCCATCAACATGTGCTTAATGACCCGAATGGGTAAAGCCGTTATTGATCAGTTGGGCGCAAATGGTGAATTTGTACCCTGCATACACACCGTTGGTAAGCCACTAGCTGTTGGCGAAAAAGACGTTGCTTGGCCAAATAATAAAAACAAATACATCGTTCACTACCCCGAGACCCGTGAAATTTGGTCTTTTGGATCTGGTTATGGTGGCAATGCATTGCTAGGTAAAAAATGCTTTGCGTTGCGCATTGCCTCCAACATGGGCCGTGACGAAGGCTGGTTAGCCGAGCACATGCTGATCTTGGGGGTCACTTCACCTGAAGGTAAGAAATATCACATTGCTGCAGCATTCCCATCCGCTTGCGGAAAAACCAACTTCTCCATGATGATTCCTCCAAAAGGATTTGAGGGTTGGAAAGTTACCACTATTGGCGATGACATTGCTTGGATCAAGCCACGCAAAGACCCCATTACTGGCAAGACTCGCTTATTTGCCATCAATCCTGAGTCAGGCTATTTTGGTGTTGCCCCAGGAACAAACAAGCAAACCAACCAGAACTGTATCGACTCCTTAAACCAAGACGTTATCTTTACTAACGTTGGTTTGACTGACGATGGTGATGTTTGGTGGGAGGGTTTAACAGAAACACCGCCAGCACATTTAATCGATTGGCAAGGCCAAGACTGGACGCCAGCAGATGGCGCAACAGGGCGCAAGGCGGCCCATCCAAATTCTCGCTTCACTGTTGCTGCAACCAATAATCCAGCGGTTGATCCAAATTGGGACAACCCAGAGGGTGTCGCTATTGACGCGTTTTTGTTCGGCGGTCGCCGCTCAAATACAGTGCCTTTGGTTAGCGAGGCGCGTGACTGGGTGGAAGGTGTTTACATGGCCGCAACCTTGGGCTCTGAAACTACTGCAGCGATTACCGGTCAAGTTGGCGTCGTGCGCCGTGACCCATTCGCAATGATTGCTTTTGCCGGTTACAACATGAGCGATTACTTTCAGCACTGGTTGAACGTTGGCAACAAGCTTGCAGCCGAAGGCGCAGTCTTGCCAAAAATCTATTGCGTGAACTGGTTCCGCAAAGATGAGAATGGCAAGTTTGTATGGCCAGGATTTGGTGAGAATATGCGCGTTCTTTCATGGATTCTCGGGCGCGCAGAAGGCACGGCCAAGGGGTTAGAAACCCCATTTGGTATTTGCCCAGAGCATACTGATATGCATTGGGGTGGACTGGATTATTCGGCAGAAAAATTTGAGAAAGCTATCACAGTCGGTGTTGATGACTGGAAGAATGAGCTTAAATTACACTCTGAGTTGTTCGAGCACCTTGGCGAACGCTTGCCAAAGGAATTGCTAGAGACCCGCGCAAAAATTGAGAAGCGCTTAAACGCCTAATACCGCACCAGCGGTTTTCTCGTCTAAGATCAAACAATATGCCCATCCCCCAACACCATAGAATAGTGGTGATTGGGGCAGGTATTGCAGGCGCCACTATTGCAAATGAATTGCTTGAGCGTGGACAATCAGTTTGTATAGTCGATGCAGCAAATTCACCAGCAAGCGCTTGTTCAAGCCATGCATACGCAATAGCCCATCCCCATATAGGCAGAGGCTCACCTCGTCTCCTACGATTAACGCGCATTGCTTTTCTAATGGCCGAAGCGCGTTGGGGAAAGCAGTGGACTCAGCATGGCCTATTTCAGCCGACTAAAAAAGATAAAGTATTTGATCGCGAAGAGCTGCAAATACATTTACAAACACTTGATCTTGATAACAATATGGCCAAGCCGTTAGATGCCAGTGAAGCACGGGCGCTTTTGGGGATTGGGCAAAGCGGCGTGTGGTTGCCACGAGGCGCATCCCTTAACTTAGCCAGGGCTGCAAACAAGTTATTGCAGAAACACGAAAGACTGACCTGCTTTTGGGACGCGCACATTAGTCGCCTTGAGTTATGTGACGGTAGATGGCTTTTGTTTGGCAACACAGGTCAGCCAATCTTGAGTGCGGACAAAGTCATTGTTGCCACTGCAATGGAAACTAAAACCTTAATGGCCAGTATTGAGATTCGTTTGCCATTAAAGCCAGTGCGCGGTCAGTTAAGTATTTTTTCAATTGCAAAAAATGACCCATGGGCCACGCGCTTGCCAAGAGTAGGCATCTCCGGAGAGGGTTATTGCTTACCGGCCGAAGAGCTTGCAGATGGTAGCCACCGCTGGATAGTGGGGTCAAGCTTTGATGAGGGTGAGGACGACTTAGAGGCTCGCGACAGCAGCGATATGTTTAATCGTGAGCAAGCCCAGGGATTGCTTGATTACACACAGGGCGATACCTCTGCATTGAAGGCTGGTGAATGCTTTGTCGGAATACGTTGCGTTGCCGGTGATCGGCTGCCTATCATTGGCGCCCTCACCCAACGCCCAGGCATTTTTCTGGCTACTGCCTTGGGGTCAAGAGGAGTGCTTTGGTCTGCATTAGCAGCCAAATTAATTACCGCTCAGGTGCTTGAGGATGACTTTGCTTTGCTGACACGCTTAGGTTTTGCCGCAGACTTAGTTGCCGCGCTTGCACCGGCGCGCTTTTTTAGTGGCGCCTTACCAGCCGCTTCAGCCTTGGGCGCCTTAGCTTCAAACTCAAAACCAATTTTCCCATCAGGCCCTAAAGCCAAGTAAGCTTTAAAGCCACGTCCAGTACGGTTTGATTTGAAGTTGGTTAACAAGTCGGTTTTTCCTTCACCCAATAATTTTTGCACTTGTTCGGTAGAAATTTCTTGTTGCAGAACAACCTTGCCAGTTTTGAAGTCACAAGTTTTACTTGGGCCAGTATTGTTTTCGCATAAATACCGCATGCCATCTTCATATACCGCACCAGAACATTTTGGACAGACGCCCAAAGTTTGCCGACCAGTAAAGTCAATGGCTTCAGTTTCATCATCTTGCGAATTACCAAAATCAAACTCGAGCTTAAAGCCAGCATTAGGATAGTCGGCATCATCTTCTGGTATTTCGCTTAGTTTAATAATGGCTGCAAACGGGCGACCCATTTTGCTGCGAAAGCCTTGTAGTGGGCCAATCGTTTTTTCACGCAATAGCTCTTCTACTTCTGGGTATTCAAAAGCACGTCCACCAGGAGTCTTGCTAATAGTAAAGCCGCATTTTTCGCACGCGAAACGACGATAGTTTTCTTTAACAGGCCCCTTGCAATGTGGGCATGGGGTTGACATCGTTGCGTAGTCACCAGGTATGGTGTCACTGTCATACTCTTTGGCCCGCTTCACAATGCGCTGCGTCATCTGCGCAATTTCTTGCATGAAGGTATCGCGATTCATCTTGCCTTGTTCAATCAGCGATAACTTATTTTCCCAGTTACCAGTAAGGTCTGGACGCGTTAACTCTTCAACATCTAAACCACGCAATAAGGTCATTAACTGAAAGGCCTTTGCAGTGGGTATTAGTTCGCGGGCTTCGCGCACCATATATCTTTCGGCTAGCAGGCCCTCAATAATGGCGGCACGAGTAGCTGGAGTACCCAAACCTTTTTCAGCCATAGCTTCGCGCATATCATCGTCATCCACCCACTTACCTGCACTTTCCATTGCTGAGAGCAAGGTGGCCTCGGTGTATCGAGCTGGGGGCTTCGTTTTCAGTGGGACAGCAGCAATTGATTCGCTCTGAACGGTCTCACCCTCTTTCACTGCAACCAACTCATCTTCAGCTTGATTTGAGCGGCCATATACGGTTAGCCAGCCTGGGTTTACGAGTACCCTTCCTTCAGTTTTGAAGTGATGACCAGAGGCCTCAGTAATGCGCGTGGTGACTCTAAATTCAGCTGCGGGATAAAAGACTGCCAAGAAGCGACGCACCACTAAGTCGTATAACTTGAATTCGGGCTCGCTTAACGTTTTGGGCGCCTCAAGCGTTGGAATGATGGCAAAGTGATCAGAGATTTTTGAGTTATCAAAAATTCGTTTATTTGGTTTAATCCAACCAGCACCCACTTTTGCTTTTGGATCTTTGGGGTCGCCCTTCAAAATTTGCTCGGCAAATGGGCGGTATTCTTGCGAGTGCTTCGCTAAGTTTTCCATTGTTTGCTTGACGGTATCCAAATAATCTTCGGGGAGTGCTTTTGCATCTGTTCGCGGATAAGTGAGCACCTTGTGTCGCTCGTAAAGCGCTTGAGCTAAGCCAAGCGTATTTTTCGCGGAGAAGCCAAAACGGGCATTGGCCTCTCGCTGTAAGCTGGTTAAGTCGAATAACTGGGGCGCAAGTTGAGTGGCAGGTTTAGCCTCTTCAGTAACGGTCGCTTTTTTATCGCGACATGCAGCCACTATGCTTTGCGCAGCGGCCTCACTCCAAAGTCGATTTTCACGAGCATCTGGAGTTGTAGGATCTTTTTTGAACTTCGGGTCAAACCAGCGACCCTCATAAATGCCAGCTGAAGCAATGAACTCGGCTTTAACTTCCCAATAGTCTTTGGAAATAAATTTGCGGATCAGCTCTTCACGTTCTACAACGATGGATAGGGTAGGTGTTTGTACTCGTCCAACGGTCGTCAGAAAGAAGCCACCACTCTTACTATTAAATGCCGTCATTGCCCGAGTGCCGTTGATACCAACCAACCAGTCTGCTTCAGAGCGGCAACGGGCTGCATCAGCAAGGGGCTTCATATCATCATCGGAGCGCAGCGAGGCAAAGCCTTCGCGGATAGCGTTCGGGGTCATAGACTGCAACCAGAGTCGCTGAATAGATTGTGGCGCTTTAGCGTGTTGTGCAATCAGGCGAAAAATGAGCTCGCCTTCTCGCCCCGCGTCACATGCATTAATCAGGGCATTAATGTCTTTGCGTTTAATCAGTTTTTGTAAAACCTTTAAGCGGGATTCTGTTTTTACAATAGGGCGAAGATCGAAATAAGGGGGTACCACCGGTAAGTTGGCAAAAGACCACTTACCACGCTTCACTTCATACTCTTCCGGCGCAGCTATCTCCAAGAGGTGGCCAACAGCGGACGAAATAACGAAATCATCACTCTCAAAGTAGTCCTCATATTTTGTAAAGCCACCGAGGGCCTTGGCGATGTCGTTGGCTACAGATGGCTTCTCGGCGATGATGAGCGCTTTTGGATGGTCCACTGTTGAGGTTTTAGAACTGCTTTTGGTAGATGCTTTAGCCACGCGTTTGCCTAAATTTGAGCCTGAAATTAAATATTTAATGAGGGAAAAGGATGATCAATTTAAACCAAATCAGGGTTCGGCCGATCATTTGCTCCTTTTTTATTATTAACCGATAAATTGACAAAAGTCCAAAAGCCCTTGATTTTGCGTTTTATTTTTCATGACTTTTGCCCTAAAAAAGCCATTCTAGTGGGTTTAAATCGGGTTTTTGACCCCGCAATGATATCTTCCAGAACTTCGCCTGGGAAGAGCACAAGCTTAGCCCCTCCTGAATAAGTTGATTACAGCCTCGTTACGGGGGTCGTCAACTGGACCTGCATGGACAACACCCCTCCCTAGCTCTGCAGCAATCTGAGCGGTAATGAGTGAGCCTGATTCATCGGCCGCCTCAATCACCACTACCCCCAATGTAAGTGCTGCAATTAAACGGCCGCACCTTGGAAGATGAAAGGATTTAAGGCTGGTTCCTGGGGGCAATTTAGATAGCAACCCCCCCTTTTTTTACCAATGGGAGTAGCAAGGTAGCCATGCTCTCGTGGGTGAACAACATCCATTCTAGTGGCACAAACTGCCAAAGTAAGTCCATGTTCTAGCCCAAGGGCGGTGTGATGGGCCGCGCCCCCTCGATTCCGCCTGCGACCCCTGAGAGTGCCACCAAGCTAGCTCTAAAGAGGGCTCTGGCAAGTACCGGGGCAATCTGAATAACCTATTGCTGGTGGCGTGAGAACCCACAATTGCAACCATTGGTTGCTGAAGCAGACCAATAGCACCATATATAGAGGACCTTTGTGGGGTCGTATAAATGATTCAACCTGATAGGTTAGCTTTTACCCTGACGGTGGATTGCTGTGATGCTATTGGCGTATGCGCATCAATTGATTCTTGAACTTGAGAATATTTTCAACAATCGGGACAGTCTGATTACTCTGTTGGATAATTCTTACATGGCATTATTACCCGTACTTTGCTACCCAGACCCCCGCCTACATCAGATTGCTAAACCTGTTGCGGCGGTGGATGTTCGCATTAAAAAAATCGTAGCGGATATGGCCGACACTATGTATGAAGCGCCTGGGGTTGGGTTAGCCGCAACCCAAGTGGATATTCATGAGCGGATTGTGGTGATTGATATTTCAGATGACCAAAACGAGCTGATGGTTTTTATTAATCCAGAGTTGGTGTGGGCGAGCCCTGAAAAAAAATTGTGGCGTGAGGGCTGTCTCTCCGTTCCTGAGTATTACGATGAAGTAGAGAGACCAGACTCGGTTCGAGTGAGGGCCTTAGATCTCAATGGCAAACAATTCGAATTGGAAGCAGACGGCCTACTGTCAGTTTGTTTGCAACACGAGATGGATCATTTACAAGGCAAAGTATTTGTGGAGTATTTGTCGCTACTCAAGCGCAATCGCATTTCCCTCAAAATGAAAAAGCGCATTAAAGAGTTAGTGGGTCAGCGCTAAGCGCCATCCATGAAAATTGTTTTTGCTGGAACACCTGAGTTTGCTGCGCAAGCAATGCGCGCGATAGATGCCGCTGGGCATCAGATTATTTTGGCGCTGACTCAACCCGATCGTCGTTCTGGTCGAGGTATGCATTTTCAAGCCAGCCCTGTAAAAGCATTTGCGTTAGAAAAAAATATTCCAATCTTGCAACCTGCTTCTCTCAGGCGAAACAGCGCTGACCCTGAGAAGCAAGCTGAAGCAGAGGCTGTCTATCAACAGTTGTCTACAACGGACTTCGATGTCATGGTGGTGGTTGCATATGGATTGATTCTTCCACAAGACATTTTAGATATTGCTGAGCGCGATCTACGTCACGGTTGTTTCAATATTCATGCCTCTATTTTGCCGCGATGGCGTGGTGCTGCGCCAATACAGCGGGCAATCGAGCAGGGCGATAGCAAAACAGGAGTCAGCATTATGAAGATGGACGCTGGCCTTGACACTGGGGACACTGTTTCGGTTCGGGAAATTGCTATCGCCGGCGATGAAACTAGCGCCTCATTGCATGATCGCTTAGCCAAACTTGGCGCCGAATCCATTGTTGAGGCATTGAACACCATGGCACAGGGCGTAGCCTTAATCAAGATACCTCAAGCAGGCCAGGGCATTAGGTATGCGGAGAAGATACTAAAAAGCGAAGCAGAGATTGATTGGCAGCTTAGCGCAACAGAAATTGATCATCACATTCGTGCTTTTAATCCTTTTCCTGGGGCAACAAGCAATCTCGATGGCACACCAATGAAGTTTTGGAATTCTCGTGTATCAAATTCTGGGGGTTATAGTCAGCCTGGCCAGATGGGTGAAGTTTTGGGATTTAGTAAAGAGGGCGTATTCATTCAATGCGGACAGGGTGTGATTGAAGTATTTGAGATGCAAAAGCCAGGCGGAAAAAGAATGAATGCGATCGCATATTTGCGTACGCATGGCGCACCATCGAAAGCATTACGCTTTCATAAGGAATAATTTGTCGGATCAAAAAACACCACGCAGTCTTCCTCTTTCAGAGGCAATCACGATCTCAGCGCAAGCTATAGGAGAGGTGATGGATGGACGCTCGCTGACTGAGGTTTTGGATCAGTTGGATGCTCACGAAAGACCGATTGTTCAAAGTCTGACGTTTGATGCTTTGCGAAAGTGGGTCCGCTCGCATGAGTTGATTGTGCAATTTATTCCCAAGCCCCCACCGACCGCAGTTGAGAATCTATTAAGCGTTGCCATTGCATTGTTTCTACAGGGAAACCAAGACGGCAAGGGGTACGCAGCACATACTATTGTTGATCAGGCTGTAAAGGCCTGTAGTGAGTACGAGCCAACTATGTATGCCAAGGGTTTGGTCAATGCCGTCTTGCGCAAGGTTAGTCTGACTATGCAACCCCCAGAAGGCGAGAGGCGTTACCCGCCAGACCCTATTCCGATGTTTGTGCCACCTTGGTGGCGTGCAAGCCTCAAGAAAAATTACCCTAAAGTTTGGCAAGCGCTGCTGATACAGCATGCACAAAGAGCGCCCTTAATATTGCGCGTGAATGCCAGGCAACATAATCGTAGTCAGTACCAAGAGTTATTAACGCAATCGGGTATTTCTTCTGCGCCAATTGAAGAGCTCGCTGGATTGAAGCTGGATGCAGCGCTTTTACTAAGTGAGCCAGTGCCTGTATCTGATTTGCCGGGCTTTTATGGCGGCGCAGTATCGGTTCAGGATGCGGGCGCGCAAATAGCCGCAGTGCTTCTGGATCCAAAACTTGGCGAGCTCATTCTGGATGCTTGCGCTGCGCCTGGCGGCAAGACTGCCCATTTATTAGAGCTTGCAGATTGTGAAGTCGTTGCCTTGGAGTTAGATGGGGAGCGCCTCGGAAAAATTGGCGGCAACCTAGACCGGTTGCGTTTGCGATCAGACAGAGTCAACATTACTCGGGGCGATGCATCTAAGGCGGCATGGTGGGACGGAAGACTCTTTGATAAAATTTTGCTCGATGCACCTTGTTCTGCTTCTGGAATTGTGTCGCGTCATCCAGACATCCCGTTTCTAAGGCGTGAAGCTGATGTGAAGTCTTTACAGCAACGGCAACGCAGCATTTTGACTCAGGCCTGGAAGATGTTAAAGCCTGAGGGACTTCTTTTGTATGTCACCTGCTCGGTATTCCCGGAGGAGGGCGAGTCTCAAGCCACTTGGTTTGCGGCGGAGCATAGCAATGCGTTACGATTAAGCGCTCCGGGGCAGATTTTGCCTTCGGCAACAAACGATGGTTTTTTCTATGCTTTGTTTAAGAAAAAAGGGCTATGAGCCAAAGAATTAAACAACTCATCTTCTGTTGCTTGCTTGCGCTGAACCTTTTTTCTGTTGCAGCTAGTGCGGAGGGCATCAAAATTACATCCGTAGAGTTGGAACGGGCGGACAGCGACTGGCTTTTAAATGCCGCTTTTCAGATTGAGTTATCCCCCGGATTGGAGGAAGCAGTTCAGAAAGGTGTAGTTCTCTATTTTCAAACGGAGTTCGAGCTGACTCGTTCACGCTGGTATTGGTTTGAAGAAAAGCCAGCCAGCGCACAAAGACAAACTCGACTTTCTTATCAGCCTTTAACGCAGCAATATCGCATTGCCTCGGAAGGTTTTACCTTTTCTGCAAAGACAATCTCGGAGGCTTTGCAAGCAATTGGTAGCATCGGTGGGTGGCGCGTTATCGACAATAACCAAATTGACCCTGCCAAATCCTATATAGCAGGATTGCGCATGACCTTGGACCTGAGCAAGCTACCGAAACCATTTCAAGTAAACGCATTAAACAATCGCGACTGGAATGTTTCAAGCGATTGGTTGCGCTTTCCATTTTCACCAAATGGCTCCAACCTGATTAAGCGATGATTAATCCTGGCGCGCCCTTCCAGTCTAGTTTTTTCCAAAAAGAGTTATGGAAAAATCGGGCGCTTCCTATTGCTGTGACATTTGTTGGTGGGTTTGCACTGCTTCTGCTCATCATGCTGTCGATTGCGTCCTCCAATACAGAGTTTTTCGATAACTACTTTATTTGGCTTTACGCAGCCAACTTAGTGATTGGCCTCTGTCTAGCGCTGGTCATTTTGACCCTAGTTATAGTAATTGCAGTTCGTTGGCATCAAGGACGCTTTGGTACGCGCTTGATCGCTAAATTGGCCATGATTTTTGCTTTGGTTGGCGTTGTTCCGGGATTAATTCTCTATGGCGTTTCTTTACAGTTCGTTTCAAGAAGTATTGAAACTTGGTTTGACGTTCAAGTTGAATCTGCTTTAGAGGCTGGCTTAGAGCTTGGGCGCGCCACTTTGGGGGCCTCCCTTCAAGAGCTACAAGATGAAGGCCGCATTGTTGCCAATCAAGTTCAAGCCTTGCCAAATCAAGCAAGCCCAGCAGAGTTGACGCTGTTGTTGTCGCGCCTACGTGACCAATTTGGTATTCAAGAGATCACCATTTTTGATGGACGGCAAATGGTCGTGGCAACTGCCGCATCTGGCGCTTTGCTTGCCCCTTCTTCTCCGCCAAGCCCAGAGGTGATGAGCCAGGCCGCTAAAGTGAATGGTGCTGGCTTTATTGATGAGCCACTCAATACAGCGGGTCCGCAGCAATATCGCTTACGTGCTGTAATTCCGTTAGCAAAAGAGCGATCACTAGCAGGTCGTGGCTTTGGTCTAAATGTTCAATATCAAAAAGAACTTTGGTATTTGCAGCTCGTTAAGTCGGTTCCTGAGGGGATTACCAAAAATACCCTGGCAGTCCAGGCGGCCTATAGCGATTACCAAGAAAAATCCTTGGGGCGCACGGGTTTGCGCAAAATGTTCGTTGGCACGCTTACCCTGACACTCTTTTTTGCTTTGTTTGTAGCGGTGACCTTGGCGCTGATATTAGGACGTCAACTGGCTCGACCCTTGCTCATGTTGCTCAAAGGCACTCAAGCCGTTGCGCAGGGCGATTTATCACCCAAGCCAGAGTTGGATACTGGTGATGAGCTCGGCATGCTAACGCGCCAATTTAATGTCATGACGCGGCAACTGGCCGATACCCGCACTTCACTACAGGAATCAAAAACCTTTTTAGAGACCGTTCTTGGCAATCTCACTGCGGGTGTTTGTATTTTCGATAAAGCTTTTAATGTAGTTTCTAGTAATGCTGGCGCAGATCGTATTTTTGGCCAAGACCTCACTAAGCTAGATGGTCAAGCCCTTGGCAAGATTCCTGCATTAATTGAGTTTGAGCAGGCCTTGAAAGAGGGTTTTGCAACCATGAAGCTTGCGGTTGCAGAGGACGCTAAACAGAATCAACATAAAGAGACTCCGGTTTGGCAAAAGCAAATTCAATTACACACAACCAATGAATTTGAGAATGAGCTGGGGGTTACCTTATTTGTGCGAGGAACAGAATTAACTGCTGATCTTCGCATGGTGGTGTTTGATGACATCACGGATGTGGTGAGTGCGCAGCGCTCTATCGCATGGAGTGAGGTGGCAAGGCGTCTGGCACATGAGATTAAGAATCCTCTCACCCCCATTCAGTTGTCAGCCGAAAGATTGCAACATAAGCTTACCGGCAAGCTGAGCCCAGAGCAAGAAGAAATGATGAATCGCAGTACGGAGACCATCATTGGTCAAGTGCAAGCTATGAAACAGATGGTGAATGACTTTAGGGATTTTGCTAAGACGCCCAGCCCGCAGTTAAAACCTGTTTCTATCAATGTTTTGACAAAAGAAATTTTGGGCTTATACGAGGGGAGTCCCTTACGTACCCAGCTGGATGTCAATTGTCCCGACATCATGGGAGACTCGACTCAGTTGCGGCAGGTCATACATAATTTGTTACAGAATGCTCAGGATGCCACATCAGAAGGCGCCCATCAAACTGAGCCCGTCGAAGTTAAAACAGAACTAGTGTCCTATGGCGAACTCAACGGTATTCAACAAAATGCTGTGCGATTAACAATATGTGACTCGGGATCTGGATTTCCAGCTAAGATATTGGCAAGAGCATTCGAGCCGTATGTTACAACCAAAAGTAAGGGGACCGGTTTAGGTTTGGCAGTGGTGAAAAAAATCATTGATGATCATTCTGCCAAAATAGAAATTCGGAATCGTATGCAGGGAGAAGAAGTGATCGGTGCACAAGTTTCAATTTTGTTTATGAACCTAGCAAAAGAGGCGGCGTAGGAATGGCTAGTATTTTGGTGGTTGATGACGAGATGGGCATTCGTGAGCTTCTTAATGAAATCCTCACCGATGAAGGCCATACTGTTTACTCTGCGGAGAGCGCAGTTCAAGCAAGAACGATTCGTGAGCAAATGCGACCCGACCTAGTGTTGCTGGATATTTGGATGCCAGAAACAGACGGCATTACTTTGTTAAAAGAGTGGTCTAAGACTGGACAACTCACTATGCCTGTTGTCATGATGTCTGGGCATGCAACGATCGACACCGCTGTTGAGGCAACCCGTATCGGGGCTCTAAACTTTTTAGAGAAGCCGATTGCCTTACAAAAACTCCTCAAGACAGTTACCAAGGCACTAGAAACCTCTCCAAAATATGTAGAGCCTGAAGAGGGTCGTGCGGTTCAGCCCTTGGCGGCTAACAGTGTTGCCCCAAAGGCGGCAGCTACAGGGCAAGCGCAGGCACCTCAAGATGGCGAGTACATTAGCGGCATCGCTAAGACTTTCTATGACCTTCCTTTGCGCGAGGCAAGAGACCTCTTTGAAAAAGCCTATTTTGAGCATCAGATGCAAATCATGGGCGGAAGCATGACAAAGATTTCTGAATACACCGGACTAGAGAGAACTCATCTCTATCGTAAGCTCAAGGCTTTGGGTATCGACACATCACGCAATAAGAGTGAGCAATAAGGCCTTCAGCGAATAACTTGTCGTAAGCGGCCGGTAATTATCCTATTCGTTAGCGGTTGTTGAAATCATCGATGTATTACACGGCATCGGCGTTGCGATGGATAATAGTGCCCACACCATTTTCGGAATCATCCCCATGGAAATTAAGGTCAACTTTCTCGATAAGCTACGTCTTGAAGCCAAATTCGATGACTTCACGGTGGTTGCCGACCAGTCTATCCGATATAAAGGCGACGGCTCAGCCCCAGGCCCCTTTGATTACTTTCTGGCTTCATCAGCATTGTGCGCAGCGTATTTTGTGAAGTTGTATTGCAACACGCGTAATATTTCCACCGAAAATATCCGCCTTTCACAGAATAATATTGTTGACCCGGAAAATCGCTATCAGCAAATTTTCAAGATTCAGGTCGAGTTGCCTGAGGATATCTCTGCCACAGATCGCCAAGGTATTTTGCGTTCTATCGACCGTTGTACGGTTAAAAAGGTAGTGCAAGCCGGACCGGAGTTTCTCATTGAAGAGGTAGAGAACCTGGATGTTGATGCGCAGACCTTATTGACGTTGAAGCCAACTTCTAATGCCAGTACCTATATTGCGGGCAAGGATCTACCGCTAGAGGAAACCATTGCCAATATGTCAGGTGTGTTGGCGAATCTAGGCATTAAGATTGAAATTGCTTCTTGGCGCAATATCATTCCCAATGTGTGGTCCCTACATATCCGTGATGCGCACTCGCCGATGTGTTTTACCAATGGGAAGGGATCTACAAAGGAAAGCGCTTTAGCTTCGGCCTTGGGCGAGTATATCGAGCGACTGAGTAATAACCATTTCTATGCAGGTGCATTCTGGGGCGAAGACATCGCTAATGCAGCGTTTGTTCATTACCCGAGCGAACGCTGGTTTAAGCCGGGGCCTGAAGATATGTTGCCGACTGAAATTCTGGATGAGTATTGCCTGAAAATTTTTAGTCCCGATGGCGATTTGCGTTCCTCACATCTGATCGATACGAATTCCGGCAATGTGCAACGTGGCATTTGCTCATTGCCATATGTGCGTCAGTCAGACGGCGAGGTCATCTATTTTCCGTCCAACCTGATTGAAAACCTTTACGTTAGCAATGGCATGAGCGCGGGTAATACGCTGGTAGAAGCGCAGGTGCAATGCTTATCGGAGATTTTCGAGCGGGCAGTTAAACGCGAAATTCTGGAGGGTGAAATCACCTTGCCGGATGTGCCGCAGGTTGTCCTTGCGAAATATCCCGGCATTCTGGCGGGCATTCAGAGTTTGGAGGAGCAGGGCTTTCCGGTGCTGGTAAAAGATGCATCGTTGGGTGGGGCCTATCCGGTGATGTGCGTTACCTTGATGAATCCGCGAACAGGCGGTGTATTTGCTTCGTTTGGTGCGCACCCAAGCTTAGAGGTGGCGCTGGAACGGAGTTTGACTGAATTACTACAGGGGCGCAGTTTAGAAGGCCTGAACGATTTGCCCCCACCCACTTTTTCAAGTGAAGCAATAACGGAGCCAAATAACTTTGTTGAACACTTTATTGATTCCAGTGGCATTGTGTCGTGGCGATTTTTCAGCGCAAAATCAGATTATGAGTTTGTTGAGTGGGACTTCTCTAGCCAGGGTGAAAACGCCAATGCCAAGGAAGTCGCAATCTTGTTTGACATTCTTAAAACTATGGGTAAAGAAGCTTACGTTGCGGTGTATGACCAACTAGGCGCGACTGCCTGCCGGATCTTGGTGCCAGGGTATTCTGAGGTTTACCCAATAGAAGATCTGATCTGGGATAACACGAATAAGGCGCTGTTGTTCCGTGCTGATATTTTGAACCTGTCTCGCTTAGACGATACCAAGTTAGTTGCATTACTCGAGCGTTTAGAAAATAACGAGTTGGATGAGTACGGCGACATCGCCACATTAATCGGTATTGAATTTGACGAGAATACGGCTTGGGGTCAGCTAACTGTTCTGGAGTTGAAGCTGCTGATTCATCTCGCTTTGCAACAATTTGATGAGTCGCATGAGTTGGTGGGTACCTTCCTTCAATATAACGACAACACGGTTGAGCGAGGATTGTTTTACCAGGCCTTAAATGTGGTGCTGGAAGTTCTGCTAGATGACGATTTGGAGATCGACGACTACGCTGCCAACTTTCGTCGGATGTTTGGCAATATTCGGATGGACGCCGTAATGGGCTCAGTGGACGGTAGCGTACGCTTCTTCGGATTGACGCCAACCAGCATAAAACTGGAGGGGCTCGACAGACACTGCCGCATGATCGACAGCTATAGAAAATTGCATAGGGCTCGGGCCAATATCGCAACTATGGCTAGTTAGGGTTACCAGTTATGGCGTTTTGCTGAAGGATTAATAGATATCTCCACTTAGCATCATATTTCTAAGAAATCAGCAGAGTTAGCTACGGTCGAGCCATTTTTCAAGCTGGAAAGCAGTTTCATTTATAATTCCCAGTCTTGGCCTGGTAGCTCAGTCGGTAGAGCAGAGGATTGAAAAAATCCTGTGCGACGGCAAACCCTTATGTTATATGGCTCTGAGAGCTACGGCCTTTTTTCGGTGTAGCGCATAGTGCGACACGGCGCCAAGAATTCCAACAGTAAAAAATAATTTCTTAAGCTGTTCTACAGTAGCGCCACTGCGTTAAAAAACTACTCCCTGTTCATGAGTTGTCTTTTAAAACGACAAGCTAAGCAATGGTGAAATTAATACACTGCGTCGTGATCACCAACATTGATCAACACAATTTCATTTTCAGTGATGATCATCTCAATCGTGACTCGGTATTTCAGGTTGATAGAAATACTTTGCAAGCCATCGAGCTTTCCAGTCAATCCATGAAGGCGCAGTGAAGGATGATGTGGGTTGAGCTCTAGCAGCTCTAATGTTTTAGCGTATTGACTCTCCACATCAGGGTGACGCTTTAAAAACTTCGCGGCGCGCCTGTTGTATTGCTCAGTAAAAATTAACTGCCAAGTCATTGAGCGGATTTATTGATTTGCTTAAGACGCTTGATGTGTTGCGCCACAGTTTCTTTAACAAAGCGCCCACCCGCTAAATCCGTTCGTGATTCAGCTAGTGCAGCTTCAAGCTCGCATTCACGCAAATATTGATACTGCTGCTGGCTCATTACTACATACTTCACTTGACCACGCACTGATACAGGCGCTTCGAGCTGATCCAGTAAAGCGTCTTCAATGGCTTTAATGCCTTTAGTCTTTAAGTCATTCGCAACAACAGCACCCATAACAACCCCTTTAATAATACGATTAATAGTATTGTAAAAGGAGTTATAAAAAGATGCAAGTCTTTGGAGGGGCGTCTGGTTGGCAGTGGGTGTCGTTTTAAACGACAGAAGCTGTATTGGTAGATTTAAGTGCATTTCATTAAATGTCTCTTATCCACTCAGTACCAGCCGTTCAAAATAAGCTGTTTTGGGGTATCTGACGGGCAGAGAACGGCCATGAAGAGACCTTTGCAAATGCCTGATTTACCCCACATACCCAAATAGTCACAAATCTGAAATATATAAAGGGGATATACGATGTAGATCAAAAGAATTCAACTTATTGGGAATAGGGTTGGCATTCTAAGCAAAGGTAAAAAAATGATTTGTCCCACTGAATTAGAGGTCTCAGCTGTGATGCCAGAGCCAAATCAACCCCCTCATCTTGAATTTCCAGTAGTTGATCATCAGGGTCATTATTCTTATCCAGAAGCCATTGCACAATTAAAGAACTGTGGGCATATGAGCCTAGTGGATATGCAAGAACTATCCCATACAGATCTGTATAACGTATTTGAGGAAATCAAATGCTGGTGTATTTACGGGAATCACGATCCCAGGAAGTTAAGGGCAATATTGAATAGCCCCAATGCATCAGTCTGAAGTGCCAAGGTAAACTTCATCAAATTGCTATATAAAAAAACAACGCTAACAATATGATTTGAATGAGATTATGAGTTTATATAACGATATTCTGAAAAAGCTCAGAAAAACAGGCATGCTTGATCTAATGGAGTATAGAAAATTATCCAGAAAAGAACTGGATAGTTTAGGTGATGAAATTAGATACTGGTGCACCTATGGAAATGGGAAATTGGAAAAATTAGGTAAAGAAAAAAAAGACTAATCAATCGTGGCTACAAAATCTTTATTCCTCTTGCGCCATGCCAAGGCAATTAACGGGGGAGTATTGATTCCGGATCAAGATCGTCCATTATCTGATAGCGGTGTTAAGGACGCTAAAAGATTGGGCAGTTACCTATCAAAAAAGTCCTTTGATTTTGATTTGATCTTATCGAGTCCAGCAATACGCGCCATTACGACAGCGCAAATTGTGGCAAATAAATTGGG
>CAIMOW010000033.1 GCA_903843235.1 uncultured beta proteobacterium | reverse complement strand
GCTAACGGACTACAACCCTAAGACGCCACTGCGGATTTATACGGCAGATAAGGTTCTGATCGGAGAGTTTGGCGAGGAGCGTCGCAAAGTGATCCCTCTGAGCGAAATTCCGCTCAGTATGCGTAATGCAGTGATAGCCACTGAGGACGATCGTTTTTATTCTCATGGCGGTGTGGACTATGTAGGTGTATTAAGGGCAGCCACCGCCAATTTACGAGGCCACTTATCGCAAGGGGCATCAACTATCACCATGCAGGTTGCTCGCAACTTCTTCTTAAGCAATGAAAAAACCTTTAGCCGGAAGATTTATGAAATTCTGCTTGCCTGGGAAATCGAGTCTGAATTAAGTAAAGATAAGATCCTCGAAATCTATATGAACCAGATCTTTTTGGGTCAACGCGCATTTGGATTTGCGAGTGCAGCCCAGATTTATTTTGGCAAAGACTTAAAAGACATTAGCATTGCAGAGTCGGCCATGTTGGCGGGATTACCAAAAGCACCCTCCGCCTATAACCCAGTTACCAATTTCCGTCGCGCAAAGATACGTCAGGAGTACATTTTGCAGCGCATGCGTGACCTGTCTTACATCACGCCTGAACAGTACCAAAAAGCCATGACCGAAGAATTGCATATTCGCGGTTTGGGCAATGAGTTCAGTACGCGTGCTGACTTTCCGTCAGAGATGGTCAGGCAAATATTGCTTGCGCAGTATGGCGATGCAATCTATTCGCAAGGAATTGATGTTTATACAACCATCCTGAGGGCTGACCAGGATGCTGCTTACAAGGCAGTACGCCGTGGAATTTTTGAATACGACTTGCGCCATGCTTACCGTGGACCAGAGGGTTTTATTGATCTTCCAGAAGACGCAGTAAAAAGGCAGCGTGCAATTGATGAGGCCCTACTTTCCTATCCTCAATTAGATGATCTTCAGTCGGGAGTAGTTCTCGATGCCAAACCAAAAGAAATGCAGGTCATGATTTCTACTGGCGATATCATTGCGCTTAAAGGTGATGCTTTGAGGTTGGCCTCAGCATCGCTAACCGATAATTCTCAGCCTAAAAAACGCTTACGCCCAGGAGCTGTTGTAAGACTCTTGCAGGTCGAGCCAGGCGTTTGGAAGTTAGCTCAACTTCCCCAAGTAGAAGCGGCCTTTGTCTCCATGAATCCAGAGACGGGCGCGATTCTTTCATTGGTTGGTGGTTTTGATTTCCGCCGCAATCAATTCAATCACGTCACTCAAGCCTTGCGTCAGCCAGGCTCTTCATTCAAGCCTTTCATTTATGCAGCTGGGATTGAAAAAGGTTTTATACCTAGCACCATGGTCAATGATGCGCCATTATCCATTGGTAGTTTAGAAACTGGCAGCCAATCATGGGAGCCAAAAAACTATGACGGCAAGTACGAAGGTATGATGCGTTTGCGTACAGCCTTGGCCAAATCAAAGAACGTAGTCTCTGTAAGATTGATTAGGGCAATTGGCCCTTCTTATGCTCAGGAATATATTCAGCGTTTTGGTTTTGATCCTGAGAAGCACCCTCCTTATTTAACAATGGCTTTAGGTGCAGGTTCTGTTACGCCGCTACAAATGGCAACAGCCTATAGCGTATTTGCAAACGGTGGTTATCGCGTAGATCCTTACTTAATTAATAAAATGGTTGATTCAAAGGGAAATATTCTTTTTGAGGCTAAACCGATTAGCGTTGGAGATGGTGCTCCGCGAGTATTGGATGCTCGTACTGCCTTTGTGATGGATAGTATGTTGCAAGAAGTGACTAAGACAGGAACTGCAGCAAGTGCTAGGGCTAAATTAGGGCGCAACGATATTGCCGGCAAAACGGGTACGACCAATGATTCCCATGATGCGTGGTTTGCCGGATATAACCCCAAGGTAGTCGCCATTTCTTGGATTGGTTTTGATAAACCAGAAAGTTTAGGCGATCGCGAGACTGGCGGCGGCTTAGCGTTGCCGATGTGGATTTCTTATATGACGACCGCTTTGAAAGATAAGCCACAAGAATCTCGCGAGGTGCCAGCAGGTGTAACGCAAGTAGATGGTGACTGGTTCATTCCAGAATTTGCCCCTAATGGTGGCGTGCGCGAACTTCAGTAAGCTCCTAGTTCATGGCTAGGCAGGCGCGTACTGTTATTCCTGGCCAGGCAATGCACGTCATGGTGCGTGGCAATAATCGTGAAATGCTTTTTTATACCGACGCTGACCGCAGAATATATTTAGATTGGTTGCGTGAAGCAGCTAAACAATTTTCTTGTTCGGTTCATGCATTCGCGCTAATGCCTAACCATGTACATTTACTAATGACCCCGCAGAATGCAGATTCCTTAGCAAAAACGATGCAATCTTTAGGTAGGCGTTACGCGCAGTACTTTAATCAACAGCATCATCGCTCGGGAACGATTTGGGAAGGGCGCTATCGCTCCTCTCTGATTGACCCAGATTACTTCCTGCGCTGTCAGCGCTATATAGAACTGAATCCAGTGAGAGCCGGATTTGAATCTACCCCACAAGATTCTGGGTGGACTAGCTTTGGAACTCATATAGGTGGAAATGCTGAGCCGTGGTTAGTTGATCATCAGCACTTTTGGAGGTTAGGTAATACACCTTTTGAAAGACAAATGAGTTGGGCAGGCTTTGTAAAAGACGGTGCGCCCCATTGGGAGGATAGGCAAATCACTGAATCCCTCATTCGCTCTAAGCCATGGGTGAGCGATATCTACGCTAAAAAATTGTTTAAAGACGAGCCTGATCTTGCTCAAATTCGCTATCGTGGCCGACCCAGAAAAATAAAGTCTTTTAATACAGTGGTTTAGAGAATTTTTAGGTTTATGGGGATCACAGGCACAATGCTTAACCTTTCGACTCTGTCCCCATTTTAATAATTCATTTTGGTGCCTACGCTGAATAAATGGGACAGAGTTATTTTATTTCTATTGCAACTGTATGGGTATTCACCTATATTTGATCTTCCAAAAGTAATCAGGCCTTTGTCGCCCCTCGGAAATACTATGACTACACAATCAAATACAAATCTTCGTCCAATTGCTCAGGGCTTATACGACCCACGAAATGAGCATGATGCATGCGGCGTAGGATTCGTCGCACATATAAAAGGTAAGAAGTCGCACGAGATCGTTGCTCAGGGTTTGAAGATTCTGGAGAACTTAGATCATCGGGGAGCGGTTGGTGCCGACCCGTTAATGGGTGATGGCGCTGGAATCTTGATTCAAATTCCAGACACGCTCTATCGCGAAGAAATGGCTAAGCAGGGCGTGACATTGCCCCCATTTGGAGAGTATGGCGTTGGCATGATCTTTTTGCCAAAAGAAAACGCTTCACGCTTGGCTTGCGAACAAGAGTTAGAGCGCACAGTACGTTTAGAAGGCCAAGTTGTTTTAGGTTGGAGAGATGTCCCGGTAGATGTGAAATTACCAATGTCTCCAACTGTCAGAAAGACTGAGCCATTCATCCGTCAAATTTTTATTGGCCGCGGCCGCGACATCATGACAACCGATGCGCTTGAGCGTAAGTTGTACGTGATTCGTAAAACTGCTAGCCATGCGATACAAGATTTGCACCTTAAGCATGGCAAAGAATATTTTGTTGCTTCCATGTCTGCCCGTACTATTGTGTATAAGGGCTTGCTCTTGGCGAACCAAGTGGGCGCGTATTACGAAGATCTACAAGACTCGCGCACCATTTCAGCATTGGCATTAGTGCATCAACGCTTCTCCACAAACACATTCCCAGCATGGGAATTGGCCCATCCATATCGCATGATTGCTCACAACGGTGAGATTAATACTGTTAAAGGAAACGTCAACTGGGTAAATGCGCGTGAAGGCGCTGTTAGCTCCCCAGTATTAGGCGATGATCTCAAAAAACTTTGGCCACTGATTTATCCGGGCCAATCGGATACTGCTTGCTTTGATAACTGCCTAGAACTGTTAGTAATGGCAGGTTACCCCTTGGCGCAAGCCATGATGATGATGATTCCAGAGGCATGGGAACAGCACACATTGATGGATGAAAACCGTCGCGCTTTCTATGAATATCATGCAGCAATGATGGAGCCATGGGATGGCCCTGCTGCAATGGCTTTTACTGATGGCCGTCAGATTGGTGCAACTTTAGATCGTAATGGTTTGCGTCCAGCACGGTATTACATAACAGATGATGACTTAGTCATCATGGCTTCTGAGGCGGGTGTATTGCCTATTCCAGAAAACAAGATTGTTCAAAAATGGCGCTTGCAACCAGGCAAGATGTTCATGATTGATATGGAACAAGGTCGCATCATTGACGACGTTGAATTGAAAAATGCCGTTTCAAAAGCAAAACCATATAAGAGCTGGATTGATGCAGTGCGCGTGAAGTTAGAAGAAGTAAATGCCAGCAAAGTTGACATTGTTGATGAGAAAACAACCATTCGCCCAGCCGCAAAATTATTAGATCGCCAGCAAGCTTTTGGTTATACCCAGGAGGACATTAAGTACCTCATGGCGCCAATGGCAATGAACGGCGAAGAGGCCATTGGTTCAATGGGTAACGATAGCCCATTGGCCGTTCTCTCAAATAAGAACAAGCCACTTTATAACTACTTCAAACAGTTGTTTGCGCAAGTTACCAATCCTCCGATCGATTCGATTCGTGAAAATATGGTGATGTCATTGGTGTCGTTTATTGGGCCAAAACCCAACTTGCTTGATACCAACAATATTAATCCACCAATGCGCTTGGAAGTCAGTCAGCCAATTTTAGATTTTGACGATATGACGAAGATTCGCCACATTGGTCATTACACCAATGGCAAATTCCGTTCGTATGAATTGGATATTTGCTATCCAGCGGTCTGGGGTAAAGCAGGGATTGAAGCGCGTCTAGCCTCGCTTTGTGCAGAGGCTGCAGATGCAGTGCGCTCTGGCTACAACATCTTGATCGTGAGCGATCGCCAGGTGGACGAGAAGCATGTCGCGATTCCTGCCTTGTTGGCAACTTCAGCAATTCATCAGCATTTGGTTGAAAAAGGTTTGCGTACTAGTGTTGGTCTTGTTGTTGAAACTGGAAGTGCACGTGAAACACATCACTTTGCACTCTTGGCTGGTTATGGAGCAGAAGCCGTACATCCATACCTCGCGATGGAAACCCTGGCTGAATTGGCTAAGGGTCTATCAGGCGATTTGTCAGCTGAAAAAGCAGTAAAGAACTTTATTAAAGCAGTTGGTAAGGGCTTGCAAAAAGTCATGTCCAAGATGGGTATCTCCACTTATATGTCGTATACCGGCTCACAAATTTTTGAGGCTATTGGCTTGAATCATGAAGTGATTGATCAGTATTTCAAAGGCACTCCATCCAATGTTGGTGGTATCGGTGTATTTGAAGTGGCTGAAGAAGCGCTACGTATGCACACGAGCGCATTTGGCGATGATCCAGTATTAACCAATATGCTTGAGGCTGGTGGTGAGTATGCATTCCGTATCCGTGGTGAAAACCACATGTGGACACCTGACACCATTGCGAAGTTGCAACACTCCACTCGTATTGGTGCTGAGAAAGGGTATCAGACCTATAAAGAGTACGCCAACATCATCAATGATCAAAGCAAGCGTCAAATGACACTGCGTGGTTTGTTTGAGTTCAAGATTGATCCGGCAAAAGCTATTCCATTAGATGAAGTCGAGTCTGCAAAAGAAATCGTTAAACGTTTTGCTACGGGCGCGATGTCTTTAGGCTCCATTTCCACTGAAGCCCATGCTACTTTGGCAATTGCCATGAATCGTATTGGCGGCAAGTCCAATACTGGCGAGGGTGGCGAAGATCCCAATCGCTACGTGAATGAACTCAAAGGCATTCCCATTAAGAAGGGTGAAACTTTAGCGAGTATCTTAGGTGGCGATGTTGTTGAAGCGAACATTCCTTTGTTAGATGGTGATTCATTACGCTCCAAAATCAAACAGGTTGCTTCTGGTCGTTTTGGTGTGACCACCGAGTACTTGCGTTCCGCTGATCAATTACAGATCAAGATGGCACAGGGCGCTAAGCCTGGCGAAGGTGGTCAATTACCCGGCAGCAAGGTTACTGATTACATCGGTAAGTTGCGTTTCTCAGTGCCGGGTGTCGGCTTGATTTCTCCGCCTCCCCACCATGATATTTATTCAATTGAAGATATTGCTCAGTTGATTCATGACTTGAAGAACGTCAATCCTGCTGCAGATGTTTCTGTAAAGCTGGTCTCCGAAGTAGGTGTTGGCACGATTGCTGCTGGTGTTGCTAAAGCTAAGGCAGATCATGTTGTGATTGCTGGCCATGATGGCGGTACTGGCGCATCTCCTTTGTCATCCATTAAGCATGCTGGTTCCCCATGGGAATTAGGTTTGGCTGAAACCCAGCAGACATTAGTGCTTAACCGTTTGCGTAGCCGTATTCGTGTTCAGGCTGATGGCCAAATGAAAACCGGTCGCGATGTAGTCATCGGGGCTTTATTAGGCGCGGATGAATTTGGTTTTGCAACCGCACCATTGGTTGTTGAAGGTTGCATCATGATGCGTAAGTGTCATTTAAATACCTGCCCAGTGGGTGTTGCAACCCAAGATCCAGAATTGCGTAAAAAGTTTGCCGGTAAGCCAGAGCACGTTGTGAACTTTTTCTTCTTTATTGCAGAAGAAGCACGCGAGATCATGGCGCAGTTAGGTATTCGTAAGTTTGATGATCTGATTGGTCGCGTTGATCTCTTAGATACTCGCAAAGGTATTGATAACTGGAAAGTGCATGGCTTGGATTTCAGCAAGATTTTTGCTGCCCCACAAGTGCCTGCAGATGTTCCACGTTACCAAGTGCTCACACAAGATCACGGCTTGGCAAGTGCCCTTGACAATATCTTGATTGAGAAGAGTGAGCCTGCAATCCAGCGTGGCGAGAAAGTTTCTTTCATCGTTCCAGTGAAGAACGTCAACCGTACTGTCGGCGCAATGCTCTCCGGTGAGATTGCCCAACGTTATGGTCACGCAGGCCTGCCTGATGACACTATCCATATTCAATTAAATGGTACCGCCGGCCAAAGTTTTGCTGCTTTCTTGGCTCACGGCGTTACCTTGGACTTGGTTGGTGATGGTAATGACTACGTTGGCAAAGGTTTGTCCGGTGGGCGTGTGATTGTGCGTGCGCCACATGAGTTCCGCGGTGACACAGCTCAGAACATCATTGTTGGCAATACAGTTCTTTATGGTGCTATTGGTGGCGAGGCCTTCTTCAACGGTGTAGCAGGGGAGCGTTTTGCTGTTCGTAACTCTGGTGCCACAACGGTGGTTGAAGGCACGGGCGATCATGGTTGTGAATATATGACTGGCGGCACTGTAGTGGTATTGGGTACAACTGGTCGTAACTTTGCCGCTGGTATGAGTGGCGGTATTGCCTATGTATATGACGAAGATGGTTTATTCGATAAGCGTTGCAACACCAGCATGGCTACTCTTGAAAAAGTATTACCTTCTGCAGAGCAAATTGCCAAAATGCCTCAGGCACAGTGGCACGCTCCTGTTGATGTAAAAGACGGCGGTGAGCGCTTAACGGATGAGCAAATTCTGAAGGGTTTAATTGAGCGTCATTTCCGTCACACCGGTTCAGAGCGTGCAAAAGCACTCTTGGCCGATTGGGAAAATTCCCGTGGCCGTTTTGTGAAAGTTCTCCCAACAGAGTACAAGCGTGCCTTAGGTGAGCTCTGGGAAAAAGCCCATAACAAAACCGTTACTGCTTAATTTACTTAATCAACATAGACAGACATTCAGAAAAGATACTAAGGATTCGATATGGGTAAGGTCACAGGATTTATGGAGTTTGAGCGCGTAAATGAAACTTACGAAGCTCCTGCTAAACGCCTCCATCACTACAAAGAGTTTGTTGCTGCTTTAACGGATGAAGAAGCAAAAGTTCAGGGCGCACGTTGCATGGACTGCGGCATTCCGTTTTGCAATAACGGTTGCCCAGTAAATAACATCATCCCTGATTTTAATGACTTGGTGTTTCACAACGATTGGAAGAATGCATTAGATGTCTTGCAATCGACCAATAACTTTCCAGAATTCACTGGCCGTATCTGCCCAGCGCCTTGTGAGGCTGCTTGTACTTTAGGTATTAATCGCGCTCCGGTGGGCATTAAGTCAATCGAGCACGCCATTATTGATAAGGGTTGGGAAAGCGGTTGGGTTAAGCCACAACCTTCTAAAACAAAGACTGGTAAAAAAGTGGCCGTCGTTGGTGGCGGTCCAGCCGGCATGGCAACTGCGCAGCAATTGGCGCGCGTTGGCCATGATGTCACTGTATTTGAGAAGAACGATCGCATTGGTGGTTTACTCCGTTACGGTATTCCTGACTTCAAAATGGAGAAGTGGTTAATTGATCGCCGCGTTGAGCAGATGCAAG
>CAIMOW010000032.1 GCA_903843235.1 uncultured beta proteobacterium | reverse complement strand
GCGCACGTTATGCAACCCAGGCAAATTCAATTCAATTTGGAGTGGGCCTGGCATGATTCCATGTCTACGCACAGTACGACGCTCTACCGTGAAGTGCATACGTGTTCCAACCGCCTTCACATTGCTCGCCCGAATATCTGCATCTTTAGACATGCCGTAGCGTAAAACTGGCTGAGATACAAATGGCATGATGTCGCGCACATTGGCGTCATCAATACACAAGACTGCCACACCATAAAATGGCATGCGTTGAATAAATTGAACAAAGGCCTGCTTCAAGCGCGCCATATCATGCTGATAGGTGTCCATATGATCAGCGTCAATATTGGTGACAACTTCCATCGCGGGAAATAATTGCAAGAAAGAGGCATCAGACTCATCGGCCTCAACCACAATGAAGTCGCCTTGTCCCAAGCGTGCATTAGCACCGGCAGAATTCAGTTTTCCGCCAATCACAAATGTGGGATCCAGACCACCCTCTGCCAATACTGATGCTACTAAGCTAGTCGTCGTTGTCTTACCATGTGTGCCAGCAATTGCAATGCCCTGCTTCAAACGCATCAACTCACCCAGCATCACTGCACGCTGAATCACTGGAATTTTTGCAGCACGTGCAGCCAAGACCTCGGGATTGTTTCCAGCCACAGCTGTGGAAATGACTACCGCTTCAGCAGTACCAATATTTTTTGGATCATGCCCAATGTGGATTACTGCACCCAATTCTTTCAAGCGTTTGGTAGCGACACCTTCGGCTAAATCAGAGCCAGAGACTTGGTAGCCTAAGTTGAGTAAGACCTCGGCAATGCCACTCATGCCAGCACCACCAATACCTACAAAATGAATTTGTTGAACAATATGTTTCATTGACCGACCCCCGCACAATCTGCACATACCTCAGCTACCCGCTGAGTTGCATGTGACTTAGCCAGTTCATGCGCACGCTCGGCCATGAGTTTTAAATCTTCGCGACTAAAGTTCTGAATCATCAACGCTAAGTCTTGTGCATTGAGATATTGCTGTGGCAATAAAATAGCTGCCTCAGCTTCGGATAAGAACTTTGCATTTGCGGTTTGATGGTCATCAATCGCATGCGGAAATGGAATTAAGCAAGAAGCAACGCCACAAGCCGCTAGCTCAGAAACTGTCATTGCCCCAGAACGACAAATCACTAAGTCCGCCTGTGCATAGGCGCTAGGCATATCGTCAATAAATGGACGGACATCGGCTTGCACGCCTAAATCCGCATAACGCTTTTGAAGATCCGCCAAATGCTTATCACCGGCCTGGTGAATCACACTTGGACGAGACTCTTTCGGAATCAATGCGAGGGCAGCGGGGACATTTTCATTTAAAGCAGCAGCCCCTAAACTTCCACCCACCACCAGAATCGATAAATTGCCTTGCCGCTCCCCATACCTCTGAGCTGGTGTAGCCATACGATCGAATTCTTCCCGAATAGGATTGCCAACCCACTCAGCATGTGGCATCGTATTCGGGAACCCCGTCAAGGTACGCATTGCAATCTTTGCCAATGCGCGATTGGCGCTACCAGCAACTGAATTTGATTCATGCAAGACTAAGGGGCGCTTTAATATTTTGGCAACCAAGCCGCCAGGGAAGGTTATGTATCCACCCATGCCCAAAACCACACTCGGTTTAATGCGGTGCATGATGTGCCAACTTTGAATACCTGCCCGCAATAAGTTAAATGGCAGCATCAATTTGGCCTTCAAACCCTTGCCTCTCAAGCCACCAAATTCCACTGCTTCAAATGGGAAATCACAAGCTTTGACTAAGCGATATTCCATACCATTTTTATTGCCAAGCCAAGAAACCTTCCAGCCACAAATACGCAAATACTCTGCAACAGCAAGGCCTGGGAAGATGTGCCCACCAGTACCACCAGCCATCACCAAAATTGAAGGTTGCGTCATAGCTTCCCTCCGCGCATCAAAATACGATTTTCATAATCAATACGTAATAACATTGCAAGCGCTATAGCATTCATCAAGATGCCGGAGCCGCCGTAACTCACCAAAGGCAGTGTTAAACCCTTAGTTGGCAATAAACCCAGATTCACGCCCATATTGATAAAGGACTGCCAGCCAATCCAGATGGCAACGCCTTTCGCTGCTAAGCCCGCAAAACTTCGGTCCAACTGCAAAGCAGTACGACCAATCATGAATGCGCGGCGCACAACCCAATAAAACAAGAAGAGCATTACCACCACGCCAAAGAAACCCAACTCTTCGCCGATAACCGCCAAGATAAAGTCGGTATGTGCTTCAGGTAAGTAATGTAATTTCTCGACGCTCCCGCCCAGGCCAGTACCAAACCATTCACCACGACCAAAAGCCATGAGTGAATGCGTCAATTGATAGCCTTTATTTGCAGCATTGTCGACTTGCCACGGATCCATAAACGCCATAATTCTCCCTCGGCGGAATGGAGAAAGAGCAATGATGGTGGTGGCGCTCAATATGCCCACTGCAATCAAGCCACCAAATAACTTGGCATTGATTCCACCCAAAAATAGAATTCCAAAAGCAATTAAAGCAACTACTACAAATGCACCCATATCAGGCTCTAACATCAAAAGTGCGCCAACCAGAGCAACTGCCACGCCCATTGGCAACATACCCTTCACGAACGAATGAAGATATTCCTGACGCTGTACGGTATAGGTAGCAGCAAAAATCACTGCTGCAAATTTCATTAATTCAGATGGCTGAAAATTCATTAGGCCAAGAGGGATCCAACGCTTTGCGCCATTCACACCCTTACCAATACCTGGAATTAGTACGGCAATCAAAAGCAATACGGTGAAGCCAAAAATAATCGGTGAATAACGATCCCAGACTTTAGTGGGAATCTTGAACGCCCAAAATCCAACGCCAATTGCAATCCCCAAAGAAACAACATGGCGTATTAAAAAGTGATTACTACTGTAATTAGCGTACTTAGGGCCGTCAGCCAAAGTAATTGAAGCGGAATACACCATCACTAAACCAATCAAGGCTAAAGATAAAATTGCCCAAACCAAGAGCTGGTCATATTCCATCATGCGTGAACGTGTTTGTTCAACCCCAGAGACTGCATCACGAAGACCGCTACGGAAATTATCAATTCCACCTCTGGAGAAATTCCAGAAGCGATTGAAGCCCAATCGATTTTCTGGGAACAGCTTTTCTCTTAAGCTCATACTTGAGCTCCATCAAATTGCATTTCTAATTCCTGAACTTCGGAAAAAAATGCTTCAGCACGCGCGACGTAATTACTGAACTGATCGAAGCTTGCACAAGCCGGTGACAACAACACAATGTCTCCAGGCCGCGCCTGCTTAGCAGCCTCTTGAACTGCATTTGCCAATGTTCCGCTGGCGACACATTGAATATCTGCACCTAAAGCATCCGAAATGAGCTGAGCATCTTTACCAATTAAAAATGCGCCTTTTACATAACGTAAAGCAGGCTCACGTAAAGGACTGAAATCTTGTCCCTTGCCTTCACCGCCAGCAATCAACCAAATGCGCTTGCCTGAATCGCTATTACCAAGACCGTTTAAAGCGGCCACTGTCGCGCCTACATTAGTGCCTTTGCTGTCATCCACATATTCAACATCTGCAATGATTGCAACGCTTTGCACACGATGTGGCTCGCCATGATAATCACGTAAACCATGTAAGAGCACATTCATTGGCAATCCAGCAGACCTTGCTAGCGCCAATGCTGCAAGTGCATTTAAAGCATTGTGACGACCTCGAATTCGTAATGCATCCGCAGGAATCAAACGCTTGAGTCTTAATTCTTCAAGTTCTGCAACTGCCGCAGCTTTACGTCGACGTTTTGGCTGTGGCTCAAGATCTTCATCCACTTCTGCCCATACCAACCAATCAATC
>CAIMOW010000031.1 GCA_903843235.1 uncultured beta proteobacterium | reverse complement strand
TGGCGGAGACGAGAGGATTCGAACCTCCGATCAGAGTTTTAGCCCCGATGCTCCCTTAGCAGGGGAGTGCCTTCGACCAGCTCGGCCACGTCTCCGTATTAATGCATTTACAACGTCCCACAGTTTAACGGATTACCGTTAGACGGTGGGATTACTGCTTAGCTCTTACTTTTGATCTAGTTCAAACGCCTTGTGTAAAGCGCGTACAGCGAGCTCCATATATTTCTCATCAATCACAACAGAGATTTTGATTTCACTCGTAGAGATCATGAGGATGTTGATGCCCTCCTCCGACAATGTGCGGAACATCTTGCTGGCAATCCCAACATGAGAGCGCATGCCAACGCCGACAACTGAAACCTTGGAAACCTTTGGGTCACCTGAAATCTCTTTGGCTTCGATATGGGCCTGAACATTGGTTTTTAAGAGGTCAAGCGCCTTTTGATACTCAGCGCGGGGAACGGTGAATGTAAAGTCGGTCTTACCTTCGTATGACTGATTCTGAATGATCATGTCCACATCGATATTGGCGTCAGCGATCGGGCCTAAGATTTGATAGGCGATACCTGGGCGATCAGGAACTCCCAAAACGGTAATCTTCGCTTCATCACGCGCAAAGGCAATGCCGGAAATAACGGCGGCTTCCATAGTGCTGTCCTCTTCAAATGTAATCAAGGTGCCCGACTTCATCTCGATGTCAAGGGGCATCAAAGGATCTGTCAGGGATGACAGAACCCGGGTTTTAACTTTGTACTTACCGGCAAACTCAACAGAACGAATTTGCAACACTTTTGAACCTAAGCTGGCCATTTCCAGCATTTCTTCAAAAGTAATTTTGTCTAAACGACGCGCATCTTCACAGACGCGTGGATCAGTGGTGTAAACACCATCTACATCGGTATAAATTAAACACTCGTCTGCCTTGAGAGCAGCTGCCATGGCAACGGCAGAGGTATCAGAGCCGCCACGACCTAATGTTGTGATGTTGCCTTGAGGGTCTACGCCCTGAAAGCCTGTGACCACTACGGCACGGCCAGCATTAAGGTCAGCGAGGATTTTTTTGTCATCAATAGACTTAATACGCGCTTTGGTAAAGGATGAATCTGTATGCACGGTCACTTGCCAACCTGCATAACTCACCGCGTCAACCCCTTCACGCAATAAAGCAAGCGCTAATAGGCCGGAGCTGACCTGCTCACCGGTTGATGCAATCTGATCAAGCTCGCGAGGATGTGCTTGTGGATTAATATCTTTTGCCAACCCCAGCAAGCGATTGGTCTCGCCTGACATAGCAGAAGGAACCACCACAACTTGGTGTCCAGCACGCATCCATTTAGCAACGCGCTTAGCCACATTCTGAATGCGCTCAACCGAGCCCATGGAGGTGCCGCCGTACTTATGAACAATAAGAGCCATAAAAACCGTCTATTTAACTATCTGTAGCAGGGAAATAAATCCCTAAGGGTCTAAAAAGGGCTCATTTTACAGGGTTTTGAACCCATTCAGGCAGTACTCGCTTGCCCGTGGCTACTAGATGGGGGTAACTTACCCCGAGACCGGCAACGGCTATCAAATTGCCATCGATGTACAGCAATGGCGCAAGGCGTAACCACGGGGCGATATCACCCTCCTGAAAGAGATTCTTCAGAGTTTTGCGTGGCGTATTTGCCTTTAATTGCAGCTTTTCAGAGCCTTGGCGTACTTTAAATTCTACGTCGCCCCGCTGCTGACACTCTGCAACCCACTGGGCGCTAAGACCAGGAGTTTTGCTTCTTAAAGAGATCGCTTTAAATACCCACTCCCCACTTGCTTGAAAATCAAGCGCTTGCCTAGTCACCTGCAACTGACCACGCCATAGACGAATACTGGCGTCATCATGGCGCCATGCCAATTGAGAGTCTGACTTGACCTGTTTTAAATCGGCCCACCAAGATTGCAAGCGTTCTTGTGAGGGCATCGCCAACTGATGACTCTTTAGCCAAAAACGCACTAAGTTATTAGCAGCCGGTAAATCTTTTTTTGCAAGCATGAGCAATGGTTTGAGCGTCAATTGATTTTTATTGAGAATGGCTTTGCCATCTTGTTGGGCCAGTCTATCTAAAAGAGCTTGTGAATCGGCCATCAATTGAGCGCTTCTGGCTAAATTAGCAATCGCATCAGGCTGAATCTTTTCTAGCCTTGGAATAATCTCTTTGCGAATAGCATTGCGTCGATAGTTAGCGTCTTGATTGCTCGGGTCTTCAATCCACTTGAGCTTATTTTTCTTGGCATAGGCCTCGAGCTCTTTTCTGCTTTGGTCTAACAATGGCCGTTTAAGAGCAATGCTCTGAACTTCTGAATCCAACAATCTTTGCTCTGGCATACCCGACAATCCTGCTGCGCCAGCACCCCGTAAGAGTTGTAACAAGACAGTTTCCGCTTGATCATTTTGATGGTGGGCCATCAGCAACTCTGTGATGCCATGCTCGATACACAGATCAGTCAGAGCCTCATAGCGACCCTCTCTTGCCCTGGCTTCGATATTGCCTTGCACTGTATCGCCCACTAAATGGAGCAGACGAAAGTCAAAATGGATGTTGTATTTGTTGGCCAGCTTCTCACAAAACAATAGCCATTGATCAGCGCTCTTTTGTAAGCCGTGGTGAGTATGAAAAGCCCAGATCTCAAGCGGGGCCTCACTGGATGTTTTGGTGTTTGACTGATTTGCTTGCTGCGCTTTACAAACCATATCGAGCAATACAACCGAATCTAAGCCGCCACTTAAGGCAACTGCGATTCGCTTGCTGGTCTTAAGACTTGCTTTCGATTTCCTTGAACTTGCCATAGCTCATTAAACGCTCATGGCGTCGCTGTAAAAGCGCATCCACTTTCATACCCTGGAAGGTCTTTAAGGATTCGGTCAATGCTTTACGCATATTGGCCATCATCGCGTCGTAATCACGATGGGCGCCACCAACAGGCTCAGCCACAATCTTATCAATCAGCCCTAAAGTTTTTAGGCGCTGCGCTGTTAAGCCCAATTGCTCGGCTGCTTCAGGCGCTTTTTCTGCGGTCTTCCACAAAATTGAAGCGCAACCTTCTGGTGAAATCACGGAGTAAGTTGAGTTTTGTAGCATGAGCACGACATCGCCCATCGCAATTGCTAATGCGCCACCGGAACCACCCTCACCAATAATCGTAGCGATGATGGGCACTTCTAATTCAGCTTGGACATACAGGTTGCGACCAATCGCTTCGGATTGATTACGCTCTTCTGCATCGATCCCTGGAAAGGCGCCTGGTGTATCAACAAAGGTAAATACCGGAATACCAAATTTTTCTGCAAGGCGCATTAAGCGCATTGCTTTGCGATAACCCTCTGGACGACTCATGCCGAAGTTTCTTAAGGCACGCTCTTTTGTATCGCGCCCTTTTTGATGGCCAATGACCATGCATGGCTCATCACCAAAGCGCGCTAAGCCAGCAACAATCGATTGATCATCTGCAAAATTACGATCACCATGCAACTCGTGGAAATCGGTAAACAAGGCATTCACATAATCTAATGTGTAGGGTCTTTGCGGATGACGTGCAACTTGCGATACCTGCCATGGCGTCAGGCTAGCATACACATCTTTAGTGAGCTGCAAACTCTTTTCAGAAAGCGTTTTGATCTCATCAGAGATATCGACTGATGATTCATCTTGTACAAATTGCAGCTCTTCAATCTTCGACTCTAATTCGGCGATTGACTGTTCAAAATCTAGGAAAGTCGTTTTCATAGCTTGATTTTAATATTCAACCGGGATGGGGTCGATACTTCTCCACATATACCAGGTCGCAACCGTACGCCATGGGGCCCAATTGGCTGCCACTTCACGGGCTTCATGCCGACTTACAGGCTCTCCGCTGAAGTAATTGAGGGAAATGGCTCTGATGAGCCCTACATCGTCCAAGGGCAAGATATCGGGCCTGACCATGTTAAAAATCAGGAACATTTCGGCAGTCCAGCGTCCAATTCCCCGAATGGCAGTCAATTCCTTGATCACACTTTCATCGTCCATGCCCTTCCACTGACGGGCATGCAAACGACCCGAATCGAAGTGCTCGGCTAAATC
>CAIMOW010000030.1 GCA_903843235.1 uncultured beta proteobacterium | reverse complement strand
GTCGAACAAGTTGAACGCCTGCAAAAAGAAGATGGCATTTATGCCCTCTCTACTGGACGTATTTGCGTTGCTGCACTCAATACCAAAAATATTGATAAGGTGGCGAAAGCTATCGCCCGCGTTCTAGCGTAATAAGCGGTTACACTGATTTACTGGAGGCACCATGCTATACCAATTGCACGAGTTTCAAAAAGCATTACTTCAACCTGTTAGTTCATGGGCTCGCGCCGCTTCTGAGGCTTTTATTAATACCTCAAATCCTGCTTCAAGGGTTCCGGGTTCTGAGCGCTTAGCCGCCAGCTATGAATTGCTCTACCGCTTAGGCAAAGACTATAAAAAACCGGAATTTGGCATTCGGTCTGTACAAGCTCATGGTCGTGAAGTTGCTATTCATGAGATGACCACGATAGCCAAACCTTTTTGCAACCTCATTCGCTTTAAACGTTTTTCTGATGATGTTGAGGTCATCAAAAAATTAAAAGAAGATCCAGTGGTGCTACTGGTTGCCCCTCTTTCTGGTCATCACTCGACACTATTACGTGATACGGTGCGGACATTACTACAAGAGCACAAGGTTTACATCACCGACTGGATAGATGCCCGAATCGTTCCCGCTGAAGATGGTAGCTTCAGCCTAGATGACTACGTTCATTACATTCAAGAATTCATTCGAACGATTGGCGCAAAAGACTTACACGTTATCTCCGTATGTCAGCCAACTGTACCTACCTTGGGCGCAATCTCCCTCATGGCTTCTGCTGGAGAAGAGACTCCTGCATCGATGATCATGATGGGGGGCCCGATCGATGCACGTAAATCACCAACTGCAGTAAATAATTTGGCCGATCAAAAATCTTACGATTGGTTTGAGAGTCACGTGGTTTATAAAGTGCCGCCTGGCTACCCTGGGGCTGGTCGTAAGGTCTACCCTGGCTTCTTGCAACACACTGGCTTTATTGCGATGAACCCTCAAAATCATTTGCAATCTCACTGGGATTACTTCCAAAACCTAGTGCGTGGTGATGAGCAAGATGCTGAATCGCATATCCGCTTCTACGACGAATACAACGCTGTTTTAGATATGGATGCCAAGTATTACTTAGACACCATCAAAACAGTATTTCAAGATTACGCATTGCCAAATGGAACATGGGAAGTTGCTGGCAAATTAGTCAAGCCACAAGACATTAAGAAAACCGCCTTACTCACTGTTGAAGGTGAGCTTGACGATATCTCTGGCAGTGGACAGACTCGTTCAGCACATGGTCTTTGCCTTGGAATTCCAAAAACAGATAAAGATCATTATGAAGTTGCAGGTGCCGGTCACTACGGCATCTTTGCAGGTCGTCGCTGGAGAGAGAAGGTTTATCCAAAAATTAAATCCTTCATTCGTGATCATCAACCTGCCCAGCGAAAGACTAAAGCAAGACTTCCTAAACTGGATGCCAAATAATCCGTAATCATTAGAAGCCCTTGTGGCTTCTAATTCTTTCAGGATCTGATACGTAATGAAGATCAAAAGGGCTAATGAACTGATCGATCGCCTAGAGGATCTTCTCCCCCAAACACAATGCACTAAATGTGGCTACCCTGATTGCAGAGGGTATGCACAAGCTTTGGCATCAGGAGAGGCTAAGCCTAATCGTTGCCCACCTGGCGGTATAGAGGGCATAGTAAGGCTCAGCGCCATACTGGAACCGATCTACCCGCAAGATGCCTTTGCACTAAATTTGAGTATTGATACTGAGTGCGGACTTGAGCGTCCAAGGCCTGTAGCCTTAATTGATCCACAGAAATGCATTGGCTGCACTCTCTGCATTCAGGCTTGCCCTGTTGATGCGATTGTTGGCGCTTCGAAGCAAATGCATATTGTTTTGCCAGACTGGTGCACTGGTTGTGACCTTTGCATCCCACCATGCCCTGTTGACTGCATCACGATGATTGATGTAACTGATCATCAAACTGGCTGGAATGCCTGGTCGCAAGAGTTAGCAGATGAGGCGCGTGCTAGATATAAAAACAGGGAGCTTCGACTTGATCGTGAAAAACGCGATAATGATGTACGTCTTGCTAACAAAGCGACTACGAAACTGGCAGCTATTAATGCCGAATCCCCCTCCTCTGATGAAGAGAAAAAGGAGCAAGAGCGTAAGCGTGCGATTATTGCTGCGGCTATGGAAAGAGCGGCAAAAGCAAAGTCGCAGTCATGAATCCAGATAAACGGCGCGCCTTCTTTGAGCAACTCAAAGCTAACAACCCACATCCAGAAACAGAACTAGAGTACGGCTCTCCTTTTGAATTACTGATTGCCGTCTTGCTATCAGCACAAGCAACTGATGTCTCCGTTAATAAGGGTACGCGCAAGCTTTTTAAAATTGCCAATACGCCACAAACCCTATTAGCTCTAGGAGAAGAAGGCGTTAAACCTTATATCCAGCACATTGGCCTATTTAATTCTAAGGGCAGACACATTCAAGAAACTTGTCGCCTACTATTGGATAAACACCAAGGCGAAGTACCCCAAAACCGCGAAGCATTAGAAGCTCTACCTGGCGTTGGCAGAAAAACAGCTAACGTCATTCTCAATACCGCCTTTGGACAGCCAACCATTGCCGTAGACACCCACATCTTCCGAGTATCGAATCGCACTGGACTGGCGCCTGGTAAGGATGTAACTAAAGTGGAAGAGCAGTTATTAAAGAGGGTGCCGAAAGAGTTTTTGCAGGATGCTCACCATTGGCTTATTCTGCATGGCAGATATACCTGCAAGGCACGCAACCCTGAATGTGCGCAATGCATTGTGGAGCCCTTATGTAGGTTCAAACAAAAAACAGGCAAAGGAAAAGTTCGTGGCGATATTTAACCCCACTCGTGAAGATGTGCGTCGATTTTTCTGTGATACCTGGAAGAAAAAAACTGGGTCACATATTCTGACACCCCTGGAAACGATAGCAGGGGATTGGATGGAACAGCATCCGGAATATCACACTCTTCTGACTGATCCTGAGGGCGCTCTAGCCCAGGATTACACACCAGAGCGTGGCGAAACCAATCCTTTTCTGCATCTATCAATGCACTTATCCATTAGCGAGCAGATCTCCATCAATCAGCCTCCAAGCATCAAACAAATTGCAGAAAATCTTACTAGAAAACTGGGGACAGAGCATGAGGCGCAACATCGCATCATGGAATGTCTAGGCCAAGTGATGTGGGAGTCCCAACGTGAAGGCGTTTCATTAAGTCCTGAAAAGTACCTAGAAGCCCTTAAAAAATTAAATTAAGCGATACAAATACACCATGGATAATCAAAAAGGCGTCGTACGCAGAATTGTTACTGGACATGATATTGACGGCAAGGCGATCTTTACCGAAGATGGAAACGCACCAAGCGTATATGACAATCCCAAGCGTGTTGGCTTCCATCTAACCAACCTCTGGATCACCGATGAAACTCCAGCAAAGATCAATAACGATCCAGATCCAACCAAGCGGCCCTTAGAGCTGACGCCGCCCAAAAATGGCACAGTAGTCCGCATCATAGAGTTTGGTCCCGAGGGTGAGTGGACTCAAAATTTAAGTGCTGCTGATGCTCAAGTAGCTTTTGGCGCTCTGGGCACCGAGAGAGCCTCTACATTCAAAGTAGGCGGCCATCCGCTGATGCATAGAACTGAAACCGTGGATTACGCACTAGTACTTGAAGGTGAAATATATATTGTTCTAGATAAAGAAGAAAAACTTATGCAACAAGGTGACTTTCTGGTGGAGCGCGGAACCAATCATGCCTGGAGTAATCGCTCCGACAAACCTTGCAAGATGCTATTTGTTTTGGTTGATGGAAAGTTTGATTTAACTTAATTGAGCGGCTCAAATAAATGAGTCTTTTGCCCATCTTGGGTATCTTGAAAAACCACTTTTACTTTTTGCCCAATGCGAATCATATTGAAATCACAATTCGTTAAATGGGTGAGTAATGAGATGCCTTCTTTTAAGAGAACGTAGGCCATCACAAAAGGAAACTCTACTCCGCGCCTCATCACGGTGAACGAATAGATTTCACCAAGACCTTCTGAGCTCACCCAAGTAGTGTTATTGCTTCCACAGTGGGGACAAATAGTACGGGGATAGTAGTGAACCTCTTTACAAGAATGACATAACTTCAGAATAAGTTTGCCTTCTTGTGCCGCTTGCCAGAATGCCTGATTTTCTGTATTCACAATGGGGCTCGGTAAGCGGTGCGGGTCTGACATTACAGTCTTCCCATAATCAAGGTTGCGGCACCATGCCGAGTACCCAAGGCGCCGCCAATACCAGAGGCCAAAGCAAATTCGAGATGAGGCACTTGCACAGCCGGATGCGCATCGCCTCGTAACTGCCTTACCGCTTCAATAACTTTTGTCATACCACCGCGGTTTGCAGGATGGTTATTACATAAGCCACCGCCATCAGTATTGAAAGCAAGCGTGCCTTTTCCGGAAATCAATTGGCCGTTCTCAACAAACCTCCCGCCTTCACCCTTTTTACAAAACCCTAAATCTTCCAACTGAATCAATACCGTAATGGTGAAGCTATCGTAAATTGATGCATATCGAATTTGGGCTGGAGTGAGTTTTGCTTCCGTAAAAGCCCGCGGGCCTGTCCAAGCGACCCCTGAGTAAGTTAAATCAACCTTACCACCCATTTGACCTTTGGCAGACTCTGCTGCACCCATGATAGTAACGACCGGTTTTTTCAATGTCTTTGCAATATCGGGATGAACAACTAACAGAGCGCCACCGCTATCCGTAACTACACAGCAATCCGCACGGTGCAATGGATCAGCGATCATCGGCGATGCCAAGACATCCTCAACAGTTAAGACTTCTTTTAATAATGCGTTCGGGTTGTGTTGCGCATGATGTGAAGCCGCTACTTTAATCCAAGCCAATTGCTCACTGGTCGTTCCAAACTCATACATATGACGCATAGCGCACATTGCATAGGTATTTAATGGTGCTGGTGAATAAGGCTTTTCAAAAGCAAAATCAGGTGCACTCGCATGGTGACTGCGTACCTGGGTACCGCTAGAGCCCTCTGATTTAGGGCGTCCAGCTAAAGTGATTAGAGCAACTTTACATTGCCCTGTAGCAATTGCTCGCGCTGCATGACCGACGTGGGCCAAATAAGAAGCACCTCCAAGATCAGTGGAATCTAAGTAGCTCACTTTTTTAAGTCCAAGATAGTCGACCATGGCAACCGGGCCCATACCAGGTGCATCGCCAGCGCAAAAATATCCATCGACGTCATTCAATGTCAATCCAGCATCCTGTAAAGCGCCATGAGCAACTTCAGCATGCAATTGTGCAACCGTATGGTTTGGGGCAACACGCAATGGGTGCTCATAAATACCAGCTATACAGGCATTGTTAGAAAATGACATGGCTCTTCCAGAGGGTCGGAAAATTATTCAATGGTAATTTTGGATTGTGCAATCAACTTGCGCCATCTCTCAATTTCAGTCTTAATCAATTGAGAAAATTGCTCTGGCGTACCCGGCATCGGATCAGCTCCCTGTGCAATTAATTTATCCTTAAATTTTGGGTCAGCCAAAATGCTTTGTAGCTCTGTATTGAGGCGATTGCGAATGCTGTTGGGTAAATTTGCTGGTGCAACCAAGCCGTACCAAGTGGCCATCTCATAACCTGGTAAGCCTGATTCAGCAATAGTAGGAATGCCTGGGGCAGCAGCAGAACGTTTGGCGGTAGTAATACCAAGCGCACGTAAGTTACCCGCCTTCACTTGTGGAACGGCGCTTGGTAAATTCGGGAAACTCATATCAACTTGACCAGAAATTACATCTGGCATGGCATTACCAGTGCCCTTATAAGGAACATGGATCATTTCGATCTTCGCCATCTTCTCAAATAATTCTGCGGAAAGATGAACAGAGGTACCGCTGCCACTTGAGGCAAAGGTCAACTTACCAGGATTTGCTCTAGCAGCGTTAATCACGTCCGATACAGACTTATAAGGTGAATTCATGGGCACTACTAACATGTTTGGCGCTGAGAAGACTCCGCCAATTGCCGTGAAATCTTTCACAGGGTCATATGGCAAGTTCTTATAGAGAGATGCATTTACTGCATGGCCGATTGATGGAAAGTAGATCGTATAGCCATCGGGTGCGGCACGCGAAACCAATTCTGCCGCAATATTGCCATTGGCTCCCGCTTTATTTTCAACAATCACTGGCTGTCCAAGGCGGGTTGAGAGCCCTTCTGCCAAGGCACGTCCAACTGTATCCGCTGAACCCCCAGGCGAAAAACCCACAATTAAATGAATAGGTTTGTTGGGGTAAGTGCTTGCAAAATCTGCGGCATTAGCAATACCACCACCCAAAAGAATGAATCCCAAGAAAGCTGCTAGTGAGCGGTATTTCATAATTGGGAGTTAATCAATGCTACGTTGCTAATTTCTTGAAGCTCTTCAAAACTCAAGCCCTCCACCCAATCCACAGCAAGCAAACCTTCGGGCGTTACTGCAATGGTAGCTAAATCTGTATAGACACAATTTACCGCAGCAAGAGCAGTTAGTGGATAAGTGCACTCCTGGACCAATTTCGATTCACCGGATTTAGTCAGATGCTCCATCATTACAAATAATTTCTTTGCACCCAATGCCAAATCCATTGCTCCACCTACAGCGGGAATAGCCTTGGGATCGCTGGTACGCCAATTGGCTATGTCACCTTTTATAGAGACCTGAAATGCACCCAGGACACAAATATCAATATGCCCACCACGAATCATGACAAATGAATCTGCGTGATGACAAAGTGAGGCTCCAGGCAGCATGGTCACCGACTGCTTGCCCGCATTCACAATGTCTAGATCAATTTGGTCACCAGTCGCCAATGGCCCCATACCAAGTAAACCGTTTTCACTATGAAGCAAGATCTCCCGATCGTGTGGCAAGTAATTTGAGATGGTCATAGGCTGCCCTATGCCTAAGTTCACGCTAGCACCATCTGGAATATCTTGAACAATCCGTTTAGCAATATCAGCGGTTGAGCGCTTCTTGACTTTAGATAGATCAATCATGATGCTGCCCCCATTTGTACAATTCGTTTTACAAAAATTCCAGGGGTTACAATATTCTCTGGATCGAGAGCTCCAAGCTCAACCACTTCTCTTACCTGAGCTATGGTGCAACGCGCAGCAGTTGCCATGATCGGGCCAAAATTTCTAGCAGTACCGTGATAGGTGAGATTCCCCCAGCGATCGCCCTTATCCGCCTTAATCAAAGCATAGTCGGCCTTGATTGCTTTCTCAAAAATATAATTCACACCATCAATCTCGCGCGTATCTTTTCCTTTAGCTAACTCAGTACCAAAACCAGTGGGCGTATAAAAGCCGCCAATACCAGCACCGCCAGCACGAATCCGCTCAGCAAGCGTACCTTGTGGGACTAACTCCAGCTCAATCTTGCCTGCGCGATAGAGCTCATCAAAAGCGCCGGACTCGGGCTGACGTGGAAAAGAGCAGACCATTTTCTTAATACGTCCAGCACCTACTAACTTAGCGATACCTACCCCTGAATTTCCAGCATTGTTGCTAACCAAAGTGAGGCTCTTTGCACCTTGCTCAAGGAGTGCATCCAATAAGTAGATTGGTAAGCCAGCGCCACCAAATCCAGAAATCAGGATGGTTGAACCATCAGCAATATCCCGCAAAGCCTCAGCCACGCTAGGAATAATTTTTTGAATCACGAAGTCTCCGTCTTTTTTATTATGAATACAGCGAATCAGCTTTATCGCTGCAACATCACTAATTTAATGCAATTGTGAAATTGCAGCCCGGATTGCCGTTGGCAGGCCTTCAGCCTTCTGCTTGCGCGCATCCAATATGGGGCTAGGAGTCTGCTGAACTTTTACGGACCATGCAGAACCTGGAAAAAAAGCGTCGTCTTGATAGCGGGGAATAATATGCCAATGAAGATGGGGAACTTGGTTACCTAGTGAGGCTAAGTTCACCTTAGTTGGTTGCATCACTTGGCGAACAGCTTCTTCAACTACAAAAACCAATGACATCAATACGTGGCGCTCACCAAAAGTCAGTTCGGACATCTCGCCCACATGACGATTCCAAATCACCCTACAAAATCCAGGCAAATCAGGATCATTCACCAAAATAACTCGGCAGTCATCACCACGCCAAATGAGCTCACCCTCTTCGGGTTTTAGGCTATCTGCACAGAGTACGCAATTTTTCATGCAATAAATGTATACGAAAACGGCACCTAAGTCACCCTTGTGAGGTTATTTAGGTGCCGTGGCAGTACTGGTACTACTGCTACTACAAACTACTTAGGGATTTGGTTTAGTGAAACTGCTCTTCCTCAGTAGAGCCAGTTAAAGCAGTTACTGATGACTTGCCACCTTGAATAACGGTTGTTACATCATCAAAGTAACCGGTACCAACTTCTTGCTGATGTGAAACGAAGGTGTATCCACGGTCACGAGCAGCAAATTCTGGCTCTTGTACTTTTTCGATATAAGCCGTCATACCGCGCTTCATATAATCCTGGGCCAAGTCGAACATGCTGTACCACATAGAGTGAATACCAGCGAGGGTAATAAATTGATATTTGTAACCCATTGCACCTAATTCACGTTGGAACTTCGCAATCGTTGCATCATCCAAATTCTTCTTCCAGTTGAAAGATGGTGAGCAGTTGTATGCCAACATCTTGCCTGGGAACTTCGCGCGAATCGCTTCAGCGAACTGACGAGCAAAATCAAGATCTGGTGTACCTGTTTCACACCAAACCATATCTGCGTATGCAGCGTACGCCAAACCACGGGAGATCGCTTGGTCTAAGCCTTTACGTGTTTTGTAGAATCCTTCTGGAGTGCGCTCACCTGTCAAGAATGGTTTATCGTTTTCATCATAATCAGATGTCAACAAGTCAGCAGCTTCAGCGTCAGTGCGAGCCAAGATGATGGTCGAAACACCCATCACGTCGGCAGCCAAACGGGCAGAAATCAATTTCTGAACCGACTCAGCTGTTGGCAACAATACTTTTCCACCCAAGTGGCCACATTTTTTAACTGAAGACAATTGATCTTCAAAATGAACACCAGCAGCACCTTGCTTGATTAATGCCTTGCTTAATTCGAAAGCATTTAATACACCACCAAAACCAGCTTCGGCATCAGCAACAATTGGAGCAAAATATTCGATGAAGCCAGCATCACCACGTTGAATGCCTTTAGAAGTTTGAATTTCATCTGCGCGCTGGAATGAGTTGTTAATACGCTCTACCATCTTTGGAACCGAATCTACTGGATACAAAGATTGGTCTGGGTACATTGCTGCAGAAGAGTTGCCATCAGCAGCTACTTGCCAACCGGATAAATAGATCGCTTGAACGCCTGCTTTAACCTGCTGCATTGCTTGACCACCGGTCAAGGCGCCTAAGCAATTAACATAAGCTTCGTTATTTACTAAGTTCCAGAGTCTTTCGGCGCCGTGCTTAGCTAAAGTGTGCTCGATCTTTAATGAGCCACGCAGACGTACAACATCTTCTGCGGTGTAGCCACGAGTAATACCGTTCCAGCGTGGATTGGTATCCCAATCTTTTTGTAGAGCTGCGATTTCTGCTTTGCGATCTGACATGTTTTTCTCCCTAAGTTAAACAAGTAATTCAAAAATTGAGACATTTAAGTCTTATGTCTTATATAAGAGTTTAGGCACTTTAAAAAAGCAAACAAGTCATTCAGAAAAGAATTTATAAAATATTTAATCATTTAAATTCAATGACTTATATAAGTATTTTTATAATATGGAATGCTTATTCACTGCCTGAAATGAATATGTAGGTGGGTTGCTGCACTGCATTTTACGCAGGGAAACGACGTTTCACATCGTGAAAATTAACAGTCCACCAAAGCCTAGGCATTAAATCCGTAAAGGCGTTGGGGGTTGGAGCACAGTATTCGATTGCGAGTGAGTTCGTTGGGGGCGTACAAGACAAGGCTCTGGAGCATCTGCGCAACGCTGGGCATGACACCCCAATTGGCTACATGAGGCCAGTCAGAGCCCCATATACAGCGATCAGGAGCAGCTTCAATCAAGGCTATTGCATAGGGCACCACTTCCTCGTACGGAGGCGCCTGATCAGTCAAACGATAAGCACCAGAGACTTTTACCCAGGCCCGCTCCCTAACTAGATCAAGCAGTGCATTAAATCCGGGAGAACTCAAGCCAACTGATGTCCTTAAATAACCCATGTGATCAATCACTAAGGTAGATTGCATTTTCTGCATACGTGGCATGAGTGCTGGTAAGTCATTGGCGTTTAATAAAAACTGTATGTGCCAACCCCAATCTCTCGCCAACGCATCGCACTCCTCTAGTTTTGATAAATCTAATCCGCCGCCAGAGAACATCACATTCATGCGGATGCCAACCACCCCCTTGTCCCTCATGTTTTGATAATAAGCATTGGGCTGATTCAGTAATGGCACTGCTACGCCACGCAAACGCTGGGGATGCCTCTCTAAAACTTTTAACATCGGTGCATTGTCTTGACCATTCACGCTCACTTGAATCAATACGCCATAGGTCATGCCGACTTCATCCAACATACGGAGATATTGATCTTCAGTGGCTTCGGGTGACGTATAGGATCGATCGGGAACAAAACTGGCAGCGCTAATGACATGCGCATGCGTATCGACTGCACCTTTTGGCATCACAAAAGGAAAGGGACCGCTCTGATGTTTAGGCGGTCCCGGGCAAAACGGAATATCTACTTCTGACACCAATGTTTTCTTAGTTCGCCTGCAACTCGCGTCCACGCGTTTCTGGAAGAATCACTGCAGCAATAAAGAAGACACCATACGCGATCACTGCGAAGATCGCGATTGCCATTGCCAATCCATATTGAGTTGAGAAATAACCCACTAAAGCTGGGAATAGCGCCCCGATACCGCGACCAAAGTTATAACAAAATCCTTGGCCATTACCGCGCAAACGTGTCGGGAACAATTCAGTAAGGAATGCACCCATACCAGAGAAGTAGCCACTGGCAAAAAATCCTAATGGGAAACCAAGCCACATCATCATCTCATTGGTAATTTCTAATTGGGTATATGCCAGCACCAAAATAATTGCGCCCAGAGAGAAGGTCATAAATAACTTCCGACGACCAAAACGATCAGCCATCCAAGCGCCAAATAAATAACCAACAAAGCTTCCAACAATCAAGAAAGCCAAATAGCCAGTAGAGCCTACAACGGTTAAGTGACGCTCAGTCTTGAGAAAAGTTGGAACCCAAGTCGTAATAGCGTAGTAACCCCCTTGCGCACCCATCGTCAAAAGAGAAGCCAAGATGGTTGTTTTAATAATGCCCGGCTTGAAGATTTCCATAATCGATGGTGAGTCTCCTGCTGCTGCCACTTTTGCACGAGCAACCTTAGCAATCTCTGGCTCTTCAACATGGCGACGGATATAAAGTAATAACAATGCAGGGAAGAATCCAACAACAAACATTGCACGCCACGCCATATCGGGAGGCAATAAGCTAAACATAATGGCTTGCAAGAGTACTGCAGCGCCCCAGCCTACCGCCCATGCAGATTGCACGGAGCCCACCGCACGGCCGCGATATTCAGCGCGAATGGTTTCACCCATTAACACAGCACCAGCTGCCCACTCACCACCAAAACCAAAACCAAGCAGTGCACGAGAGATCATGAGTTGATTGAAGTCTTGCGTAAAGGCGCAGATCAAGCTAAAAGTTGAGAACCACAAAATTGTGAACTGCAATGTGCGGACACGCCCAATTCGGTCGGCAAGATAGCCTGCAAACCAGCCACCAAAGGCGGAGGCCAGTAAGGTGCCGGTTACAGCCAGACCAGCCATTCCACGGTCAACCTGCCAAACGGCAATAATGGTTCCAATAACCAATGGATAGATCATGAAATCCATACCATCTAATGCCCAACCCAAGAAGCAACCCCAGAAGGTTTTTTTCTCTGTTGCGTTCATGACTTTATAAAAACCAGTCAAGCTGGTATCCGTCTGTTGACTCATTTTGTCTTCCTTTATTTTTTTGGCTTTAAATTACTACATGAGTGACACCTTTATACCTTAAAAAAATTACCTTCTATAGCTAACTAGCGAAAACCCTTAATATAACTAAATGATGCATTGCACACCATTAGGTGATCACAGTCTATTGATTGATTTCTCGGAGTCCAAGAATCCGCTAAAAGAAATCCACGGCCTCAGCAAACTGCTGTTTACAAATAAACCGACCTGGGCAGCCGAAATCGTTCCTGGACTGAGCACCCTAGTTATTCAATTGAGTTACAGAGACCAAAATCCCAAACAGGTGCGTGAGCAAGCCATCAAAGAACTTGAAAAAATCAGCACTCAATTACAAAAGCTAAAAAGTACAAAAGTAGTGGCGAGCCAAATCCATAAAATACAAGTGTGCTATCACTCTGAATTAGCACTAGATCTTAAGCAAATTGCACAAGCATGCGGCCTCTCAATAGAGGAAACCATCAATCTTCACAAGAAAAATATTTATACGGCAGACATTCTGGGATTTATGCCTGGCTTTGCTTACTTTAGCGGTCTCAATCCAAAGTTACACTTACCCCGCCTTACTTCACCAAGACCAATAGTGCCCAAAGGAAGCGTAGCCATTGCAGAACTACAAACAGCCATCTACCCCCGCCCTACACCAGGCGGATGGAACCTCATTGGTCGATCGCCAAATGTATTATTTAATGCTCACAAAGAACCGCCAGGCTTATTTATGCCAGGGGATCAGATGCACATACAAGAAATCAGTCTTGATCAATTTAACAAGCTTGATGCGTCTAATCATGTAGCAAAAATCATCCCACCTCTAAGCACACAGAAAAAAAATCAAGCCTCAATAGAAATTAAACAGTCGGGCACTTTTACTACTATTCAAGATCAGCCGAGATCGGGGCTCTCACATTGGGCAGTAGGGCCCGGTGGTGCTAGCGACCTCTACTCGCTAGAGTTGGCTAATGCACTCGTTGGTAATGCACTTCATACAGCCGCTTTAGAGATCACGGCAACGGGCCCAAGCCTGTTCTTCAGCGAACATACTTGCGTTGCTTGGGTCGGCGCTTCCTGTAGCGGTATCGTCAATGGCAAACCGATGCCTGGTAACCGACCAGTCTGGATTGCCAAAGGATCAACATTGCAGTTCTCACCACTCAATCCTGGCTTACGATGTGTACTAGCAATAGGTGGTGCAATGAATTTACCCACCACTCTGGGTAGCAAGGGCTCACACATTAGCGCGGATATCGGCCCCAAGAGGTTGCTAAAGGGTGACATCTTATTTTTAGAAAATCCTAAGGCAGCTTTGGAATCCCCATACCTGCGAGATCTCTACCAAGCAAATGCTTTGCCCTGCTTTCCTAAGTGGCAAGTTCGCTCCCCCTACTTGCCCACTCAAAAAGTTACCCTAATTTATTGCTTGCCAGGCCCTCACCTGCCATTTTTGACCATCAAGGATCGTGAAATCTTCTGGTCAAAGATATGGAAGGTCAGCAATCGAAGCAACCGCATGGGCATTCGACTAGAGAGTGACTTTCAGATCAAGAAAGCATTACCTAATATTCCCTCTCAGGCGATTACCTTCGGAACGGTGCAATTTCCACCATCGCAAGAGCCGATCGTAATGCTCTCAGAACATCAAACGACTGGCGGATATCCGCGTTTAGCTGAAGTGATCAAAGCAGATCGGGCAAAATTAGCGCAAGTAAAACCAGGCAATCAAATTCAATTTGTACTAATTGATTTAGCAAAGGCCGATCATTTGAATCTAGAATCCACACAACTGCAAGAATCAACAATTAACTCAATTGAACTACTGCTTCAAACTGGCGTTAAGAGGACTTAATGGATATTAATAGCGACATGGGTGAAGGAATGAGCAATGATGCTGAACTGCTCAATTACATCACCTCTACCAATATTGCCTGTGGCTGGCATGCTGGCGATCCAGCTAAAATGAAACAGTTAGTCGAGCAAGCCGTTCAAAACAATGTTCTGATCGGTGCGCATCCTGGCCTTCCTGACTTGGAAGGCTTTGGTCGTCGTGAAATGGCCATCTCAGAAGATGATGCTTATAACTACGTTATCTATCAAGCTGGAGCTTTACAGGGGTTTACAAATGCTGCTGGCACCAAGCTTCATCACGTAAAGCCCCATGGCGCTTTGTATAACCAAGCGGCAAAGGACTTCAAACTAGCCAGAGGAATTGCACGAGCAGTAAAAGATTTAGGCAGGGAAGTGATTTTGTACGGTCTAGCTGGGAGCTGTTTAGTCGATGCTGCAAATGAACTCAAAGTCCCAGTATGGCAAGAAGTCTTTGCTGACCGTCGCTATACCAAAGAAGGCTTTTTGGTTTCACGCACTCAGGCTGGGGCTGTGATTGAAGATGAGGCAGCAGCCCTTGAACAGGTGATGCAGATGGCTAAAAAAGGTCAAGTGACTGCAATCGATGGCAGCCTCATTAAGATACAAGCTGATACTTTATGTATTCATGGGGACAATCCACACGCCGTGGAATTTGCTCGGAAAATTCAGGCGGCTTTAGCCTGATTAGCAACCTTAAATGCAGTGAAGATAATGATTAACTGAAAGAGCGCTACGCCAATAAAGAGAAACTTCGGAAGATTGGCATCCATAAATATTCCGAAGACCAGAGGGCCAATGGCAGCCCCCAAATCAATTCCCGAATAAACAATCCCATATACCCTGCCAGATGCCCCTACTGGGGTTGCCGCTCGAACCATTAAATCACGCGACGGGGCCGCAACACCAATACCAAGACCAATCACAATAAATGGAATGACTACGGCATCAACTGCCAACCATCCAGTAGCTAGTAATAAGCTCATCACAATGCTGACAACAAAGCAGATAGTAATAATGCGCTCAGGGGATTTAAAGCGCGTAGCTATATAAGCGCCTAACAGCATTCCACCCGCACCACCCAAAGCCATCAGCGTTAAAAAGTAATTTCCGGTGCCCACATCAAGACGATAGATCTCAAAAAGTGCAGATGGCGCGAATGACTGAAGACCTGAAGTTGCAGCCACACTAAACAAGAAAAATATCCAGCAAAGCCAGACTGCGGGTGATGTCAAAAACCCATAGGCACTCATTGGAGCACCACCAGGGTTGCTCGCTGCATGACTCTTTCTCGACTCTTCATGCCGCTCTTTAGCGCTATCAAATAAAAGAGCACGATTGATCCAAAGGATCAAAAGAATCAGCGCCTCGAACACCGCCGAAGCTACAAAGGCAATACGCCAATCCGTCAAACTTGCTATAGCAACCATAAAAGCTGGAGCAGCAGCCCAACCTAGGTAGCCGGTGAGACCGTGGACGGAATAGGCATAAGGTAAATTAAGGGGAGAAACTTTATGGTTAATTAAGGTGTAATTAACTGGATGAAATACTCCATTGCCACACCCTGCAACGATAGAAGCCAAGACCAATATAGCGTATCCATTGGCTTGTGAATACAACAATGCCGACAGAATTAATAAGCTCATACCAGAAAACAAAACCGGGCGAGCCCCTACTCTATCAACCAAAAATCCCGACGCGGCTTGCACGATGCAAGAAACCACAAAGAATATGGACATGAGCAAACCAAGCTCAGCATAGTTAAAGGCGAATTCATTCTTCAGCCATGGAAACATGGGTGGAAGAATTAGATGAAAGAAATGAGAGCTACCGTGAGCCAGGCTAATCAAACCAATCACCCGGACATCACTGGCGCACCGATTTAATTGCGCATCAGTCATGTCTCGAGTGTACTGGCGCAGGAATTTTCCTGCTTATTTGCTATTCGATGCTAGTGAACTTGACGGGTAAAGCTAAATTCGCCTTTTTTATCCACATCTACAGGCACAACATCTTTAGGACCGAAAGTGCCTTCCAAGATCATCTTGGAAACTGGGTTCTCAATGTGCTGCTGAATAGCACGCTTGAGTGGTCTAGCTCCATAAACTGGATCAAAACCTACCTCAGCAATCTTATTCAGGGCGGCATCGCTAACCTCTAGCTGCATATCCACTTTAGCCAGACGATCCGACAAATTCTTGAGAAGAATCTTCGCGATGTTGGCAATATTAGCCTTATCAAGACCGTGGAACACAACGATCTCATCGATACGATTCAAGAACTCTGGACGGAAATGATTCTTCAGCTCACCAAAAACAGCTTCTTTAACCTCAGACTGTTTCTTGCCAGCCATCGACTGAATCAAATGCGAACCAATATTGCTGGTCATCACAATGACGGTATTTTTGAAGTCAACAGTACGGCCTTGACCATCGGTTAAACGACCATCATCAAGCACTTGCAGCAGGACGTTGAAAACATCAGGGTGAGCTTTCTCGATTTCATCGAACAAGATCACGCTGTATGGATGGCGACGTACTTTTTCTGTTAAATAACCACCCTCTTCATAACCAACATAACCTGGAGGCGCTCCAATCAAGCGGGCAACGCTATGCTTTTCCATAAATTCGCTCATATCAATGCGAATTAAGTGCTCTTCACTATCAAACAAGAAGCCAGCCAAAGCTTTGCAGAGTTCAGTTTTACCAACGCCAGTGGGTCCAAGGAATAAGAATGAGCCATAAGGCCGGTTCTCTTCAGCAAGGCCTGCACGCGAGCGACGAATTGCATCCGATACTGCGCGGATCGCCTCTTCTTGACCAACCACGCGCTGATGGAGTAACTCTTCCATCTTGAGCAATTTATCGCGCTCGCCTTGCATCATTTTAGAAACTGGAATACCTGTAGCACGTGAGACCACTTCAGCAATCTCTTCAGCGCCAACCTGAGTTCGTAAAAGCTTATGTTTTACAACACCATCTTTATCACCTTTTGCTTCAGCAGCAGCAGCGGATTTAAGCTTAGCCTCAAGCTCAGGCAATTTGCCATACTGCAATTCAGCCACTTTTTCCAATTTGCCTTCGCGTTGAAGCTTCACAATATCGGCTTTGATCTTCTCGATCTCCTCCTTGATATTGGCAGCACCCAGAACGGCGCCCTTTTCAGCCTTCCAGATTTCTTCTAGGTCAGCATACTCGGCACCAAGACGCTTGATTTCATCCTCGATGAGACCAAGGCGTTTTTGAGAAGCCTCGTCCTTTTCTTTTTTGACGGCCTCACGCTCAATTTTCAACTGAATCAAACGGCGCTCCAGTTTATCCATCACCTCTGGCTTAGAATCAATCTCCATCCGAATGCGTGAACCCGCCTCATCGATTAAATCAATCGCTTTGTCTGGCAAGAAACGGTCAGTAATATAACGATGGGACAACTCTGCTGCAGCCACAATTGCTGGATCGGTAATTTCAATACCGTGGTGAAGTTCATAGCGCTCTTGTAGGCCGCGCAAGATCGCAATAGTTGCCTCTACGCTAGGTTCTTCAACCATCACCTTTTGGAAGCGACGCTCTAAGGCGGCATCTTTTTCAATGTACTTACGATATTCATCTAAAGTGGTCGCACCAATGCAATGTAATTCGCCACGGGCCAAGGCAGGCTTGAGCATATTGCCAGCGTCCATTGCGCCATCGCCCTTACCGGCACCAACCATCGTATGAATCTCATCAATAAAGATAATGGTTTGGCCTTCATCTTTAGCGACATCACTAAGCACCGCCTTCAAACGCTCCTCAAACTCACCACGATACTTGGCGCCTGCCAATAGCAAAGCCATATCCAAAACTAAAACGCGCTTATTTTTTAAAGTCTCAGGTACTTCGCCATTCACAATACGCTGCGCCAAGCCTTCCACAATGGCCGTTTTACCTACGCCAGGCTCACCAATCAACACTGGATTATTTTTACCACGACGTTGCAGGATCTGAATAGTGCGACGAATTTCATCATCGCGACCAATGACAGGGTCAAGCTTACCCATACGAGCACGCTCAGTTAAATCTATCGTGTATTTTTTTAAGGCTTCACGTTGACCTTCAGCATCTGCACTATTCACCGATTCTCCTCCGCGCACTAAATCTATAGCCGCCTCTAATGATTTACGATTTAATCCATTTTCACGAGCAAGCTTGCCAAGCTCACCCTTGTCATCAGCCACCACCAGTAAAAAAAGTTCGCCGGCAATAAATTGGTCATTACGCTTATTGGCTTCCTTTTCACATAAGTTCAGCCAATTACTTAAGTCACGGCCAACTTGAACTTCACCACTTGTGCCCTGCACTTCAGGAAAGTTGCCAATAAGTTTTTCAACGCCTTTTTCCAAACCGGGAACATTTACACCGGCTCGGGTTAACAGGCTCTTGGCGCCACCATCAGAATCGCGCAACATAGCCAGTAATAAATGGGCTGGCTCAATATACTGGTTGTCTTTGGCTAAAGCTAAACTTTGACCCTCGCTGAGCGCTTCTTGAAATTTAGTTGTTAATTTATCGATTCTCATTTTTATACCCATCTACTCTGTATATATCTATCTATAGAATATAAGGGCAATATGGCAGATTTCAAGGCTTTACCATCCTTTTTAAAGCGGAATTACCCCTATTTTGACCTGGCTTGTTTACCTTCTTGAGTGCTCCGATGGCACTCTATACGCCGGTATTACTAACCGGCTAGAACATCGCCTGGAATCCCATAATTCAGGGCAAGGCGCTCGATACACTAGGTCTCGCAGACCAGTTGTCCTTTTGGCAACGCAGGACCATCCAGACCGATCTGAGGCCTCTAAGGCAGAGGTTCGACTAAAGAAGCTTCCGAGATCTCAAAAGCTAGGGTTTTTTAAAGACTAACTCAAACAACGACAGGATCAAGCAAAAGCTAAAGGGATTAAACCCGGTGCAATACCGAACTCAATCCCTCGTGCTAACCTAATTAAACTGTCCAACTTTTGTGGGTCAGTTCACGAAGGTGGTTCTCAAAGCCTGAAGCTTGACTAGCAAATTATGGCGTTACGACGTGCCATACATTATTTACGCCATCACCAGTCTTATCTCCTGCATTCTTATCTTTCACAAAGAAATAAAGCGGCTTACCTTTGTAGGCCAATTGTTTTTGCCCATCATTGCGAGTCACAGAAGAAAAATCTCCAGAAAGCTTAATGCCTGGCTCAACATATACAGGAGGCCAATTATCAGCACACGTGGATACGCACTCTGATTTGCCTGAACCAGCCTGATCCTTGTCAAAGGTATACAGAGTTTTGCCATAGCTACTGGTCAAAATGCCATTGTTAATTTTGACAAAATCTGATGATGGGGTTTTTACGTCCGGCATACCAGAACATGCAGCCAAAATAACAGCAAAAAGTAATGCTGTAAAAACTTTAAATTGATTATTCATATCTCTTCCTTAAATAATTAAGCGCTGTATTAGTTACCTGGACCAACTAAGGTCACCTCAATGCGGCGGTTCTGGGCTCTTCCTTCGGGTGTGCTATTAGAAGCCAATGGGTTAGTGTCACCCATACCTTGAGCGGAAATTAAATTCTTATCTACACCTTTGCGGAGTAAATAATCGACCACGTTATCCGCTCTCTTGGAAGATAAATCAAGATTGGTAGTAATGCCTTGGTTGCGCAACTCTGCACCGATGGATACGTTGTCGGTATAGCCGCGCACAACCACTTTGGTATTTTTAAAACCAGAAAGAGTTGGAGCCATTTTGGCTAAAACCTGATCTGCTTTAGCATCTAATCTATATCCACCTTCTGGGAATAAAATTTTGTCCCGGATAGTTATGCGAAGTTCACCTTGAAGTTGGCGAATTTCTACTTCATCACCTTGGTAAGCCTGTTGAAGTTGGCTATAAGCTTGATCCAAAGAATTATATTTCTGCTGTGTTACACAAGCAGTTAAAAGTCCAACGACAAAAACCGATAGAACCAATAGGGCTCGTTTAAATGAAATCATTTAATTCTCCGAATAATTATGAAATTAACAACATGTACAAGGCTATCACACTATATTGACGCTATTATGGGTATGCAATTAAGATCATACCGACAAGAAATAACTAACCCTCATTGGCTAAATCAAGCCTATATAACTGTATAACAGAATAAGACAAATAGTGGCTACAGAGCAGACCTTGAACTCAAATGAGCCACTTAGACACTGCCCCACCCATAGGATATAGTCTTGATATATCAATATACAAAGCTCGTGGATTAATGAGATCACTGCAAGCTTGGTGGAATAATGAACCTAAAGTGCACACCCGAAAGCAGTCATGACTGAAGAAATCCAAAAAATCTATTCCAAACTGGT
>CAIMOW010000029.1 GCA_903843235.1 uncultured beta proteobacterium | reverse complement strand
AGTCACGGAGTGCAAGAGTTTGAAGCATGTCTTAGCGTAGCAAAGAACTCGACATCAGAATGTCGATGGGTACTCATTCCAGTGCAGTTTCTCGCGCAAGGTTTTGTAGTCACTATGGTTGCGAGGGTGCAAGAGGGTAATAGTTTTGTCAGATTGACGTACTTCAATTTTGTCGCCTGATTCCAAATTGGTTTGGGATTGCATATCGAAATTCACAATCACTTCGCGACCCTCAACCACTTCAATGCTAGTTACGGCATCCTGAGGCAATACGATTGGACGATTGGAAAGCGAGTGTGGCGCAATCGGTGCCAATAAGATACCTGCAACGCGCGGATGTAGGATGGGGCCGCCCGCAGATAGGGCATAAGCAGTAGATCCGGTGGGCGTAGAAACAATCAAGCCATCAGAACGTTGGTTGTACATAAAGGACCCGTTGACTTGCACTGCAAGCTCAACCATCCCAGAGATACCAGAGCGGTTCACGACAACATCATTCAGAGCGAGGGCGCGATTGATCACTTTGCCGTTACGCAGGACCACTGCATCCAATAATGTTCTTGTGTCAGCTTCGTATTCACCAGCGATAATCTTTGGCAAAATAGTTTGCACATCTCCAATGGGAATGTCCGTCATATAACCAAGACGCCCCATATTAATTCCGACGAGAGGGACGTTACTGCCAGCTAGTTGACGTCCAATGCCAAGCATCGTGCCGTCGCCGCCCAAAACTACTGCCAGATCAATTGCCCCTGCAAATTCTTCGATACTCTTGCTGGGGTATCCCGTGAGCTTTAAATGATTGGCGGTAGAGGTCTCAAAAAATACCTCGCAACCTAGACCAGAAACGAGCTTAGCCAGCTCATTTAAATGCTCCTCAATCCCGTCGGCCTGATATTTACCGACAAACGCAAGTCGGCTAAATGCCTTTTTGGCGGAATTTGAGGATGGGCTTAACATATAACGATTAAACCATAGGCATAAAATCCCTTCCACCATGGATGATCGTTCCCGCGCTTTACTGAAAACCCTCATCGAACGCTATATTGAAGAGGGGCAGCCTATTGGCTCGCGCACACTATCCCGCTTCTCTGGTTTAGACCTCTCGGCTGCCACCATTCGGAATGTGATGGCAGATTTGGAGGATATGGGCTTGGTAACCAGCCCGCACACCTCAGCCGGGCGTATCCCAACCCCAAGGGGCTATCGTTTATTTGTGGACACCATGGTGACCGTGCGCCCATTAGAAGAAATAGCTGCCCGTGAGGTTGAAAAAGGACTTCTGCCAGATTCCCCCCAGCGAGTTTTGAGCTCAGCGGCTCAACTTTTATCGAATTTGACCCATTTTGCTGGGGTGGTAATGACACCCAAGCGTGCCCAAGTTTTTAAGCATATTGAATTTTTGCGTCTGGGCGAAGGCAAGATTCTCTTGATTGTGGTGACCCCAGAGGGTGATGTGCAAAACCGGATTTTGCCAACCACTCAAGATTACACCCCGAGCCAGCTGATTGAGGCGGGTAACTTCATTAATGCCCAATTTGCTGGCAAGAGTTTTGAGCATGTGCGAGCCCACCTTAAATCTGATTTAGACAACTTGCGTAGCGATATTGCTGGTTTGATGGCTTTGGCTTTGCAAAGCGGGGTATCAGACTATGGCATGGGTCAAAGTGAGGTCGTGATGTCTGGTGAGCGCCGCCTGCTTAATGTGGGCGACTTAAGTTCTAACTTAGATAAGTTGCGCAAGATGTTTGACATGCTTGAGCAAAAGTCAGTGCTGATGCAACTCTTGGATGTATCGAGTCACGCAGATGGAATTCAAATATTTATTGGCGGTGAAAGTGATCTTCTCCCTTATGAAGATTTAGCAGTGATTAGTGCGCCATACAGCGTTGACGGTCAGATAGTGGGTACGCTAGGGGTGATTGGGCCAACTCGCATGGCATATGACAGAGTGATTCCGATTGTGGATATCACTTCTAAATTATTGTCTGGCGCTTTAAGCTCTTAATTACTAGCAAGTCAAATGACATTAACCTAACAATTATTTTAGAGACAAACTGCCTTGAACGAAAATCCACATTTACGCACCACTAAGACGGCAGTACTCCTGTTGAACTTGGGTACACCATCCGCACCCACACCCAAAGCGGTGCGAGCCTATCTCAAAGAATTTCTTTCTGATCCTCGTGTCGTCGAAATTCCGCGGGTGATTTGGTGGTGCATTTTGAATGGCATTATTTTGCCCATTCGTTGTGGTGCCTCTGCAAAAAAATACGCCTCGATTTGGCTGCCAAAATTGGGCTCGCCTTTAATGCACTACTCACGCTTGCAAGCAAAAGCACTTGGTGAGAAATTTGCTGATCAAGGCCACATAGTCTTGGTCGATTTAGCGATGCGTTACGGGCAGCCATCTACGACTGTAGCTCTTAAAGCCCTTCAGGATCAAGGGATGGAGCGTTTATTGCTACTGCCTTTATATCCTCAATATTCTGCGACAACTACCGCGTCGAGTTTTGATGAAGTCTTTAGGGTCTTGGGGACTTGGCGTAATCAGCCGGAGTTGCGTTTAGTAAAGCACTATCACGATAACCCTGCATATATTGCCGCTTTGCGTGATCAAGTCTTGAGTGCATGGGGCAAAGATGGTCGACCCGATTTTTCAAAAGGTGATCGCTTGGTCATGTCTTTCCATGGCCTGCCTAAACGCAATTTAATGAAGGGGGATCCCTATCATTGCGAATGCCTTAAAACAGGCCGCCTACTAGGTGAGGAGCTTGGTTTGGACGCCGAGCAATATCTCGTTACATTCCAATCTCGCTTTGGAAGAGCGGAGTGGCTTAAACCTTATACCGCCCCCACTATTGAGAAGTTAGCAAAAGAAGGTTGTCAACGGATTGATATTTTCTGCCCAGGGTTTCCAGCAGATTGCTTAGAAACGTTAGAAGAGATTGCGATGGAAGCGCGTGAGATTTTCTTGGAGCATGGTGGGAAAGATTACCGTTACATTCCTTGTCTGAATAGCAATCCAAAATGGATTGATGCCTTAAGTGATATTGCCTATCAACATTTGTTGGGTTGGCCTTTGGGTGTTGAATCGGACGCCGAACTGACTTTGCGCAGCCAACGTGCTCAGGCAGTAAAGTCCTCACTTGAAATTGAATCATCTGCCCCCATATTGCAAAGAAGTAGCCATTCTTAAAGAAAAGTGAATTAGTTGCCATGACACAAGAAAACCAACACCCCCCTGAAGATCAATCCAAAGAGCAATTGGATGCCGAACAACAGGCTCAAGCTGCTACCGAGCCAGAGCTCGCCGCCCAAACGCCTGAGCAAGTGATTGCTGACTTAAATCAGAAACTTGCAGAAATGCAAGACAACTACCTGCGTGCAAAAGCTGAGGGCGAGAATATTCGCCGTCGTGCCGTGGAGGATATTGCTAAGGCCCATAAATTTGCCATTGAGGGTTTTGCGGAGAATTTAGTGCCAGTCACGGATAGTTTGTACGCAGCTCTGAATGCTGAAGCGGTTGATGCCAAAGCCTTTAAGGAAGGTCTTGAGATCACACTAAAGCAGTTGCTCAGCGCCTTTGAAAAAGGTCGCATGGCTGAAATTAACCCAGCCGTAGGCGATAAATTCGACCCCCATCACCATCAAGCAATCGCCTCGGTGCCATCCGAGCAAGATGCCAATACCGTGGTTTCTGTACTTCAAAGAGGGTATTCGATCTCAGATCGCGTCTTAAGACCTGCCTTAGTAATGGTCAGCGCGGCTAAATAAGGCTTTTATTGGCCCAAAAAAGCCAAAAAACGCAAAAAAGGGCAGATTTCTGCCTTTTTTGCACTTTTAGCCCTTGAATTTTACTTTTTAGACCCCATTTATTGGGTATCGATTTATCGCAATCAAACAAACAATTTATTTGGAGCAATCATGGGAAAAATTATCGGAATTGACTTAGGAACCACGAACTCGTGCGTTTCAGTTATTGAAAACAATACCCCTAAGGTTCTTGAGAACGCTGAAGGCGGTCGTACAACCCCATCCATCATCGCCTACATGGAGGACGGTGAAGTCTTGGTTGGTGCGCCTGCAAAGCGTCAATCAGTAACCAATCCTAAAAACACTGTTTACGCAGTCAAGCGTTTAATGGGACGTAAATTTACTGATGCCGAAGTGCAAAAAGATATCGGCCTGATGCCTTACACCATCATTCAAGCGGATAACGGTGATGCTTGGGTTGAGGCGCGTGATAAGAAAATGGCGCCACAGCAAGTGTCTGCAGAGATCTTGCGCAAAATGAAAAAAACCGCAGAAGACTACCTTGGAGAAGAGGTGACTGAGGCAGTGATTACTGTGCCAGCTTATTTCAATGACAGTCAACGTCAAGCAACTAAAGATGCTGGTCGTATTGCTGGTTTAGATGTCAAGCGCATCATCAATGAGCCGACTGCTGCTGCATTGGCATTTGGTTTGGATAAGCAAGACAAGGTTGATCGCAAGATTGCCGTGTATGACCTGGGTGGTGGTACGTTCGACGTATCCATCATTGAGATTGCTAACGTTGATGGTGAGAAGCAGTTCGAAGTGCTCTCGACCAACGGTGACACATTCTTAGGTGGTGAAGACTTTGACCAACGTATCATCGACTGGATAATTGCTGAGTTCAAGAAAGAACAAGGCGTTGATTTAAGCAAAGACGTATTGGCATTACAGCGCTTAAAAGATGCCGCTGAAAAAGCCAAGATCGAATTGTCATCTACCCAACAAACAGAAATTAACCTGCCTTACGTGACCGCTGATGCCAGCGGCCCTAAGCACTTGAACCTCAAATTAACCCGAGCTAAGTTGGAATCTTTGGTTGAAGAGTTGATCATGCGTACGGCTGGGCCTTGCCTCACGGCTATTAAAGATGCTGGTGTAAACGTAACTGAGATCGATGACGTAATTTTGGTCGGTGGTCAAACCCGTATGCCTGCAGTGCAAGACAAAGTAAAAGAAATTTTTGGTAAAGAGCCACGCAAAGACGTTAACCCTGATGAAGCAGTTGCTGTTGGTGCTGCAATTCAAGGTTCCGTATTGTCTGGTGATCGTAAAGACGTATTGCTCTTGGACGTTACCCCACTGTCATTGGGTATCGAAACCTTGGGCGGCGTAATGACCAAGATGATTCCGAAGAACACCACGATTCCTACTAAGCATTCACAGGTCTACTCCACTGCGGAAGATAATCAACCTGCTGTAACGATTAAGTGCTTCCAGGGTGAGCGTGAATTGGCTGCAGCGAACAAGTTGCTTGGTGAATTCAACTTAGAAGGTATTGCCCCAGCACAACGTGGTTTGCCACAAATTGAAGTGACCTTTGATATTGATGCCAACGGTATTTTGCATGTCACTGCAAAAGACAAAACCACTGGTAAAGAAAACAAGATCACCATTAAGGCTAATTCTGGTTTGACCGAAGAAGAAATTCAACGCATGGTTAAGGATGCTGAAGCCAATGCTGCTGAAGACAAGAAAGTGCTTGAGCTGGTAACTGCTCGTAACACTGCTGATGCTTTGGCTCACTCTACCAAGAAAGCTTTGGAAGAGCATGGTGCAAGTCTAGAGGCCGCTGAAAAAGAAGCGATTGAAGCTGCCTTGAAGGAGTTGGACGAAGCCATCAAAGGTAGTGATAAAGCTGCGATTGAAGCTAAGACCGAAGCTTTGGGTAAGGCAAGCCAGACGCTTGGCGAAAAGGCCATGGCTGCTGAACAGGCTAAAGCTGGTGGCGCTCCAGGCGCGGCTCCAAGCGGCGCACAAGCTGCTGCAGCTCCTGATGCAGATGTGGTTGATGCCGACTTTAAAGAGGTTGATGACAAAAAGTAATCGGAGTCATTTATAGGTTGTTTTTTTGAAGTAACTAAATAACAAGTCGGCCTCGTGCCGACTTGTGTCATTCAGGTTGTAGAGAGGAAGAGTTGTGCCGAAAAGTAAACGCGATTATTACGAAGTACTTGGTGTAGCAAAGGGTGCTAGCGATGCAGAGCTAAAGGCAGCCTACCGCAAATTAGCCATGAAGCATCACCCCGATCGCAATCCGGATAGCAAAACAGCTGAAGGGCAATTTAAAGAAGTCAAAGAAGCATATGAAACCCTGACAGATTCTAATAAACGCGCTGCCTATGATCAATATGGTCATGCCGGTGTAGACCCTTCGATGGGTGGTTTTGGTGGCGGTGGTTTTGGTGGCGGTGGTTTTGCCGATGCCTTCGGTGATATTTTTGGTGACATCTTCGGTCAAGGTGGTGGTCGTCATGCTGGCCCTCAGGTTTATAAGGGCGCTGACTTACGCTACAACATGGACATCACGCTTGAACAAGCAGCTGAGGGTTACACCACCCAAATTCGCGTACCAAGTTGGAGTAGTTGCAAGCCGTGTCATGGCACTGGGGCCGAGCCTGGAAGTAAAGCTGAAAAGTGTTCAACCTGCGATGGCCATGGTCAAGTCAGGGTTCAGCAAGGTTTCTTCTCGATGCAACAAACTTGCCCTAAGTGCCGCGGCACTGGTGAGTACATTCCGAAGCCGTGTAAGACTTGTCATGGCAGCGGTAAACACAAAGAACAAAAAACACTCGAGATTAAAATCCCCGCAGGCATTGATGATGGCATGCGTGTGCGTTCCGTTGGTAATGGCGAGCCTGGTATCAACGGCGGTCCCGCCGGAGATCTCTATGTTGAAGTCAGAGTCAAGCCTCACAAGGTCTTTGAGCGTGATGGTAGTGATCTGCATGTGCAGATGCCGATCTCCTTTGCGACCGCTACTATTGGTGGCGTTATTGAAGTGCCAACGCTTTCTGGGCGTGTTGAGTTCCCGATTCCGGAAGGTACGCAAACTGGTAAGACATTCCGCTTGCGTAGCAAAGGCATCAAAGGCTTACGCTCATCCCTCATTGGTGATCTATTTGTTCATGTGATGGTGGAGACGCCAGTAAAACTCACGGAGGAACAAAAGGGCTTACTCAAGAAATTTGATGACAGCCTAAAGTCAGGTGGCGACAAACATAACCCACATCAAAAGGGTTGGTTTGAGGGTGTGAAGAGCTTCTTTAGTTAATTAACCAGCAAAGCCGTGTTCGGATCCGGGGAACTTTCCGGATTTAACTTCTCGAATATAGGCTTTGACTGCAGCTTCAATAGAGGCATGACCATCCATAAAGTTTTTAACAAACTTGGGTGGTTTTCCTGGGCTGATGCCCAACATATCCTGCAAAACTAAAACCTGCCCAGAGCAATCTGGTCCTGCACCAATCCCAATGGTGGGGATATGAAGTTCAGCAGTAATTTTTTCTCCCAGCGAAGAAGGAATTGCTTCAAGCACGACCATCTGAGCCCCGGCATCTTGGCAAGCAATTGCTTGTTCGAGCATAAGGGTTGCAGCATCTTTGGATTTGCCTTGTACCTTGTAGCCGCCTAAGAGATGAACAGATTGAGGCAGTAACCCAAGATGGGCGCAAACAGGCACGCTTCGCTCAACCAGATATCGAATAATGTCCACTTGCCAGTCGCCACCACCTTCAAGCTTCACCATATCTGCGCCAGCACGCATGAGTTGGGCAGCAGAGTCTAGAGCCTGGACCGGATCACCATAACTAGCAAAGGGTAAGTCGGCAATGATGAATGCATGGGTGTTCGCGCGGACTACGCATTCTGTGTGGTAAGCCACTTGCTCAACCGTAACGGAAGTAGTGCTGGAATGACCTTGAATCACATTACCTAGCGAGTCACCAATCAAAATCGTCTCAACGCCACAGCGATTCAAAAGCGCAGACATAGTCGAGTCGTATGCGGTGAGCATAGTAATTTTTTCTCGCTCAGCATGCATTGCGAGGAGTTTAGTAATCGAGATTGGCTTATCGCCCTGTAAGTAACCCATGGCGAGAGTTTAATGAATTAATGCGCTGTTTGGCCAGAAACGGCTGTTTCCCCGCAATTACAGTTACGGCAGGGTAGTTTTTCAATTCTTTGGTGGGCTACTTGAGGTAAATAGCTCTTCAGCTCGCCGAAATTCGGTAGGAAGAAATCCGGTGCAATCTCTAGTAGTGGCAGCAGGACAAATGAGCGCTCAATGATGCGGGGATGAGGCAAAGTCAATTCAGTATCGTTTTGAGAAATTCCTTCAAATGTCAGAATATCTAGATCTAAAGTGCGCGGGGCATTGGTGTAGGGACGTTCCCGACCAAATTCTTGTTCAACGGCCTGGCAGATATGCAAAAGGCCGTAGGGGCTCAGTTCAGTCTCAATTTCAATGACGGCATTGATATAGTCACCGCCCAAAGCTTCAACGGGCGCACTTTGATAAAAACAGCTTTTGGCCAGGATGGTGAGCTCTCTGCGTTGGGCAAGGCATACGATCGCATCAGTAATGAGCTGACGTGTGTCGCCGATGTTGCCGCCAAATCCAATAAACGCTCGAGCCATACAGTTCCCAAACAAGATATAAAACTACTTTACTGAAATTTCTTCAATCTTGCTTAGCTTGCGTCACCTTCAGCGGGTGTGGCCGCTTTAGGTTTTCTGCGGCGTCGTCTTTTGGCTGGGGGATTGGTATTACTGTTGCCAGATTCATTTTTAGCGGATGCCATCAAAGCCTCTTGTCCATCAGGCTCTGCAGCAATAAAGCTGGTCCACCATTCACCCAAAGCAGGATTTTGTTCGCCAGTCGCGCAACGAAGCAGCATAAAGTCATAACCCGCTCTAAAGCGAGGGGACTCAATGAGGCGATAAGGGTAGCGGCCAACCCGCTTTTCAAAACGAGGCTGCATGGACCAGATTTCTCGCATATCGCTCTCAAAGCGGCGCTGAATCGTCATGCCACTACTTTGGGTGGCGATCGTATCGTCCATCGCATCATGAAGTGCTGGAATATTAGACATACCTTTAGCAATGTTCTGCTTCCAGTTTTTCAGAAGATCAGGCCAGAGCAAGGTTGCAAAGAGGAAGCCGGCAGAAACACTTTTGCCAGATTGGATGCGTTCGTCAGTATTGGCGAGCGCTAGGCGAACAAAATCTTTGGCGTCTTTAGAGCCCGCTTTCGTATCTAGAATGTGATCGAGCAGAGGGAGTAGACCATGGTGCAATCCCGCATCGCGCAAGCCTTGAATAGCTGCCCAAGAATACCCAGACATTAATAGCTTAAGGATTTCATCAAAGAGGCGAGCTGCAGGCACATCATGAATTAAATTGCCAAGCTTGGCAATTGGTGCCCGAGTTGCAACGTCTAAAGTAAATCCTGTTTTGGCGGCAAAGCGAATCGCGCGCAACATCCGAATGGGATCTTCGCGATAACGTTTCGCGGGATCACCAATCATTCGTAAGGTCTTCTTTTGCATGTCAGCCATACCGCCGTGATAGTCAAGAACTGTCTCCGTGGCTGGGTCGTAATACATGGCGTTAATGCTGAAATCACGTCGTGCAGCATCTTCATGCTGCGAGCCCCAAACGTTATCGCGTAGAATGCGGCCACTCTCGGCCACATGGTCTCCAGCGTTATCCAGCAAGGCTCTAAAGGTTGATACTTCAATAATCTCCGGTACACCCTTACCAAAAAAAGTGACGTGCACAATCTGAAAACGACGACCAATAAGGCGCGCTTTGCGAAAGAGTTTTTGTACTTGGTCTGGAGTTGCATTGGTTGCTACATCGAAATCTTTTGGCCCAATGCCAAGAGCTAAATCACGTACTGCACCACCCACGATAAAAGCTTCATAGCCAGCTTGTTGGAGTGTGTGCGTAACTTTGACTGCGTTTTTAGAAAGTAGATGTGGATCAATGCGATGGGTTTTTTTTGGGACGCGCTTCGGTGCACCTGTGTGATTGGCTTGAGTATGTCGATCCATGGGATCACGACGCAAGATTCGCTTGATGAATTTAGTAATCATGCAAACAATTCAAGAATAGGCCAATTGCGTTTGGCTGCTTCGCTACGAAGACGTGTATCTGGATTAGTGGCAACAGGATTACTAACCTTTTCTAAAAGTGGTAAATCATTCATTGAATCCGAGTAAAAATAACTGCGCGGCAATTGGTCTAAAGCAAGGTTTTGGGTTGCTAACCAATCGTTCACCCTCTGGATCTTACCTTCACGGAAGTTTGGAATGCCTTTTACTTCACCCGTGAAGTTCGCTAGGGGATTATCTCCCGTAGTCGCAGGTTCAGTGGCAATCAGATGCTCGATGCCAAAGCGCTCCACGATAGGGCGAGTAACAAAGCTATTGGTAGCGGTGACCACACAACAGAGGTCTCCAGCATCTTGATGGCGCTTAACGAGATCCAAGGCTTGTTGGCGTAATTGGCCATGGATCACTTCATTCATAAAGGCATCGTGCCATTCTTTAAGTTGGGCACGTGAATGCTCCGAGAGTGGCTTTAAGGCAAAGCGAAGGAATTCATGGATATCTAGCTTGCCAGCATTGTAATCTTGATAGAAACGCTCATTTTGTGTTGCGTAATATTGACTATCGACTACCCCAATGCGGGCCAAGAATTGCCCCCATTCGTAATCGCTATCGCAAGGTAAGAGGGTGTTATCTAGGTCGAAGAGGGCAAGTTGAGTCATTAAATATTTTTATTTGGGCTGTAAGAGCTCTCGCACTAGCGGCAAGGTTACGGCCCGTTTTGTTTCTAGAGAGTAAGAATCTAAAGCATCTATTAAGGCCATTAAATTTGGCATGTCACGATAAAAGCGATTTAACAGCCAAGGTAGTACGTCTGGTGATAGCACGAGACCACGAGCCTGAGCTGCTTGTTCTAAGGCTTGTATTTTCTCATCATCGTCTAAAAGATGGGTTTGGAAGATCAAACCCCAACCAAGGCGTGTGCGCAGGTCTTCGCGTAGCTCTAGGTTAGCTGGCGCTGCTTTACCAGCCATAAAGATATGAATGGCCTTACTTGCTTGAACACCATTGAGAATCCGAAAGAAGGCAGCAACCAGACGCTCATCTAAGCGGTCTACATCATCCACGGTAATGATAGAGGGTCTATCAAGCTCGCCCAAGTAGCTCATTTTTTCTTCGAGCCGCACCCAGGAGATGGGTTCAGTTGGGCTAAGGGGGAAGTGCTCAATGCCCAATTGTTCTGCTGCATTACCTAGCGCTGAGAGAAGGTGACTGCGTCCTGAGCCTTCTGGCCCCCACCAGTAAATCCAGCGTTCATTTAAAGGATTATCTGTGGTGCCATTACTTTTTCTGCTTGCCCAGCGATCAACCAAGTTACGCAAACTAGCAAGAAGCGCTAGATCCTCGCCTGGTAAAAAATTGTCGAGGGTGGCTTTGGGAGTGTGGCTGATATCAAGTGCAAATTGTCTCGGCAGTGGAGTTTTATTCATTACCACTAAGCCTACTTTTGATACCAAGCGCTTTGGGTATAGCGTGACCAGGTGTATTTCATTAGCACTAGGCTGACTGCGCTAATCGGCAGGGCGAGAAGCACACCAAAGAAGCCAAACAACTTGCCAAACAATAACAGGGCGAACAGAACGGCCACGGGATGCAGGCCAATGCGCTCACCAACTAAGCGAGGCGTGAGAAAGAAGCCTTCAAGAAATTGCCCAATGCCGTAAACGATCAGCACGCCAATGACGGCGCTGCCTGGGCCAAATTGTAGGAGTGCAGAAAGGACTGCCAATGTAAGGCCAAGCGCAATTCCAATGTAAGGAATCACAATCATAAGTGCGGTGAATACACCCAAGGCAACTGCTCCTTTGATGCCAATGAAGCTTAAACCAACGCTATAAAAAATAGACATGATGGATATAACAATTAGCATTCCTCTCAGGTATTGAGAAAGCAAGCCATCAGTATGCATTGCAAGGTGATATACGGTTTCTTGAGCACGCTGGGGAACTATTTGTTTAAGCAATACGAAGAAGTGGTCCCAGTCGATGAGCAGATAGAACATGACAAACAAAATCAATACTGCATTCACAAAACCAGCGATCACAGAACTTCCAGACATCAATACTGTGTCGAAGGTCGTGCTCATGAGTGCATCAGCGTTATCGTTGATATGCTCGGTGATTTTTTGGGTAACATTGGCCTTCAGATCAATCCAATCAATATTGATATGAAATTCAGTTAGCTTTGGGCCTAACCAAGCTTGGGTATTTTGGATCCAGTTTGGTAACTGCGTTTTGATGAGGGGGATCTCGTTTTTAAGCAAGCCGATAAATAGGGCTAGGATGAAAAAAACTAGCCCGAGACCAACAATCATGGCGATGGCAGCTGCCACAGTGCGGGGGATCTTTTTCCCTTCAAGCCATAGGCAAACTGGGCGCAGGGCATACGCCAGAATGAATGCAGTGAGAAAAGGGGTAAAAATTTCAGCCATCGTGCATGAATCCTCTAGAATTCAATGATTCTACTGATCAAGTAGCGTTTTTACTAATCTTCTACTTCTGCCATGACCTCATCTACTAATTCCTCTTCAAAAGGCCTTTCCTACCGCGACGCTGGCGTCGACATTGATGCTGGAGATGACTTAGTTGATCGTATTAAGCCTTTGGCTAAAAAGACCATGCGTGAGGGTGTTTTGGCTGGTATCGGCGGTTTCGGAGCCCTTTTTGAGGTGCCTAAGCGCTACAAAGAACCAGTATTGGTTTCGGGTACCGATGGCGTTGGCACCAAACTGCGCTTAGCTTTTGAATGGAATCGCCACGACACCATCGGTCAAGATCTGGTGGCGATGAGCGTCAACGATATTTTGGTACAGGGTGCAGAACCACTCTTTTTCTTAGATTATTTTGCTTGCGGCAAGCTAAGCGTTGATACGGCAACTACTGTTGTGGCTGGTATTGCCCATGGTTGTGAATTATCTGGCTGCGCCCTCATCGGTGGTGAAACTGCTGAAATGCCTGGCATGTATCCTCCAGGTGAGTATGACCTAGCTGGATTTGCTGTGGGCGCGGTTGAGAAATCCAAAATTATTACTGGTGCAACGATTGCCCCAGGCGATGTTGTATTGGCGATCGCTTCCAGTGGTGCGCATTCCAATGGTTATTCTTTGGTGCGCAAAATTATTGAACGCGCTGGCGCAAAACCAACTGATGATTTAGGTGGCCGCCCATTGGGCGATGTGGTGATGGCTCCTACAGAAATTTACGTGAAGCCACTCCTAAAGTTGATTTCAGAAATCAACGTTAAAGGTATGGCGCACATTACTGGCGGTGGTTTAGTAGATAACGTACCGCGTGTACTCCCAGAAAATACCCAAGCAGTTTTACATCGCGACAGCTGGCAAATGCCAGAACTCTTCCGTTGGTTGCAAATGAAGGGTGGCGTTGCCGATGCGGAGATGGTGCGTGTCTTTAACTGCGGTATTGGCATGGTAGTGATTGTTTCTGCCGATCAAGCAGAAGTTGCTATTCAGTCACTCAATGGCCAAGGCTTAACAGCGTGGACTGTTGGTGAAGTGGTTGAGCGCCCTAAAGACGCTCCGCAAACAATCGTTATCTAAGCTGATTTAATTAAAGTTTGCTTGCAGTAATCTAAGGCTGCTTTTAACGCGTTTGGGTTGAAGGGGTCAAAAGTATTTCTGCCAGCGATCGCCCTCAACCAGGTCAGCTGTCTTTTGCCCAGTTGTCTTGTAGCCGCTAAGGCTTTGTAGCGCATCTGATCCCAATCGGACTGACCATCTAGATATTCCCAAATTTGTCGGTACCCTACTGAGCGAATGGCCGGTAGATCGGGATGTAGGGCAGTGTTAGTGCGAAGCCTCTCAACTTCTTGAATCAATCCACTGATGAGCATTTCATCAAACCGTTTTTCTAGATTGGCGTGCAATCTTGCACGATCACTGGGCTCAAGGGAAACAAGATTAATCCACTCTGGAATGGCGGAGCCTTCTCTACCATCTTGGCTGGGCGAGTCTGCTAGTAAATCAGACATGGGCTTTCCGGTAATTTCATAAATTTCAAGGGCGCGTTGTACCCGTTGAGAATCATTGGGCATTAAGCGTGCTGCTGTGATCGGATCAAGCTTTATTAATTCTTCGTGCATCGCTGGCCAGCCAATCACTTTGCCTTGCTCGTCTAAGCGGGCACGTATATCTGCGTCAGCAGGTGGTAAAGAAGATAGGCCATGCGCCCATGCGCGCCAATACAACATCGTGCCACCGACAACGACAGGGATATTGCCGCGTACGCGTATTTCTTCACAGAGTCGCTTTGCATCATTGGCAAACTTTGCTGCTGAATAAACCTCTGTTGGATCCAAAATATCAATGAGATGATGAATCACTGCAGCCTGTTCTGCTTGGGTAGGTTTAGCGCTACCAATATCTAAACCACGATAGACTAAAGCAGAATCCATGCTGATCAGTTCAATTGTCATGCCAAGCGATTGTGCATACTCTGCGAGAGACATGGCGAGATGGGTTTTGCCTGCGCCTGTAGGACCCACGATACAGAGGATGGGCCTGCTAACAGGGGCATGCTGAGGCTGAATGTTGGATTCAGTTTGCATCCCTTGATTATAGGAGCCTGTTAATATCCGCTTCATGCTAATCGTTGGAGTCTAAGTTGATTGATATCCTTTTGCAAATAAGTGACTTATTGCTGCATATTGACCGCCATCTTGATGTGGTGATTCAGCAATATGGCTACTGGGCGTATGGTTTGTTGTTTGCGATTATTTTTGCAGAGACCGGCTTGGTGGTCGCACCGTTTTTACCTGGGGACTCATTGCTCTTTATTGCAGGAGCCTATTGCGCTACGGAGCACTTTAATCTTTGGGCCTTGTGCTTTGGTTTGCTGGTTGCCGCTGTTGCTGGCAATACCGTGAACTATTTCATTGGCCGTTGGATTGGCCATCGCGTATTTAGCAGCAAATCTCGTTGGATTGACCAAGCTGCTTTGCGTAAGACCCATTCTTTTTATGAGAAGCATGGTGGTAAGACCATCATCTTGGCGCGCTTCTTGCCCATTATTCGAACCTTTGCACCATTTGTAGCTGGTGTATCGGAGATGAACTTTTCTCGCTTCCAATTATTTAATATTACTGGCGCTGCATTGTGGATATTTGGGCTTGTGGTCGCAGGTTATTTTTTTGGAAATATTCCGATGATTCGGGAGAATCTCAACATCATTGTTTTGGTTGGTATTGGTACTGCCGCTGTGCCAGTGATGTTGGCAGCGCTGTATAAATTATTTCAGCGCAAGAAAAATAGCTAGAAAAATAAGTAGCAGAAAAGGATATCAACAAAACTGCACCAAGCATTTAGTGCAGTTTTGTTTGGCCTTCGAGCGTAGCAATGTGCTCACGAATATCGCTGGCATCTTCTGCACCAGGGACTTCTTCAACATAACGTTGCATATCTGCCAGCGCAGGACGTAGATACTCTAGCTGTGCAAAGATCAAACCGCGATCGCGGATTTCTTCTACGGAGTCTGGCAAGAGAATAACTAGTCGTTCTTGAACCCCAAGCAGTCGCTCCCAACGCTCATGCTCTGAGTAAATCATTTTGAGATTTCTGAGAAAGCGAGAAAGAATTTCTCGTGGGCTTGAGGCACGCAAGAAAAGATTCAATGGCAGACTTAATTCTCCGCGATAGCCCTTAGCATCGAGGTAAGGATCAAGCATCTCTTGCAATTGATTCTTGGAGAGCGAATCACCAGTCAGGGGATCCATGATGATCTCGCCTTGCTGCAAGGAGATTCGCATCATGAAATGATTGGGGAAGGACACCCCCCGAATCTTGAGGCCGATTTGTTGGCCTAGCTCCATCATCAAGATAGCCAAAGAGATGGGGATACCCCTGCGGTTCTCAATGATCTGATGTAGATAAGAATTCTCGGGTGCATAAAAATCATTCGGGTTAGGGCCAAAGCCTAACTCTGCGTAAAAGAAGTGCTTGAGAATTTGTAGGCGCTGCATTGGCGCGGTATCTGCAGTAATCCGTGTTTTGAGCTTGGTGCCCAATTGATCAATCTGATCTAGTACGCCTTGGACATCGAGATCTGGATAGGCATGCTGTGCAACAGCAATGGCTGCTTCCGTTAAAGGGAGGTGTTCATCCTCGGCAACTAAGGAGGTGAAATAGTCGAGTTGTTGTGTTGGCATAAGAGCTATTTTGCATGACGTAGAAATTTTTGCCAGCGAATTCCAACGAGGCCTAATGCGGTAAAGTAAATTACTGCGGCTGCACTGAGCCAGCCAGCTATTAACCCAATGCGGATCCAGGGATTGGCTTGTAGGGCGATCCAATCATGTGCATTTGCTGCGTAGTGCAGCAAAAATCCAAAAGGAATCAGAGCCAAGCACAGTTGCCCCAGATATTTTCCCCAGGCAGCGTCAGGTAGAGCGCCGCGTTTGCGCAAGCCAATCCAAAGCAAGCCAGCATTCAGGCATGCGCCAGCACCAATGGAGAGTGCGAGTCCTGCATGCCCAAGCCAAGGTACGAAGATGAGGTTGGCCAATTGGGTTGCCACTAAAACGAGTAAACCAATTTTGACGGGGGTGCGAATATCTTGGCGGGAGTAAAAGCCGGGCGCCAAAATTTTCACCAAAATTAAGCCAATCAGACCTACGCCATAGGCAGCCAAAGCGCGTTGCGTCATCAAGACATCAAGTGCATTAAATTTGCCATAGTGATACAACACTGCGGCTAAGGGTTCGCCAAAAATAAAGAGTGTCAGTGCGCAAGGGGCGGCCAACAAGAATGTCAGCTGCAATCCCCAGATAAGCAATTCACCAGCATGCTCCAAATCATTTTGGGCATTTGCTTTACTTAGGCTTGGTAATAGGACTGTGCCAAGTGCCACACCCAAAAGTGCTGTTGGAAACTCCATCAATCTATCTGCGTAAGAAAGCCAAGAGACGCTTCCAGCTGGTAGGCGAGATGCGATATTGGTATTGATGAGAAGAGAAATTTGGGCAACAGAGACGGCAAAGACTGCGGGACCCATGAGTTTTAGGACTCGATTTGCCTCGGGATTGGTGATGGCAGTCTTAATGGCTCTAGGGAGCAACCCAATGCGCGGTAATAATCCCAAACGTGAAAGTGCTGGAACTTGGATTGCCAGTTGCAAAACACCCCCCAAAAGAACGCCGATACTCAGAGCGTAGATAGGCTGCTCGAGTTGTGGCGCCAAAAAGACGGCACAGCCGATCAGGGCTAGATTGAGCAAAACGGGGGTAAAGGCGGGAATCGCAAAACGCCGAAAGGTATTGAGAATCCCTGCTGAGAGGGAAACCATGGAAATTAGCCCAATATACGGAAACATGATGCGGGTCATGACGATGCTGGCCTCATAAGCCGGGCCGCCCCTAAAGCCTGTAGCAATCACCAGAATAAGCAAGGGGGCGCCAATGACGCCCAGGAGTACCGCTAGGAGCAAAGCCCAAAATAAGAGGGTGGCGACTGCATTTACGAGGATTTGAGCCTGTTTTTGGTCTCCATTGCTGGAGACTTCTCCCAAAATAGGGACAAAAGCCTGAGAAAAGGCCCCTTCCGCGAATAATCGGCGTAATAGGTTGGGTAATCTAAAGGCGACATTAAAGGCATCAGTCCATTCTGAGGCCCCAAAGCTACGGGCAATCAAGGTCTCCCTGAGGAGGCCGGTGATGCGAGACAGCATGGTTAGGGAACTGACCTTGGCGGCAGCGGAAAGCAGATTCATGAGCCGATTTTCACCTATTTATCGGGCGACTGGGCTTTTTTGCCCCTTTAATGTAAAATCTTGGGTTTTGGTGGGTCGGCATTTAAAGTTGTATGTAGCTGACTACCCTGTGTAGATTTTTAACTAATCGTATTTTGTAAATTAATAGGCAAGGTTTAAAGATGGCCAATACCGCACAAGCGCGCAAACGCGCACGGCAGGCAGTAAAACAGAACGAACACAACTCCAGTTTGCGTTCTAAGCTTCGCACTTCCATCAAGGCAGTTCGTAAAGCGATCGAAACTGGTGACAAAGCTGCTGCAGCTAAAGTATTTTCAGCAACCCAAGCAACAATCGACAAGATTGCTGACAAAAAGATTGCTCATAAAAATACTGCATCACGTCAGAAGTCACGTTTGTCTGCAGCTATCAAGGCGATGGCAGCGTAATTCTGAGTTTGTTTTAGGCTGGCAAGAGAATCTTCTTGCCAAAGCCCGCTCCTTATCAGAGCGGGTTTTTGTTTTTAGGATTGGGTTTGTGGTTTGGGTTCAAACTCACAAGCCTCTTCGATCGGTAGGCTGTTGTCTTTGGCAAAGTTCATGACAAAGTCGAGCGCTCGAGGATCAAGGTCACCCAATCTGGTATCAATAACAACGCATTTCACTTTTGCAATAACGACTGGTCTGACATAAGGCGAGTAAGTGAAGCGGGGGTCTCCAGCGTCGCCTGGAGGGCGAAAGCTAGCCATGACCCCGCAAAGACGTTCGGCCCAATCACTGGGGCGAAATGGTTTGCCAGAGGTGGTAATGCCTTGAATGAAAAGCTTTTTGTGGTTCAAGTGGGCGTAAAGATCGTATTAAGAATTAGTATTGTCAGACCCCTAGCTTAACAGCGTGAGATGGTCGTAAGATGACTTTAGGAACTATTTTCGTGCAGTCGTGTGCCCTTAGAAAAAATGCAAGCTAAAACTTTAGTAGAAAGCTCAACTATGACTTCCTTGGCAAAACCTCAAGTGCCTGGT